>JAKAFO010000421.1 GCA_021819735.1 Deltaproteobacteria bacterium
AAACCATTCCCATCGAAATGAACCGTCTGGCGACCATGCCCATTCTGGTGGCGCTGCCGCTTTTCACCATGGCCGGCTGCGTGTTGACCGCATCCCGGATGCCCAACCGCCTGCTGGCCTTTCTCGAGGCCGTCGCCGGCTGGCTGCCCGGCGGCAGCGCCATCGCGGCCCTGTGCGCCTGCGCTTTTTTTACCGCCCTGACCGGCGCCAGCGGCGTCACGATCATCGCCATGGGCGCCGTGCTTTACCCGATCCTGAAACAGCAGCGCTACGGAGAAGACTTCAGCCTGGGATTGTTGACCACCGGCGGGAGCCTGGGATTGCTCTTTCCGCCGAGCTTGCCGATCATCCTGTACGGCGTCGTGGCGCAAATCGATATCGCCAAACTCTTCCATGCGACCCTGCTGCCCGGAATCCTGCTCTTGCTGGTGCTTTGCGCCTACGCCTTCGCCCAGGGGCGAAAGCTGCAAAAGAGTTCCGCCCCGAGGCCGAAGATATCCTGGGACCGGATCACAAGCGCTTTGCGCGCAACGATATGGGATTGGCTGCTGGTGGTCATCATCCTGGCGGGCGTCTACGGCGGCTTTGTTACGATCGCGGAGGTTTCGGCCGTGGTGTTGCTCTATGTTCTCGTCGTGGAGTGCTTCGTGCTCAAGGAGATCGACTGGCGCCGCCAGCTTCCCGGCATCGTGGTGGATAGTGCCATCCTGACCGGGGCGGTGATCGTCATCCTGGGCATGGCCATGGGATTTACGGCCTATCTGGTGGATGCCCGGATTCCGGACAAAGTCATCGCGCTGCTCACGGAGTTTACGAAGAACAAACTGCTCTTTCTGGCGGGATTGAACCTGATGCTGCTGGTGGTCGGCTGTATCATGGACATTTTTTCGGCCATCGTGATCATGGTGCCGATCATTGCGCCGGTGGCCCACAGCTATGGCATCGACCCCTTCCATTTAGGGGCCGTGTTCCTGGTCAATCTGGAGATCGGCTATTCCACGCCGCCGGTGGGCATGAATCTCTTCATCGCCAGCTTGAAATTCGACCGGCCGATCACCCTTCTCTACCGCTCTTCGCTACCCTATCTGGTGCTGTTGATGATCTGTCTGATCATCGTTACCTACGTGCCGACCCTAGCGCTTTAACCGCCGGTCAGTGGACATATATCTGGATCTTTCCGGAAATTTGCATCACGAAGTTTTGCATGCCGACCGCCCCGAAGCTCAACCCATTGCCCGGCGTGCTGCCGACGCGGATGGCATCGATGGAAAAATCGTCGATGCGGATGGTCAGGTCATCGATCAGGTAGCTCATCCCGCTGACCATGGTGTTGTCGATGATGGATGGGAAAACGCCTGTATCCACGCTGACCGGCGATCCCCCGGTGGTGATCGATCCGTTCATGTGCAGGCCGCACAGGCTCAAATAGCCGCCCTGATCGAGGGGGGCGACGCCGTCCTCGTCGTAATAGAACAACGTGCCGATGGACATCCGCAGTCCGACGGTTTCGCCCGCCGGGATGGCAAAGCCGAACCCGCCGCTGATGCCGGCCATCTCATCTTCGGCCAGCGGCGTCATTTCCGCCGAGACCGATCCCACCGCCAAGAAAAGCACAACCAGCAGAATCCACATCCGATGCAATGCGTTCATGCGCGCTCCTTCCATGTGAAAACGACACCGACTCAGTGGATATCGGCGTCCGGAAGGAAAGCTTTAGTGGCTCACGTAAGTGACGGAACGCTGCCGTGCTGTGGTGAGGACCGTGCGGTGCATGGGAACGGCACCCGGGGGCGGGCCAACTGGCCTCGCCCCGCGGGCGCCGGTGGGAGGGGCTTGGTTTGCAGCCGGTCAGGGTGAGGGGCTGCCGGCGATCTCAAGATCCAGGCGGTGAAATTCGGGGCCGGGCATTTTCAGTACGATCATCCGGCAGCGGTTTTCGGCCTCGAAGGTGATGGTGCTGTCTTTTAAGGTGGCATCGAAAATAGTCTTTCCGGCCGTACCGTCTACAAAAACGCGCCATTGGTCCTTGGTACAGCCGGCATACACCACGCGGGTGCCCCGGGGGCTGAAAAAGGGAAAGGTGACCGAATCGTGGCGGCTCAACGGGCGTTCGTCCAGGACCATGATCATCTCCTTGCCCTCGATCGCCACGTAGGCCAGATGACCTCCATCGGGACTGAAGATCGGGCGGCGCAGCCCATCATAAAAGGTTTGATGCGGCTTTCCGTTCTGCACGACGCACCATTTGCTTCCCTGCCTGGCCCGGTAGGCCAGTTGCTTGGAGTCGGGGCTGAAGACCGGCTCGCCCACCGAGTCGAAGATCGGCCCCATCTGGTCCTCGACCACCAGGCAGGCGCGCTCTTTCATCTGGGCCATGTAGGCCAGGCGGGCGCTGTCCGGGCTGAACATGGAGATCCCCAGTTCGTCGAAGGCGCGGCCCTTCTTGCCATCCACCACCATGAACCACTCTTTTCCCAGGTTGGCCGCATAGGCCAGGCGGCGGCTGTCCGGGCTGAACAGCGGCGTGCCCACGCTGTCGCCGCCGATCATCTCCTTGCCGTCCACCACTGCGACCCAGGCGCTGCCTTTGAGCGCCATATAAGCGCAGCGGCGCGAATCCGGGCTGAAGGTCAGGGCGCTGATCTTTTGAAAAAAGGGGCCGGCCTGACCGTCGAGCACCACCTGCCGCCCGTTGTCCTTCTGCAATAAGATATAGGCCAGGCGCTTGGCGTCGGGGCTGAAGACGATCTGTTCCACCGAGCCGTCCACCTTGAGGGTCGTGCCATCCACCACCAAAGCGCCTTCTTTGCCATTCAGGGCACCGTAGGCCAGGCGGCGGCCGTCCGGGCTGAAGCGCGGGCCGGTGCGGATGTCGATCAGGTCGAAGGCCGGCTGGGCCACGCCGTTGACCACCACCGCCTGTTTGCCGTCCTTGCCGGCCCGGTAGGCCCAGCGGCTGCCGTCGGGACTGAAGACAAAGGCATCGATGCCATCGAAGGGCGGCTCGGGCCGCAGATCGATGACGGCTTGGGCTTTGCGCTGTCCCGGGTAGGCGACATAGGCCCAATGCAACTGGCCTGGGCCGATCAGCGGGGTTCCCTTGGCCACCGCCTCGCTGTAGCCGCCGCGCTGGTTGTCCAGTACGGCGAACATGCCTTTCTGGTTTTTGGCGGCATAGGCGACGTGGGCATTGTCGGCGCTGACCTTCAGCGAAATGGGATAAAAGGTTTCGCCGGGTTCGATGCGGCTGAGAAGCGCCATGCGTTCCGTGAACGCCAAGGGCGGGTCGCCCGCCGCCTGCGCGCGGGCCGCAGGCAGCGACCAGACCAGGGCGGCGATGATCATTAAATGGAGATACGAATTGCTTCTCGATCCCATGCTTCAGACTCCTTTAGGGTTTGTCGAACGAGTGTTCATTTGAAGAGGTGTTTCAGTCGAAGGGGTTGAGCGCCGACATGGTGTGGTGCAGCATACCGGTCATGACCTCCCAGGGCATGGTCATCTTGAACGCCCCGATGAAGGTGGTGGTATCCTGGTGGTAATCCAGACCCGCATAGGGGTTGTAGACCGGCTTGAACGGATCGGTGGAGTTCATCAAATCGCTGCCGTTGTTGGGAATGAACACCTCTTTGCCGACCAGGTAGTCGAAGCCCAAATCGATCTGGATCCCCTGTTTGGTCAGGATGCTGAAGCCGGCAGCATACGAGTGCATGTCCGGCAGGCAGTATAGGTTGTCGAAGTGCGACATGTCCACCGAAGTGGGGCGCCATTCATAGCCCATCAGAAGGGTCAGCCAATCGGTGAGCTGGTACTGCAGGCCGGCGCTCCAGCTCCAGGTGTCTTTGAACTCGCGCTTCA
>JAKAFO010000422.1 GCA_021819735.1 Deltaproteobacteria bacterium
GAACGATCCATGCACCGTAATGCCGAAATCATCTATCTTTTTTAGCTGTCTGCGATAGTAATCGATAGCCGTCTGGTTCTTGCCATCGATGTCGCGTACGATATGTTTTCCGATATACGCCAGATTGCGAACATCCAAGGATTCAAAACCGATGAAGAAATGGGTGGCACCCGCTTGGCGCAATTTTCGCAAAAGGGGAATGTTGTTGGCGACGTCGATGGATATCTGGGCCGCGAATCTTATGTTCATCTGCTGGTCTATGATGCGATCCAGCATGGCTTCCAGTTTTTTGCCGCCCAGGAGCAGATTGTCGGGTAAGAGAAAAAAGAATCTGGTTTGAGAGCTGATCCCCTCTTTTTGAAAATCCTTCAACTCGGAAATGAAATCGGAAGTTTCACGGATGGCAAAGCTCCTTTGCTTTCTTGGCAAAGTGGAAATGGAGCAAAAGCGGCAACTATTCGGACACCCCAGATAGGGCGCCGTAACGTTCACACGGACTTTGCGGGCGATCATGTTGCCGATGAAGGGGATTCTCTTCAATTTATTGAATTTTAGCGGCGCCATGGGGATGACATTGCCGGCCCCCCAGATGCCGTCTTCCAAACTGGTCTTGCCATAATAGGTCTCTTTCAGGTCGCCCGTCTCCAGATCGCGCAATATTTGGGAAATGTTCTGGCCATCCGCCGGCCCAATCACCTGCGCGATCAGCTCGGGATGAGGGGCGTGCTTGCGCAGATAAATGGAGACATCCTCGGGGCTGGTGGATACGTGGATGCCACCGATGATTACCGGAATACGGCCGTGGTTGAGCACGGCCGCGGCAGTCACCGCGGCCGGGAAGTTGGCGCTCATGGCACTGATGAATACAGCCGCCGGCTTTTGACCCTGCGCATGGATGATTTGCGCAAGGGTTCTCCTTTTTCCGTCCGCCAAAAAAATTTTGCCTTGGCTGTCTCGTTTGGCGATCATATTGCCCAGATACGTCAGCGTATAACACTCCATGGCCAGGGTTTCGGCCATGCTCACTTTCTGTTTCCAGGGATCGACCGCCAGATAGTCGAGGTAATTGTCGGCGTTGAGGAGATGCGCCTCCTTGTTGCACATGTAGGAGAGCACCTGGTTCGGGTGGGAGATCTTGCCGAAGAGCGCCATCAGATTGAAAATGGGCGGCCCGTAGACGATATAATATTTGGCCATGCGATCAGACTCGAAACCGCGCCCGGGAGACAAAGGCCCCGGGCGCGGCTATTGGTCGTTGCGGCGCGCAATGGCGCCAAAAACGCTATGGGCTCCGGCGGAGCATCCCTGCTACTGGGCGGTCTGCGTAGCCTTGGAGGTTCCGGATGCGGCAAACTTGAGATTGCCCTCGGAAATGGCCTTTTCGATCTCCGGTTTGACGATGCCCCCTTCCGCCTTCTTGATGTATGCGGGATCTTTGGCCATGCGCGCCCAATCTTGAACGGTATTGAATGTCACTTTGCGAATGACCCCTTTGACGACCATGGCCGGTGCGAATCCCCCAGGATCGGTAAAAGCGGTATATCGCACCCAGGTATGGTTGCGATCTACCATTTTAAGCTCGAACTTGCCACTGAATTTGTCCATGCGCTGGCGGTTCGAATCCTCTTTTTCAGGTTTGTAGGGATGATTGTCGATGGATTCGAGGGTCGTTACGCTGCTACCATTATTAAAATCGACTTCGGTTTTGGCTTCGATGACCGCGTCACGATCCGGGCTGCCCAGGGGGACGCCCTGCAGGAAGTAGAGCACGCGGTAATAATCGCCTTTTTTCTCCAAGGGAACCGACTCTTTACATTTATGCATCCACTGAGGAAAGGATGGGATATCCATCAAGACTTCCAAAAGAACATCCATGGGGGCATCGATGGTGGTTTCCGCCTTGGTTTGAAGATATTTGGAACCCTCGACCTTGCGTTCGTAGCCCACGACCCCATTTTGTTCCTCGCGTTTTTTCCAGCCTTCGGCATCCTCATCGCCGGCAAATACCGGCAAGGCGGCGCAGAAAAGCGCCAAAACAGCCAATGTGATGCATTTATACCAGCGAAGCCTCTTGCTCATGGGTTTCTTCCTTTCTTGCGCTGAATTATACTACTCCCCCTTGAAAACCGGCGGCCGCTTTTGGGCGAAAGCCGTCATGCCTTCGATCATATCCTTGGTGCTGAAAAGTTCCACCAACGCTTCTCTTTCCAACTTCAGATGCTGTTCGGGCGACATGCTCGGGCTCATGGAGACGATCTTCAAGATGCGGCGCACCGACAGGGGCGGACGCTCCGCCAGCTTTCTGGCAAGCTCCAGGGCCTGGCTCAGCACCGCATCGTCTTCGCAGACCTGATGAACCAGCCCGATGCGCAAGGCTTCCTCGGCCTCGATTTGCTGGCCCAGCAGCATCATCTCCATGGCTTTGGCTCTGCCCACCAGACGCGGCAGGCGCAGGGTGCCGCCATAGCCGGGAATGATTCCCAGGTTGGTTTCGGTCAGGCCCACGCGCGCGCTCTTTTTCAAGAAGCGGAAGTGGCAAGCCATGGCCATTTCCAGGCCGCCGCCGAAGGCATGGCCGTTCATGGCGGCGATCACCGGGATCGGCATGGCTTCGAGCTTGTCGTTGAGGTCCTGGCCGCGCTTCAAAAAGTCCAGGGGGCCCAAGTCACCGAAGCCGGAGGTCAGATCCGCACCGGCGGAGAAAATCTTGTCACCGCTGTTGGTCAGCACCAGCACGCGCACGCTTTTATCGGCGCTACAGGCATTGAGGATTTTGCGCAACCCTTCGAAAACGCCATGGCTCAATTGGTTGGCTTTGGGTTTGTTGATGGTCGCCAGGCCGATGCCCTCAGCCTGCTCATATAGTACTTCTTCGGCCATGATGGGGTTTTCCTTTCTGCTAGTTCGTCGAGAATTTTTTGAAGGAGCCATCCACCAACTCCGGTTCGGGAGTGAAGATATCCAGCTTGAAGCGCTTTTGAAGTTGGGTCAACGGTTCGGTCATCTGGGCAGGGGTCATGCCCGCGCACAGGGCGAACGGTCCGGCAAAGGCGCGCATGCCGTGTACCACCGCCTGGTCGATCTCCTGGGTGGATCGGGCGATGCCTTCCTTGAAGACTTTGATGGCTTCGTTGAGCTGGATGGCCAAAAACTCCTTGGGCGAAATGTCCGTGGACGGTTTGGAACTATCGATCACGGCTTTCTCGCCATTCCATTTGTAGATGCCCTGTCCGCTCTTCATCCCCAGGCGGCCGCTGGCCATCAGCTCATGCAGGACCTTGCCGGGCTTATAGTCGGGCGACAATTTTTCGGCGTAGTACTCCAGGGTATGACAGAAGACGTCGATGCCCACGAAGTCGGCCAGTTCGAACGGCCCCATGGGAATGCCCATGCGTTTCATGGTGGTATCGATTTCGTCGGGCCGGATCTTGCCTTCGTCCAGGATGGCATTCATCAGGGCCTGGTTAGGCGCGTTGATGCGGTTGACGATGAAGCCCGGTGCATCCTTTAAAACCGAAACCGGCACCTTTTTGATCTTTTGAACCACGGCCGTCATCACATCCATGCACTGGTTTTCGGTATGTTCGCCGCGGATGATCTCCACCAGTTTCATCTTGGTGACCGGGTTGAAGAAATGCAGGCCGACGAAACGTCCGGGCAACGCCACGGCGCCGGCAATGTCGGTGATGCTCATGGTGGAGGTGTTGGTGGCCAGGATCGCATCCTCGGGGGCCATGGCCGACACTTCCTTGAAGATCTTGCGTTTCAGGTCGAGCAGCTCCGGCACGGCCTCGATGACCAGTTGGGCGTCGCCCACGGCCGCGCGGGTATCGAGCGTGGTTCG
>JAKAFO010000423.1 GCA_021819735.1 Deltaproteobacteria bacterium
TCGAGCAAGCGACCGGCGTCGAAGTCTTGGACCGAACCGGCGTCATCCTCGAAATATTCAGCCGTCATGCCAAAAGCCGGGAGGCCCTCATCCAAGTGGAGATCGCCAAGCTGACCTATTTGGCGCCAAGGCTGAGGGCCTCGCGCATGGGCGCCGACCGTCAAGGCGGCAGTATTGGATCTAAAGGCGCGGGAGAGACCGCTCACGAGCTCGACAAGCGCCGCATCCGAGACCGCATATCCGAGCTAAAGGCGCGTCTGGTCGAAATTCACGCCGAGCAGGACCGACGGCGCGGCCGCAGGCGAGAGAATTTTCAGGTCGCCCTGGTCGGCTATACCAATGCCGGAAAGTCGTCGCTGATGCGCCAGTTGACCGGCAGCGACGTACTGGTGGAAGACAAATTGTTCGCAACCCTCGATACCCGCGTGAAAGCCTTGCAGCCGGAGACTTTCCCGCCCGTACTCGTCTCCGATACGGTTGGATTCATCAAGAAATTACCTCACGATTTGGTGGCGTCTTTCCAATCGACCCTGGATGAAGCGCTGGCAGCTTCGCTGCTTTTATTTACGGTGGATGCCTCCGATCCCGATTTTCGATCTCAATTGGCCGTGACTCAAGCGGTCCTGAAAGATATTGGCGGCGAAAAAATCCCAAGCTGGCTCATTCTGAACAAAATCGACAAACTCCCCTCCGCGGAGGTGGAAGCGCTGCAACATGAATTTCCCGAAGCGATCCTCATCTGCGCCCATAACCCCGAGCATATCGCAACTCTGCGGAACAAAATTCTTCAGCGATTCGAATCCAATACGATCCAAACCACGATGCTGATCCCGTACGACAAGGGGCATCTTTTGGGGCAGTTAAGAACCAAGGCCAGCATCATGAATGAATCCTACGGCGAAACCGGAACGCAAGTGACTTTCAAGACGTTCCCGGAAACTTTGGCCTGGTTGCAAAGAATGCTGGTTTAAAAGGGGATAGTCAGTCTCAATCCAATGGTTAAGCTTTCTTTTTGCCGGCCTTGATTTGAGAAATGGCCTCATCCAGGGATATGTCATCCAGCCAATTCCCACGCTCTTTTGTATAGTCACCTCGGCCTACCGAAAACTGATTTAGAAACCGAATGGTATCAACCACGCCCATTTCTCTGAACAAAATGTGGGTAGCCTGGCGACTGATTTCAGATATCGGTCTTGTTTCCATATTCATATATCTAACTCCATCACCAGTTCGGTGGGGGATGCCACCTTAATCTTTGTTTCGTCTAAACGCTTGGCTTTTTTTAAAAACTTATCATCACTGGTGCAAAAATAATCGACTTTTGAAGCGGATGCAAATGCCAAATGCAAAGCGTCCAGCGGCTTCACGCCAGAAGCGCCAAACTTTCTGGCCAGTGATTCTATTTTTGTTGTCAGCCTGACGGTTTCCTTTGCTATTCGAAGAATTGCCAAAGCATCGTTCTTGCGATCCTGATCGGAAATACGACCGATCTCGAATAGCAGAGCATCTGATGAGATGAGCTTCAAACGACCTGACTCACACAATCCGAGAAGAACGAGCACAGCTTCAGCTTCAACCGCTATCCTTGGTTGTGATCTATCATCAAAGGGGCGTTGTAGACTGCAACAATCAAGGTAAATTCTCATCTTATGGCGTTCCATTTTGTTCACATTTATACTTCACCTTGCCTAAATACCTGGCGTTGAAGGTGGTGCGGTCCTCGCCGATCCGTGCGCGCCGAAAGCATGCCGATACCGCTCGGCTAAAGAACCCGTGCCAGTACGCGAATTTCTACCCTCGCGCCCGGTACGGCCAGCTCGGTGATCCCGATGGCGGTCCAAGCCGGCCAGGGTTCGTGCAACACTTCATCCCGGACTTTCATGAAGGTTCGGATATGCTGGCTCAGGCCGACGTGAAAGCTGGTGTACTCGATGATGTCCTCGAATCCGAGGCCGGCCGCTTTCAACACGACGCCCACGGCGGCCCAGGCGTTGCGAAACTCTTCTTCGGCCGTTTCGGGAAGCGTGTGATCCGGCTTGGTCCCGATCTGTCCGGAGCATACCAATAGGCCTCCACTCTTGACCGCTTGGGAAAAATGAAAGTGCTTGTATGCGGATTTGCCGGATTCAGGGACGATGGTCTCGATGGTCATTTTTTCTCCTCCTGCGGCCAAGGTTATCGCCGCTATGTCTGATGCGTATTTCCTATGTGGCCACGACCTTTACAACGACTTTGTGAATCCGGCCCGACGAGATCAGCGGCATGTGGGCATCTTCAGGGAAAAAGATCGCAAACTCTCCGCTGATGATCGAAAGCCAGGTATTTGGCTGGTCCCTGAAGAACTGCAAATCGGAATTATGGTCGTACGCCCCGGATGGCTGTTTGCACATCAACTTGGGCTTCCAGCCGATGTCATCGGTGCCCGCCAGGATCAATTGGATGTCGATATACTTCTCATGCGTTTCGAGAAGGGCGTCTTCTCTCTTTTGACCGGCCTCCTTGGAAACCGTCGCATAGACGCGCTCACCGTCGATCTCGTATTTTCCCACAGGCAGTTCCTTGAGGTCCGGGCGCAAGAGAAACGCGATCGCTTTTGCAAAGCCCCTGTTCATGACCGTGTAACGGTGTGCATTCTCAAGTACATCCAAAATCATGCGCATTCCTTCCCGAGAAAATGGGGTGCCGGCGGATGACATGGGGGGCGGCCGACAGGGTCGAGATATGGGGTCAAAGTAGTCCAAGACATTGTGGCGTGTCAATGTTGCGTACGCCGGCGATAGAAATACGAAACCCGCCGGGGCCAGCGGGTTTCGTGTATTTCGGAGCGATAGGGACCGACACGGCTATTGGTTGGCTGCGCCCATGCGCAGGGGGCCGCCGCGGGCGGTGGTCCAGAGCAGGCAGTTGCCGGCCGAACCGGGGATGGTGAAGATGTCAAGGCCGTGTTCGAAGGTCTGCACCAGGATCTCCAGATCGCCGTCGCCGTCCAGGTCGGCGATGGTGGGCGCGGCCGGTGCGCCGTTGCCGTTGCCGTTGTGGCCGGGGTTGGGCAGGAGGATGTCGTGGAGCATGGCACCGTTGGCGGCCAGGATCACCAGGCGGCCGGAGTCGTGCACATCGGGATCGCCGAAGGTGCTGAAGACGATCTCGGGGGAGCCATCCTGGTTCAGGTCGGCGACGACGGCTTCCGAAGCGTACATGATGGCCTTGCCATGGGTGTAATTATAGCGCCACAACTGCTGGGCCTCGGCGTCGAAGGCGTACATGAAGCCGTCGTTGAGCGAGACCACGATCTCGGGCCGGCTGTCGCCCTGAATGTCGATGGTGGCGGCCGCGGGCACGCCGCCGGGCGGATACCAGCCGTCCACTTCGATGGGCGCGCCGCCCCGGGGCAGGGTCTCCCAGCCGGCCAGGCGCATGGCGCTGCGGCTACCGTCGCCGTGGGCACCTTCCAGCGCCATGATGGCGTAGGCCTGGGTTACATAGGGAATGCCCAGTTCCACGTTGGGAACGCCCAGGACCTCGTTATCGCCGTCACCGTCCAGATCGACGACGTTGGGCGGCGAAGCGGTCCACTGCAGCCACTCCTGGCCCTCTCCCGGGTTGGGCCAATCGCCCTCGTGCAGATGGTAGTGATTCTCCTCCACCTCCGGATCGGCCCAGCGGATGAACTGACCCCAGGTGAGGCGCTCGCCCTCATATTCATTGCTGCGGTTGGTGAACCAGGGCGAGGAATCGATGGCCACGCCATTGGGATCGAAAGCCTGGATGTGGTGGTTGTCATAGGTGACGATGACTTCCAGTTCGTCATCGTCATCGATATTGCCGATGCCGGCGTT
>JAKAFO010000424.1 GCA_021819735.1 Deltaproteobacteria bacterium
CAAAATAGGTCGCGGCCCGGCTGAGCTTGCGGCCGGCGAAGTGGAAGAAATTGTCCAGATATTCGGCCTGGCGCGCGGCGCCCGGATCGTTCGGCGCAAATCCCAGGACCTCCCTGTGATCGGGCAGCATGCAGCCGCACGCCAGGGCATCATAGGCGATGCCCAGAGTCTCGGCGGCCATCTTGGTGGTGAAGCGGAACACCCCCAGCACCCGGTCGGGCCGGTAACTTTTGATCAGATCGATTTCGGCCCGGATGCAGGTCTGAATGCGCTCGAGGCAGCGAAACCACTCCCATGCCGGGGCCGGCCCGTCGTCGGCCTCCTGAATATCCGGCAGCACCGCATGCACTTTGCCCAGGCGCTCCAGAAACGCAGCGTGCTTTTGCGCCACGGCGATGAGCACCCCATGGCCGCGCCCGGTCAACTCCGCTTCCAAAGCCAGACACTTGGCCACGTGGGACAAGGAGTTGTTACCCGGAATCAGCAGGAACTTCATCATTCAGGCGCTCGGCATCGAAAAGGAATAGGGAATTCGGCCACACTTACCCAAAAAGTGGCCCCCTGTCCAACAGTTCCGCAGGATAAAGCCCTTGGGAGGATTGCTTTTTTCGCCCAAGGCATGCAATAGAGATTACCCATGAGCGCGATTTTCGAGATCCAGATGAAGGTGGCCTTCCACGACGTAGACCCCCTGCAGGTCGTTTGGCACGGTAACTATTTAAAGTATTTCGACGTGGCCCGTTTCGGGCTGTTCGCCGAGCGGGGCATCGACCTCTACGCCTACATGCTGGAGAAAAAATTCGCCTTTCCGGTGACGCGCACGGCCCTTAAGCACATCGCACCGTTACGGGCCTTCGATGCGTTCATCTGCCGGGCCCGGGTCACCGAGGCCCAGTACAAGATCGGGATGGCCTTCGAAATCCGCAAACTTGAAAACGACATGCTCTGCACCCGGGGGACCAGCGAACAGTTGGCCGTGCGCTACCCGGAGATGGAGATGGAATTCGCCATACCGGACGACATCCGGCTGGCGCTGGGATTTTAGCGCATGGATCAGCTTTTCAGCAGCGCCTTCATTCAAGGCTATGAACGCATGGCGGCCTGGTCCGACCTGTTGGACCAGATCAATGTCTTTCCGGTGGCCGATGCCGATACCGGCCGCAATCTGAAGATCAGCCTGGCCCCGTTGCGCCTGCTGGCCGAAACGAAGTCGGGCGAAGTGCCCCGGCAGATGCTGCGGGTCGCCACCGGCAATGCGGGCAATATCGCCGCCGCCTTTTTCCAGCCGTTGTTGGAGATCCGACAGCCCCAGGAGATGGCCGCCGCCGTAAACCGCGGTCTGCGCCAGGCGTGCCGGGCCGTGGCCGATCCCAAACCCGGCACCATGCTCACCCTCTTCGAAGCCCTGGCCAACGCCCTGCCGCCGGCAGCCCCCTCCCCCACGGCCTGGGATGTGGAGAGCATCGTCGGCCACCTGGAAAAGTGCGTGTCCGACACGAGCGACACCTTGCCCGAATTGCGCCGGGCCGGCGTGGTGGATGCCGGCGCCCTGGGCATGTTCATCTTCATGGAGGCCTTTCTGAGCGGCCTGACCGGACGCGATCATCAGCGGCCGATCACCGAACGCTTCAACGGCAAGCTCACCATCGCCGACCAGTGGCGGCCGGACGAGAACACGGCGCGCTATTGCGTCAGCGCCTTGATCCAATCCGAAAAGGGCCGGAGCGAAACCCGCGATCTGCTGAGCGACTGGGGTGAGAGCGTGGTGGTCAACGAAGGCCTCGACGGTGTCAAAGTGCACCTGCACACCGATGACCGCGAAGCCTTGCGCTCCGGATTGGCCCGCATCGGCCAGGTGGTGGCATGGAGCGAAGAGCCGATCGATCCGGTGCTTCCGGCGGTCAACGCCTGCCAGCCGGTGCGTATCATGACCGACGCGGCCGGATCGGTCACCCGGGAGGATGCCTTGTCCCTGGGCATGACCCTGCTGGACAGCTACCTGGTGGTGGGCGACCAGGCCTGGCCCGAAACCCTGTCGGTGCCGGATGCCCTTTACGCCGCCATGGCCGGCGGGCAAAAAGTCTCCACGGCCCAGGCCTCGGTCTTCCAGCGGCACCAATCCTATCTGAGCGCCCTCAGCCGCTTTCCGCAAGTGCTCTACCTCTGCGTGGGCTCGGTCTACACCGGCAACTTCGCCACGGCCACGGCCTGGCAGGCGGCCAACGATCCGGACGGGCGCCTGACCATCATCGATAGCGGCGCCGCCTCGGGCCGCCTGGGCATCGTGGCCCTGGCCACGGCTCACTACGCCCGTCAGGGCCATGACATGGCCAAGGTACTGGACTTTGCAAGTCGGGCCATGGCCCAGAGCCAGGAGCTGGTGTTCCTGGACCAGCTCAAGTTTCTGGCCGCCGGCGGCCGGATCTCCAAAACCCAGGGCTTTTTCGGCGACCTGCTGCACATGAAACCCATCATCTCGCCCCTGGCCCACGGGGCCGCCAAGGTGGGCGTGGTGCGTCAGCGCAAGGATCAACTGGCCTTTGCCCGCAAGCGCCTGGAAAGCAGTTTCACCGGCGGGGATGCACCCCTGATCCTGCTGCAATACACCGATAACCGCGCCTGGGTGGAGGAGGTTGCGGCCCAGGAGGTGCGCAAGCTGTTGCCGGCCGCCCGCATCCTGTTGCGGCCGCTGTCGTTGACCTCCGGCGCCCACATGGGACCCGGCACCTGGGGCATTGCCTTTTTACCCCAAACCTTCGACACCCTTGGCCCCCGAAGTGCTTCCTGATTTGAAAACCCGCAACGATGGCTTACAGGTCTCTTCGCGGACGGCTGCGCCCGGCCGCATGGCCGTGGTCATCCCGGTCTACAACCATGGCCGCACGGTCCGGGAGGTCGTGCGCGCGGCCCTGGCGCTGGGCTTTCCGATCTTCGTGGTGGACGACGGCGCCACCGACGGCGGCACTGCCGGCCTCGACGCCTTCTCCGGCGTGCGCCTGCTGCGCCACCCCCTCAACCGCGGCAAAGGGGCCGCCCTGCTGACCGGATTCCAGGCCGCCGCCGAACAGGCCGACTGGGCCATCACCCTGGACGCCGACGGCCAGCACGATCCGGCGGACGCCCACCGCCTGATCGCCGCCATCCCCGCCGGGCAACGGCCGATCATCGTCGGCCAACGCCAGCGCATGGCCGGCGAAGGCGCCCCCTGGACCAGCCGCTTCGGCCGCGGGTTCTCCAACTTCTGGATCCGCATGGCCGCCGGTCCCCGGGTGACCGACAGCCAGAGCGGCTTTCGCATCTACCCCCTGCCCGAAACCCTGGCGCTGGGGGTGCGCGCCCAACGCTACCAGTTTGAAATCGAAGTGCTGGTCAAGGCCGCCTGGGCCGGCCTGCCGGTGATCGAGGCACCTGTGAACGTACGCTACTTCGGGGCCGAGCGGGTCTCTCATTTTCGGCCCTTCGTGGATTTTTGTCGCAACACCGGGACGTTCGCGCGCCTGATCACGCGCCGGGTTTTCGGTCTGCGAAGGTATTGAGTGGCACACAGCAGGCGGAAGCGGGCACAGCTCCACGACCCGTCAGACGCCGAATCTTAGGGATGCTTAAGCGCAGCGGAGGAAAAGCGCCCTGGACTGTTTGAGCGCAGCGAGTTTCCAGGGCGCCCGGAGCAAGCTTTAGCATCCCTGATTCGGTGGCGTAGGGGCGCGGAGTTGTGCCTGCTTCCGCCGGTGACCTGCTACAAAGACGGTAAGGAACCTCTTGGTATTCTTTTTATGCATCATTACTTCTACAAAATCCTGACCGCGCTCTCCAAAATC
>JAKAFO010000425.1 GCA_021819735.1 Deltaproteobacteria bacterium
GCCGACTCAAGGGCAAGCCTTCTTTCCCTGTACTTGTAGGTTTCGTGCAGGCTTATTTCAAAGATCAACAACCTGATTTGGCTTGGATTGCGTAGTATTTACTTTCTAACCCCGTGAACGGTTACCTTTTTTAAATATTCAAGCCGTTACATTTTGTCGTAAATGACTTAAAAGCATATTATATCAATAGATTAAAAAATGATCTGCTCTAACATTATAATTGACCGGCTTTCCGCTTTTTGCGGTGGCTCGCGATGGAACTCAAGGCCGGCGTCATGGGTAATCGCTGTTGCTATAATTTGTTTGTCCAAGGATCGGTACTTTTATAAACCCCATCTTGCTGATAAATCAAATCATTTTCTGAAAGGGAAATTATTGGGTCTTGTGCGGTCAAGAATTGGCGGGCAGGGTTTAGTCCGGGTTTTGCGGTAATTATGGGTGTTATGCGGACGGCCGCATAATTCGGGGAAAAAATTATGGAGGGGGATTTTCCCCCTCCCCTTGTGAAAAAAGCGGGCTGGCATGGGAGGGCAAGGGGAGGGGGAAAAGTTGGGTGGGCTATTTTATGGAGCCCAGCAGAGTGCCGGCAATGGTATTCTTCTGGATCTCCTTGGTGCCTTCGTAAATTTCGGTGATCTTGGCGTCGCGGTAGTAGCGCTCCACCTCGTACTCTTGCATGTAGCCGTAGCCGCCCAGCAGTTGGATGGCTTCGTCGCACACTTCGACAGCCGTGCGCGCCGCATACATCTTGGCCATGGAGGTCAGCTTCGGATCGATACGGCCCTGGTCGAAGTTCCAGGCCGCCTTGTACACCAGCAGGCGCGCCGCTTCGATCTTGGTGGCCATGTCGGCGATCTTGTGCTGGGTGACCTGGAACTGGGCGATCTTCTTGCCGAACTGCTCGCGCTGCTTGACATAGGCCAGGGCGCGGTCGAAACCGCCTTGGGCGATGCCCAGGGCCTGGGCCGCCACCAGGATGCGGCTTTCGTCGAAGAAATGCAGCAGTTGGTAGAAGCCACGGTTCTCCTGACCGATCAGGTTGCTCAGGGGCACGCGCACGTCCTTGAAAGTCACTTCGGCCGTGTACGACAGGGTGATGCCCATCTTCTTGCCCACGTCCTGGTAAGCCACACCGGGGCGATCGGCTTCCACGAGAATGATGCTCAGGCCGCGATGGGAGGGCGAGGCATTGGGATCGGTAGTGCAGAGCACATTATAAAAGCCGGCCAGGGGACCGCTGTTGGTGATGAAGATCTTGGAACCGTTGATCACCCACTCGTTGCCCTGTTTGACAGCCGTCGTTTCCACTTTGGTGATGTCCGAGCCGTGATCCGGTTCGGTGAAGGCGCCGCAGGCCAGGCATTTGCCTTCGGCCACGGGAGGCAGCCATTTGGCTTTCTGCTCTTCGGTGCCATTGTGCAGGATCAGTTCGGTGGCAAAGTCGGCGATGAGCAGGCAGGTGCCCACCGTGCTGTCGCCGCGGGCCAGTTCTTCGGCCACCAGGATGTTCTCCATGACGCCCATGCCCTGGCCGGAATACTTCTCAGGGAAATGGATGCCGACAAAGCCCAGCTCGCACGCTTTTTTCCACAAGCGTTCGGGATAGGCGTGGCGCTCCAGCAGGTCGTGGATCTCTTCTTTTTTAAACTGGCCTTTGACAAAGTCCCGGACCGCTTTCTGGATCTGGACCTGCTCTTTCGTCAATTCGAATTGCATGCTGCCTCCTTATGGCGCGTTGCGTTCCCCTGGGAGATGAACGAGAGGAGTGTCTTGATCCCTCAGGGTGGGGTTAAACCGCATGAACGCTATATCGTAATCTACCCTGGCCGATTATAGCAATAGGCATACCAGTGTTCGAGGGGCTTAAAAATCAGATGGTTGTCGGTGCTTGAAAAGTATCCCGTACCATGGCAAAGAAAAAACTGGACTATGGGGCGGATGAAAACTAAACTGCCCCATAGGACGGAAATGGAGGAGCCTCATGCCCATCGACCCCAACGCCTTTTTCAGGGAATCGACCCTGCGCATCTGCGGCAGTCTGGATATCGAGAAGGCCATGCAGCAGTGTCTTCAGTACTGGGTGCGTTTCTTGCCGGCCAGCCGCATGTGTTTCCATATTTACGATCCCGGCTCGGGCATCGTGGAGACCGTGGCCATGGCCACGGTGGCCAAGAGCGAGGCCCTGAACCTGCGCACGCCGCTGTCGGCCAAGGGCCGGCGCCAGGTGGAAGAGCAGCGCGCCTCGCGCATCAAAATGGTGCCGCGCATGGGCGATGACGCCGTGGCCGGGCCGGTGGTCAGCCACTTCCAGGCCGAGGATCTCCCGGGCCTGCTCCTGGACCTGGCCCTGGAGAAGAAGTTCATCGGCACCGTATCGGTTTTCGGCGAACCGGGCAAGCATTTCGACCAGGATCACGTCAAGCTGATCTCGTTGCTCAACCGGCCGTTCGCCATCGCCCTGGCCAACAGTTTGCGTTACCGGGAGCTGCGCAAGCTGCGCGACATGCTGGCCGACGACAACCGCTACCTGCGCGACGAACTGCGCCAACTGGCCGGTGAAGAAGTCGTGGGCGCCGGGGTCGGGTTGCGCGACATCATGGAGATGGTGCGCCAGGTGGCCCCCCTGGACAGCCCGGTGCTGCTGCTGGGCGAAACCGGCGTGGGCAAGGAGGTGCTGGCCAACGCCATCCACAACCTGTCGTCCCGGCGCAACGGGCCGTTCATCCGGGTCAACTGCGGGGCGATTCCCAATACGCTCATGGACAGCGAGCTGTTCGGCCATGAAAAAGGGGCCTTTACCGGCGCGCTGGCCCGCAAGCGCGGGCGCTTCGAGCGGGCCGACGGCGGCACGATCTTCCTGGACGAGATCGGCGAGCTGCCCCTGGAAGCCCAGGTGCGCCTGCTGCGCGTGCTGCAGGACAAGACCATCGAGCGCGTGGGCGGGACCGACACCATCCGGGTCAATATCCGCATCATCGCGGCCACCCATCGCAACCTGGAGAAGATGCTGGCCGAAGGGACTTTCCGCGAGGATCTGTACTTCCGCTTGCGGGTCTTTCCCATCGTGATTCCGCCGCTGCGCCGGCGCACGGAGGATATTCCGGCGCTGGTGGCGCACTTCATCGCCAAGAAGGCCCGGGAGATGAAGATGTCCGCGCCGCCGGAGCTGGCCCCGGGCGCCCTGGAACGGCTGATGCGCTATCCGTGGCCGGGCAATGCCCGGGAGTTGGAGAATGCGGTGGAGCGGGTGTTGATTGTGAGCCGGGGGGCGCCGCTGAGTTTCAATGATATCCTTCCGGAGCCGGATGCGGCGCCGGTCGGCGAGCCGAAGGGCAATGGCGTGGAGAATGATGCGCCGCTGGCCTTGGATGTGTTGATGGCCCGGCATATTCATGCGGTGTTGGGGCGTTGCGGGGGGCGTATCGAGGGGGAAAAGGGGGCGGCGAGGTTGCTGCGGATCAATCCATCGACGTTGCGCAAGCGTATGGGTAAGCTGGGGATTGTGTATGGGAAGAAGGTGGCTAAGAAATAGTGTGGCATTCGACGGCGCCTCCGGTCATAGGCCTGCGCCACACGCCGCCGTTCTAAGGGATGCTAAAAGCGCGCTCCGGGCGCTCTGGAAACTCGCTGCGCTCAGACAGTCCAGAGCGCTTTTCCTCCGCTGCACTTTAAGCATCCCTAAGACCGGCGTCTGACGTGGCGCAGGCCTATGACCGAAGGCGCCTGCTTGGTGCCAATCAAGCGGCCCGAAAAATAAGGCCCCCAAGCCGAAGCCTGGAGGCCAAACCTTATCCTTGATGATGGTGGTG
>JAKAFO010000091.1 GCA_021819735.1 Deltaproteobacteria bacterium
GCGACCACCGCAGGACCACCTTGGAAGATCTGGCCACCCTGACCGGCGGCCGGGCGCTCACCGAGGATCTGGGCATGGACCTGCAAACGGTGCTTCTGCAAGACCTGGGAACCGCGCGGCGGATCATGGTGGACCAGGACAAGACGACGATTATCGACGGGGGCGGCGATCCCCGGGCCCTGGCGGTCCGGATTAAACAGCTCAAAATTCAAATCGAAGAAACCGCCAGTCATTACGACAAGGAAAGGTTGCAGGAGCGCCTGGCCAAGTTGGCCGGCGGGGTCGCCGTGATCAGCGTGGGGGCGGCCACCGAAACCGAAATGCAGGAGAAAAAGGACCGCATCGACGATGCCCTCAATGCCACGCGCGCGGCCGTGGAAGAAGGCATCGTTCCCGGCGGCGGCGTCGCCTATCTCCGGGCTTTAAAGGTGCTGGAAAAGGCGAAACTGCCCGGCGAAGAGCAACTGGGGATCAAGCTGATCCGGCGCGCCCTCGAAGCACCCCTGCGGCAGATCGCGACCAACGCCGGTTTCGAGGCCTCCATCGTGCTTCGGCAGGTGCTGGATGGCCAAGGCAGTTTTGGCTTCAATGCCGAAACCGGAACGTATGAGGATCTGATCGCGGCCGGCGTCGTAGACCCGACCAAGGTCACCCGCGTCGCGCTTCAAAATGCCGCGTCCGTGGCCGGACTGCTCATGACGACGGAAGCCATGATTGCCGACAAGCCCGAAGAGGATGGTTCTTCGGCAGCGGAATAGAAAACGATCAAGGAGCTGCCTTGCTTTAATGCAAGGTGCTACTTCTTTTCGATCTGACTCAGCCATTCGCCGACAAAGGCACGGGCCGCCTGCACCGGTTCGCGGCCCGCGCGGTAACACAGTTTCCATTCGGCGGTTTGGGCTTCGTATTGGGGATCGGCGAACTTCATGAGCTTGCCTTTTGGGACCAATTGGGCATCAAAAGGAATGTCCTGGCTCACTTCGAGGAATTGACGGAGCCGGGCGGCGACCAGCGCCTTGGGGTCCTCGGGATATTTTTTCTCCCAGGTGGCCAGGCGCTCCTGGTAGTCCTGTTGCCCGGAAATGCGCTCTTGTTCATAACTCTGCTTCATGATCTCCGCCATCTGCGGATCTTTGGCGGATTTGGCGACATTATCTTCCATTTGTTTTACTACGGCTTGCATTTGCTTCTGCATATCGGGCGGCATCTGGGCGATGTCCTGCTTCGTCTTTTCGATATCCTGACGCTGCTTTTCCAGAAAAGCCGCATACTGCGCATCGGCTGTCCCTTTCGATTCGGGAGCAGCAGGCTTGGCGGCCTCGCGCTGCTTGGCATAGTCGGCCTTAAACGCATCGCTCTCCGTGTAGCTTTTGAACCAGCTCAGGGTATTCTTGACGAAGGCGGCCTGAACCGTGGGCGACGCCGCTTTATACACCTTCTTGTCGGGATAGGCGGGAAGATACCCATTGGCCAGCGATTCGACGATGCGCTCTTCCAGTTCAGTGGCTTTCAAACCAAAATCGGCCATGGAACCCTGAGCCAGCGCGACGGCTACCCAGGCGCCAAGCAGGATCACGCAGGAGATCAAAACGGACTTCAGGCGCACTTTCATGAATCGTTACCCCCTTGATAGAATCAATGCAGAATGTTTTGTGCCCAAGCTGTGAAGCTTATATATTTCAAGGGGGTCGGTGGCAACAGGATTCCGCGGGCGGACCGAAAAGGATGGCGCGGCCCCGGCATCTGCCCGGGGCCGCTTGCATTCGGCAGGCCTGATTTCGAGGATCGGTCAGGCAGGCGCCGGGATCTTCCGCCCAATGCGCTTCACATCTGCTTTGGCTGCCAAAGCCAATGCGGCCGCGATGCCGCCTTGAAGGATCTGGTCGGACTTTTCCCGGTCGAGGGTGATTCGTGAAAGCTGCAGGGCGCCGACCAACACGGAAAAGATGTTCATGGCGGTTTGTCGTTTTTCTTCGGCGCTGAAGTCCGTGGGCAAATTCTCCCCGATATAGGTCAAGAGCTTTTCGATCTTTTCATCGATGACTTTTCGGGTGCTTTCCGAATGGCGGGCGATTTCGGTGGCCGCGGCGGCAATCGCGCAGCCTTTGTCCGGATTATCCCGGTGTTTGGGATGAAGATAGGTCCGCACGAACCTTTCCAACGCGCCGTATTTCTCCGTCGATGCGCGTTCATTTGGCTTTCCGGCAGGTTCCTGAAACGAATCGGCAAGCGCCGCTGCCACCAGCTCTTCCTTGGATTTAAAATGATTGTAAAAGCCGCCATGGGTGAGCCCGGCATCGGACATCAGGCTGGCCAGTCCGACAGCGTCTATGCCCTCCTTGCGGAAACGCCTGGAAGCGATTTCGAGAATTCTTTTCCGCGTGAGCTCTTTGTGTCCTTTTTCATAACGCATACCGCACGACCTTTCCGGAATTCAGAATCTGCCGCGAACCCGCCTCAAATCTTTTAAAATATAAGCATGGATGCACGGCTTGCACGCCGGACCCGTCGATAACCCCTGCATCGCGCTGTTGCCGCCAGCAAAATCCTCCATGGATAAAAATGATGGTTGACATATAACATGATGGTCATAATATTACAACCATCATTTAATTCACGGCGACCGATCGCAGCCGCCTTTAAAGCGGACAATCTCTGCCGCCAAGGAGGACCCAAAATGAAACCGATAATGAAAGAAAATTCCCAAAGCGGTGCCCACGCCATCGGCGAACCACGCGTTCTATATCCCATCGCAACCCCAGCGACGCGCCCAATCGACCGACGGGTTGTTTTGAAATCGGGTGCGTGGATCACCCTGCGCCACGCCGTTGCGGCCGATGCGGCCCAACTGGTGCAGATGCACCTACGCCTTTCGCCCTCGTCGCGCTACCAAAGGTATTTGCGGCCTCACAACCCCGGTTTGGGTGAAATGGAAGAGCTCTGCCGACTGGCGCGCGGGATCGGAGAAGCCTTTGTGGCCGAATCCGACGATCCCGAAATGCACATCGTCGGCCTGATCTACTACATTCGGGACAGTTATCCGCAGGATCATCGGGCCGAATTCGGCATAACCGTCGAGGATGGGTTTCAGGGCGGGGGCCTGGGAAGAGCCATGCTCGATCATATGCTCAAACACGCCCGCTTCAGTGGGGTTCATCTGATGGAAGCCAATGTCCTGCCCCAAAACAAAAAGATGCTGCACCTGCTAGATACCTGCGGAAGACCGCTGCACCGATCCTTGTCACCGGAATTCATCACGGTCACCATGGAAATCGGCGCAGACGGCGACGACGACGCGCAATTGATGTGTTTGCTGGCGGATGCGGCCGCATCGCCGCTACCGACGGTGCAATCGGCCCTTTGCGGTTGAGTGCGGCCCCGGGCAAAGGGCAACAAGCGTGCCTTCAGGCTACTCGATGGAGGTCAGCCCTTCCCGGATGGCGTATTTGGTCAGTCCGGCCACGTTGTTGATGTTCAACTTCTCCATGATTTTACTGCGGCGGGCCTCCACGGTCTTGACGCTGATGTGCAGCAATTCGGCAATATCCTTGGTTTTTTTACCCTCGGCGATGAGTTGCAACACCTCGCGCTCCTTGTCGGTGAGCAGCTCGACGGTGTTGGGTTCATTCGAGCCCATCATTTTCACGAACTCGTCCCGCACGATTTCGGAAATCTTGGGGCTCAGGTAGGTCTGGTAGCGCATCACCGTCTGGATGGCTTCGGCCAGCTCTTCGAAAGCGCAATTCTTCAATAGATAGCCGGAAACGCCGGCCTTGAGCATCCCTTTGACATAGCTGCGGTCCGAGTACATGGAAAGGGCGATGATGCGGATCTGGGGCAGTTCGGCCACGATCTGGCGCGTGGCATCCACGCCGTTCAAATCCGGCATGTTGATATCCATGACCACCACGTCCGGCTGAAGCTTACGGGCCAGGGAGATGGCGATACGGCCGTTTTCGGCCTCGGCCACCACTTCGAAATTCTCCATTTTATTGAGCATCACCTTCAGGCCTTCCCGGGTGATGCTGTGGTCGTCGGCAATCAGGATTCGGATACTCATGGTCGATCCTCTCTTGTGAGTTTCATGGGTGCGATCAGGGTCATTCGCGTTCCTTTACCCGGCTCGGAAGAGATCTCAAGATGGCCGCCAAAATGCTTCAGCCGCTCCTGGATGGAAAACAGTCCAAATCCGCCTCCTTTTCGCGTCTTGGATCGGTTTTGCATGGATGCGTGCAAACCGATGCCGTCGTCTTCGATTTCGATGTGAATCTGTTCATCCTGGCGTTTGAGGGTCACCCACGCATGATGGGCGTAAGCGTGTTTGACGATGTTGAATAATAACTCGCGGGCCGCCTGAAAAGCAAGTACTCGTACACTTTCGTCCACGGGCTTGGGAGCCGGGTCCTCCTTGAACACCATGGCGATGCGGTACTGCTCGCGCATCTGGTCCACGAGCCACTCCAGGGCCGCCCCCAGACCCAGGTCATAGAGCACCGGCGGGCTCAGCTCAAAGGTCAGCGATTGCGTATCCTGAATGGATTGATCGACCAGGGCCGAGATCCGCGACAGGGCCTTCTGGCTCTCATCGCCGTTCACGTTTTGCTTTAAGGCGCCCAATTGCATGCGCACATTGGCCAGGGCGTGCCCGATGCGGTCGTGCAGATCGACGGCGATGCGCCGGCGCTGGCGCTCTTCGGTCAGCACCAGCTCGGACGAGAGCGTGCGCAGCTTTTCGGAAAGCTCGATCAGGTCGCGCTCCTTTTGGCGCACGTTCTCGTAGAGCCTGGCATTTTCGATGGAGATGGCCGCCTGGGAGGCGATCAATTGCAAAATTTCGATGCGGTCCGGAGTAAAGACGCCGGCCACGATGTTGTTTTCGAGATAGAGGATCGCCACCAAATTGCCCTGCCGTACGATGGGGAGGCAAAATATCGCCTTGGGTTTTTGGCGGGTGACGTAAGGGTCGCTGCGATACTCGGCGCTGGCCTGGGCATCGTCGATAACCACCGATTGCAGCGTGTGTTGCACATAATGGACGGCCGACAGCAACAAGTCATCGCGGTTCTCGATCGGCACGGTCTGGTTGGTGATGCGCGTGGGGCCGCCCACGCCGCCGCTGGCCTTGATCTCCAGGCTCTCGCCCTGCCGCAGGATGAACAGGACCTTCTGGGCGCCGGCGTTTTCCACCACGATTTTCATCAGCCGGACGAGCAACTGGTCCAGCACGATTTCGGTGGAGATCGCCTGCAAGGCGCTGACCACCGTGGCATAATCGATTTGGCGCGATGCCGTCAGCGAAGATACCGGCAGCAGATCGGACAGATATTGGGACGCGTTGCGCGCCATCAGCCGGCTCTTGGCCAGGGCACCCCATTTCAAATAAGCGGCGTTGGCCTCCTGGGTGAAGATCTTGGCCAGGGATGGATGCCCCTGTTTGATGGCCAGCTTGGCCGACAGCTCGTTGGCCAGGGCCACCATCTGAATAAAGCCGCTCTCCTGGGCCGAACTGACGGCATCCTTGAAATAGTTGAAGGCTTTTTCGGTTTTGCCTTCCACGCGGGCTTTCTCCCCCAGAAGGATGAGCAGCTTATGGCGAAAGTTGGGGGCGCAGTGTTTGGCCATTCTTGAAAAACGCTTGATCTGGCGGCGGATAGAGCGGCGCTGTTCACGTTGCTTGGATGGGGTGGTCTGCGGCCAGAGGGCCAACATGGTCAGGGCGCGGTAAAAAAGGAATTCCACGTAGATGACGGTGCCGGCGTGATGGGCGATGATCCGCAGGGCGCGCTGGGCCATTTCCCAGGCGCCTTCCATATCTTCCATCATATAGAGCAACTGCAATTTCAACAGATAGTACCTGAGCAGCACGATTTTGACATCGTCGCGGAGCAGTTGCTGCAGATGATCGGTCTCCACGAACTCGCCGTCGTCCAGGCTCGAATGATTTTTGGTTTCTCCGCGCAAACACCTGATGCTTTGCCTCAAGGAGGTCACATAGTTGATCGCGCCCTGGTCCTTGGATTCCTTAATGAAATCGAAATGGCGATCGCACTCGTTTTCGACCTCTTCCAAGGCAACGCCGCTGTGCAACTGAAAGATCAGAATGGATTGGATATGATAGACGGCGAAGTTCAAATCGCCGCTCTCCAGGGCGCGCGCCAAACCGAGCCGGTTATACTTCAAGGCCTCGCGGATCGGATGACGCCAGAAGCAGATGCCCGCGGCGTAGTAAAGCAGGATTTTGGAATGGGATTGCAAGCGGCCAAGCTTCTCGTTCAAGTCGATGGCCAGCCGCCCCAAATGGTCACCCAATGCATAATCCTGAAAACGGGCGCAGATATAACCGCCGTAGATGGCGTAGCCCAGGCTGGCCGTGGGGGAGTTGCCGTATTTGAGGGTCAGATCGAAGATCCGGATCACCAGCAGGAGATAGTGCTTGGGATCGATCAGAAAAATCGAGAAGGAAATGTCCAGCAGAATCTTCATGATCAGATTTTGCTTGGGATCGACGATCCGCTCCACTTCGGCCAGGGAAGAGATTCGGCGGCGCGAGAGCCGCAGGCGCAACAAGACGAACTTTGCGATCAATTCATACTTGCTCGCATTCAGCGAGATGTGCTCACCGAGCAGTTTCAGGGCCTCGAACCCGGTGGTCACGGTCTCCTGATGTTTGCCCGAGCCGGCGTACATGATCATTCTGAAGTTCAGTAAAGTGGCTTTGTCGATATCCTTTTTCGTGCGCGCGACCACGAAATCGAACAGGTGCTCGGCCGTTTCGATCTGACGCCCCAAAAAAGCGCATTCCATTTTTTCTTTATGCAGACCGAAGGCCAGATCGTAATCTTCCTGCCAGCAAAACTCCGAGAGCAGCGCGATACCGGAATTGAAGTAATTGGTGGCCACCATGTAGGCAGCCCCTTCCTTGGCTCTCTTGCCGGCCATGAGAAAGAGACCGGCGAACTTTTTTTTCTCGACTTTATCGGTGACCAGGTCCACCCCCTGGCTCAGGTGGTTGACCATGTGAAAAATGTTTTCGTAGATCCCCTTGGCGTCCATCCGGTGCAACAACAATTGCCCGATTTTCAGGTGCAGCGGCTTGCGCGATTGAATCGGCAGCAGATCGTAAACCGCCTGATGCACCCGATCGTGCAAAAATTCGAAGCTGCCGTCGGCCTCCGCGACCGGTTGGCTGAAGCGCATCCCATCCTCTTTGGAAGCATGGGCCGGGAGCAAGTACTGATGCAACCGGCGATACCCCTCCCCCTGGGCGATGACATAGCCCCGGTCGATGGCATCCAGCAATCCTTCGGCCGTCTCGTTTACCCGTGCGCCGTTGGCTTCGGATAAAATCTTGAAATCGAACCGGCTGCCGATACAGGCCGCGGTTTTCAAAACGGCCTGGGTGTTGGGCGGCAGCTTTTGCAGCTCGCCGCTCATCAGCTCGATCACATTGTCCGTCAAGGATTGGGCTTTGATGCCCTGTTCGTTCCAGCGCCACACCCCGGTTTCGAAATCGAAGAAAAGCAACTTTCGCAAATAGAGCGACTGGAGGAACTGACCGACGAAGAAGGGGTTGCCATGGGTTTTAAGCACCACCAATTCGGCCAGGCGCTGCACTTCCATGACGTTTTTGGACAAGGAGGCGACAATGGCTTGCCGGATATGCTCCACGCCCAAGGGGCCGAGCGTCATCACCCCGGCGGGCACGGCCTTGGATCGCAAGCGCTCGAGCACCAGGGCCAGGGGATGCGAAGCACTCATTTCGTTGTCGCGGAAAGCACCGATTAAAAGAACGTACTGCAAGGGCACGCCGCCGAGAACATATTCGATGAGCGTCAAACTGGCCGAATCGGCCCATTGCAGGTCATCGAGGAACAGCACCAGGGGATGTTCCTTGCGGGCAAAGACCCTTAAAAATTCGACGCAAGTGTTCAAGAAGCGCTTTTCGGTTTTGTCCGGCAGCGTTTCCGGCAGCGACGGCTGAACCCCGACGATGCACTCCAGCTCCGGCAAGAAGTCGATGATCATCTGGATATGGCGCCCGAGACCGCTCAGGAAGCAATCTTTCCAGTACCCCAACCCCTCGGGGCTTTCGCCCAAAATCTTTTTGATCACGCCGCGAAAGGCTTCGATCAAGCCGGCATAAGGCGTGTTGCGATGAAAAGGATCGTACTTGCCCATGCCATAGTAGCCGCCGGCTTCGCCGACCGCCACTTGCAGCTCTTCGACCAGGCGTGTTTTGCCGATCCCCGGCGGTCCGGTCACGGTAAATATTTCACCGGAACCTGCTTTGACTTTTTCGAAGATGGACAGCAACCGCTCCAACGGCTCTTCACGGCCGAAGAGTTTTTTAGAGAGCCGTAGTTTTTCGGGAGCGTCCCGGTTGCCCAGGGCAAAGAGGGAGATGAAGCCGTTGGCCGCGTACTCCCTTTGGCAGCGCCGCAGATCGGTCAGCAGGCCGAAGGTGCTTTGATACCGGTCCTCAGGCATTTTGGCCAGGAGCTTAAGCGTGATCTTGGAGAGCATCTCCGGAATATCCATGCTGATCTTGGTCAACGGCACCGGCTGCCGGGCGATATGGGCATGAATCAACTCCAGCGGGTCATTGGAAGCAAAAGGGGTCCGGCCGGTGAGCAGCTCGTAGAACACAACGCCGAACGAGTAGAAATCCGAGCGGTAATCGACCTGCTGGTTCATGCGGCCGGTTTGCTCGGGAGAGATATAGGGCAGCACGCGGGTGACAAAATCGGGGTCATACAGTTCTTTGGCCGCGCGCCGCGAAATGGGATGGGTGGCGGCCAGCAGCACCAGCGGCGTGTTGACCGCAAGGGCTTTGCTCCCCTCGCGGATCAGCAAGGTGGTGGGGTTGATCTCTTTTAAGCTGACGCCGTTCTGGTGCAACAAGTTGGCGGCTTCCAACAACCCGATGGCGATCTCGAAGAAGCGCGCCAGATTCTGCCGATCGTGGCCCTGACACTCCTGGAGGGATTTGGCGCCATTGTACTCGCAGACAAAGACCAGATCTTCGCGATTGAGGGCCGGGATGCGGATGAAATCGTGGATGAAGACCAGGTTTTCCGATTTGACCGACTTCAGACGATCGTAATTGTAGGCGATTTCGGCGATGCTCTCTTCTGCAAGACCGTCACACGACCGATGGACGAGCAGAACCGGCCGGTGCTGTTCAAGATCGCTCGCCTCGTACAGGGCGACCTGCCGGTCCTGCTTCAGTCGTTGGACGATCTTGTAACCATCGACGGTAATCATGGCCAAGCCTAAACGAGAATGATTATCCGCGTTCTGTCTGCGTCTATTTGTATTAAATCAAAACCGGAAGTTTGATCAAGGATGGAACATCTATCCGGATCGGCGAGCTGCGCCTACCTATATGCGATGGCCTACGCCAGCCAATAACGCCAAAAGCGCCATCAAAGGTAGGATAAATCGTCTCTATAAATGGTAATTTACCTAATAGCAACACAAGAAATGCTGTTTGACAGCCGTCTGGCATTGGGCTATTCAAAAAACAGCGCCAAATCAACACGTAGATCCTTGGGCATCATCAGTCAGCATGGAATCTTAAATGAAAGCCTGATCTGAACGCGCTCCCGCGGCTGGGGAATCCGCGTGAAAGGTTGTGGGTTTTGCGGCTTGCGGCATGCATCCGATTTTGGCTGAGAGCGGCACTGGTCAGCCTGCCCCTTTTTCTCTTCGCCCTCCACGGCGCGGCTTGGGGCGCCACCTTTTTGCTGGATTCAGGTACGGAACATCTGGTGATCAACAACCATCTGTCCTATCTGGTGGAAGATCAGCCCCTGACCCATCTGGAGGCCTCGGCCCCCGAACGTAAAAACCAGTGGCGGCCCCTGAGCGGCGATAGTTTCAACTTCGGCACCTTGCATCCTCCCATCTGGGTACGTTTCGATATCGCCAACGTCTCTCTGACGGATCACTTGTGGCTGCTGGAAGTCGGTTGGCCCCTTTTAGAGCGCGTGCAAGTCTTCCAATTCAACCACACCACCCAACACTGGTCGTCCGAAATGTCAGCGGGCATTCGCGCCCCCATGGACCAGAGAGCCGTTCTGCACCACCATTTTCTATTCCCGCTCTCTCTGCTTTTTAACGAACGCGCCACGGTCTACATCCGGGTGGAATGCCGTATGGCCCTGTTCTTAACCCTCGACGTCTGGCGCAACCGCACCTTTTGGCTCGAGGACCAACAGCGAATCCTGTTGCTGGGACTTTTCTTCGGCATCTTGCTCATCATGGTGCTCTACAACTTGGCATTATACATCATCACCAAAGACCGCAACTATCTGTTCTATGTGATGTATGCCGTGGCCATCCTCTTTTATGAGCTGGCCGGCACCGGCATCGGCGGTCGATACTTGTGGGACGACTCCCCATGGCTCAGGTACATGGGCTATGTCCTATTCGCCTGCATCAGCTTCCTGGCCGCGACGATTTTCACGCGCGAGTTCTTGTCTCTCAAACGCTATGGCGGCTGGCTGCTCCAGCTCAACAACGTCATTCTGGTCTACTGGCTGATCCTTACGCTTTCGTGCGCCTGGGGCGACAACCCCCTGCTCGATTACACCTCGCAATTGGCCGCCATGCTCAGTCCCGTGGCGGCGATGCTGACCGGCATCTACCTTTGGATCAAAGGCAACGTCCAAGCCAAGCACTACACCATCGCCTACTCTTTCCTCGACGTGGGCACCATTGTCCTGATGCTCGGCTTGTCCGGAATTGTTCCGCGCGGCCCTTTGACCGAGTACGGGCAGATGGTGGGATTTGTATTGCAGTTTGTCTTACTCTCTTTGTCCTTGGCCGACCGTATCAACCGCGAGCGCCGGGAGCGCGAAGAGGCCCAGCGGGTTGCCCTGGATCTGAGTCGGAAGATCAGCCAGACGCATGAAGAAAAGCTCATGATCCAAGAGCAGATTCTGGAAATTCAGCGCCGGGCCAACGAGGAACTCGACGTACGGGTATTGGACCGCACCAATGAACTGGAGCGGGCCATGAAAAACCTCGAGCTGGCCAACAAGGAGCTCTCCAAACTGAGCTACACCGACCCGCTGACCCGGGTTCACAACCGGCGCTATTTCGATCGGATCTTAAGCGGTGAAATCCGGCGCGCCGCGCGCACCCAACAACCGGTAAGCGTGGCCATCGCCGATATCGATCATTTCAAGCAGATCAATGAAGTTCACGGCCACTTGATCGGGGATGAGTGCTTGCGCCTGGTGGCCAAAACCCTGGGGCAGCAACTGGGCCGCACCGGCGACTTCATCGCGCGCTACGGCGGCGAAGAGTTCGCCTTCATTTTGCCGGCCACCGTCCAGGAAAATGCCATGATCGTGGCCGACCGCGCCCGATCGGCCGTGGAAAGCCTCAATTTCATCAACGCGGGCAAACGCATCGGCATCAGCGTGAGTATCGGGGTCGCCGGCTGGATTCCCAAACAAGATGAAGCCCCTCACCGCTTGCTGCATGCGGCCGACCGCGCCCTGCAGGAGGCCAAGCACAACGGCCGCAACAAGGCCGTGGCCGCCAACTGACCGCCTTCCTTGTCAGCGCATTATTTGGGGTCATGGTTGCGGCGCGTTCCTGAGCTCTTGCAGTATTTTTAAAACTATTTTAAAAGTACCCCGACCGAAACCTCGAAAATGCCGGACCCGCCTGGCTTCGAAATCAGATTTACAAAATATTCGGTTGTAAATAATTGATCGTTTTCATCGAAAATGATCGATCCAAATTCTATAGCGAAAAGGCTTGGAAGTGGTGAAAAAGTCTCAATGGAAACAATAAGAATACTAGGAACCGGTTCCTATGTCCCCCCCCATATCGTTACCAACGATGACCTGGTTCGACAAGGTTTGGACACCTCGGACGAATGGATCGCCAAACGCACCGGTGTGCGTCAGCGGCGCGTGGCCGAACCCGATGTGACCACCTCGGACATGGCCTGCCAAGCCGCGCAAAAGGCCTTGGACATGGCCGGCATTCCGGCCAGCCAGATCGACTTGATTATCCTGGCCACGATCACGCCCGACACCAGTTGCCCGGCCGGCGCCAATTGGCTTCAAGCCAAACTCAACGCGCCTCAGGCGGTCAGCTTCGACGTTACCGCCGCCTGCTCGGGGTTCGTTTTCGCCATGAACATCGCGGAGCAATTTCTGAAAAACCGAACCTTTAAAAAGGTTTTGGTCGTAGGCGGAGAGGTGATGACGCGCGTCGTGGATTGGAACGACCGTGGCACCTGCGTCCTGTGGGGGGATGGCGCCGGCGCTGCCGTCCTGAGCCTCGGGGAAAGCGGCCCGGAGCTTCTGTCCACCCATATCCACAGCGATGGCACCAATGGCCAGAACCTGCTGCTGCCCGGCGGCGGTTCCCGATCCACGCCCATCAATCACGAGAGTGTGGAAAAAGGCTTGCACCACCTGCGCATGATCGAAGGCAACATGATTTTCCGCGTGGCCGTGCGCTATTTCATGGAAAGCATCAAAGAGGCGGCCGAACACAACCGGATTGCGGTGGAGCAGATCGACTGGTTCATCCCCCACCAGGCCAACATCCGCATGTTTCAGAACATCTCCCAGACCATGAACATTCCAATGGAAAAGTTTTACCTCACCTTGCACAAGTACGGCAACATCTCGGCAGCCTCCTGCGCCATCGCCCTGGACGAGGCGGTGCGTGACGGCAGCGTAGGCGAAGGGCAGTTGATCAGCATGCCGGTATTCGGCGGCGGCCTGACCTGGGGCGGCGCCATGATCCGCTGGTAGCCTGCCTGATCATGGCTTCGGAAATCTACATGCTTTAACAGGCTGTTGAAATGACTACCAGATTTTCCACTGGGTCATTACGTTCAAGGTCGTGATGAACTGCGAGCTTCTATACTCCTCGTCGATATCGTCATCGAAGAGATAGAAGTATTTATACCTCAGGGAAACGCTCAAATATTCATTGACCTTGGCCGAGACGGCGGTGTCGGTTTCGCTGCGCAGGCCCCAGCGGCCGCCATCGTCATTTTCGAGCATGGCGAAATTATCGAAGTTCAATTCGTAAAGGAAATACTTCAGGAACGGATATTTGACGCCGACGATGAACTCCACGCCGTAATCGGCCTCTTCGGCCGGATCTTGGACTTGCTTATCGAAACCAAGACCCAATTTGCCCTGGAAAACGCTTCTATAATAGGAAAGGCCGGCCGTTTCGCGAATGAGCACGGGGCGTAACCCGTCCACGGAGCGCACGACGGTATCGGCCTGGAACTTGTTATAGGGCCGCCAGTACTCGTCCAGATTGTAATCGTACAGAATGGTGCCGCGCAGTAAATTCTGGAGATAATCGTCGTCCTGGCTCACATAGAAGATATAGGGCGTCAAGACCAAACGATGTTTTTCGTTGTAGAAGCTCAGGTCGATGCGATCTTCGATGCCCCATTTATCGTAGCTGCGCGTGGGCTGCGCCACCGGCGTTTCGATGGTGGGGTCGCGTTTGACATCCACCGAGGTAACGAAGTTGGCCAAATACACATCGACCAGGGTCCGGAAGCGTCGCTCCAAATAGGTGTAATCGGTACGCAGCACCACCCGTTCGTTTTCAAGGTCCGAGACGAGCAGATCGGTCACCGTCGACCAACTGTTGCTGTATTTGAGCTCCGTGCCCAACAGGCGCTGGATCTTCTCGAAGGCGGACTGGGTGGCCGCCACCCGGTATTTGCGCAACGGTTCCAGGGGGTAGCCTTGCACGCCGACCGTTTTGCCATGGGTAAACCCCGTGACCACCATCTCGGTGTTGGCCTCGTGAAGCCTTTTCAACTGCTCGCCCCGCAGGGCGAAAGTAAAGATGTTGTAGTCCAGGTTGACCACGCGCAGAAAATCGGATTTGCGCACATCGCCCGTGATCGGGCAGGCGTTGATGGTGTTTTTGTCCACCACGGCCAGCTCGCTGTTGAAGCGGTCCCTTAAAAGCTGCGTCAAGCGAACGTCATCCAGCACGCAGGCCGTTTCGTCGATTTGGGCCAAGGTTTGGTTCTGTTCGGCCAAGTACTTTTGTTTCCACAGCGTCAGGCGCTGGCGCAACTCCTGATAGGCGCCCGTGGTGGTGGGCAACGGCAGCGCCTTGCGCGGGTGCATGGCCTGAAAAAGCACCTTATCGTCCAGCAGCAGATCAACGGTGTAGTAATCGTAGCGATCGTCCAACATCGCGATGGACCGGCCGTCCACCAGATCCACGCGGGAGGCCTTGCCGGCATATAAGGCGCCGGTATAGTCGCCGCCGCACAGAGCCAGGTCGATCCCCGGATATACTTCCATCATCTTCAGGGTGTCGCCGAGGGTCAGGCCCGAAAGTAAGACGATGTGGCGCACGCCGCTGGCTTGGATCTCCTTGATAACCGGATCGAGGGCGGCCTGTTCATCCTGGATCTTGGTGTTGTAAAGATTTTTTTCGGCGATATCGAAACCCAGCGTTTTGGACGAAAGCCCTACAAAGGCGATGCGGGTCCCACGCACCTCGGCCACATAGTAAGGTTTGAAGGCCGGTCCTTCCGGACGCACGATATTGGCGGAGAGCAAGCGCACATTGCTTCGGGCTTGCAGAAAATTCAAGTTGTCCAGCCCGATATGCATGTCTTTGGAGGAAACCAGGGTGGCGCCGCAGCCCATGGCATCGAAAAAATCCATCATGATGGCACCCGAGCTGTATTTGGAAAGCAGCCCCGGATAGAACGCATTGCCCATATCCAGGTAAAGATCCGTTCCGGCCCTCTGCTCCGCCTGTATATTCTGGGCCAGTACCAGCAGGGGATCGACCAGCTCCTGGTTTTCTATATTCACAAACGACTTGCCTTGGATATTGGAGGTCAGAAGCAGTTTGACCCGCATCTGGGCATGGGCCGCATCGAATGCGAGCGTCACAACTACCCAGATCAACAAGGTTTGAAGAACGAACCGGGCCATTTTGGAAACAAATCCATTCACGTGCATCTCCATTTGTCTACCGCTGCCGAAGACTGGGGGTTGAAACAAGCACGCCGGGCATCGGCGATTAGATCGATGCCTGGGGCAAGATAAATTGCCTATCTTTTAGTTCTTGTTGACGACGGCGCTGGAAAGCGTTTCCAGCTTCTGCCGCAGATCGGCATTGGCCGCCTTGAGCTCGGCCAGTTCGTTTTCGATCTGCTGTTTGGCCGATTGGGAAGCCTCCAACCGGGCGGAAAGGTCGTCGATCTTCTGGGTCATTTCGCCGTTGGTGTTTTTCAGTGCGGCGATCTGCTTCTCCTGCTCCTTGATGTTCTTTTTGAGGCCCGCAATCTCCTCGCTCAGATCGAACTCCCGCTTGGCGCTCTCCTGTTTGAGCAGGTCCCGTTCCTGACTGAAGGCATTCTTTTGCGTAACGATCTGATGGTTGAGATCCTTGACATCCTGGTTGCGTTTAAGCTCCAGGGAGTTGTAGCGCGCCGTCAGTTCGGTGTATTTGCGGGTGCTGTCGGCTTCCAGCCGGTTGTATTTGTCGGTCAGGTTGCCGATCTGCTCTTCGCTCTGGGCCATGTCCATACCGTACTTTTCGTTCAGGCTGGCCAGATCGGCGCTCAGTTTTTCGTTGCTGGCGGTCGTCTGTTGCAATTGCTTTTTGTACTGCAAATTTTCTTGATTGAGCACATCGTTTTCCCGCTCCACCAGGGAAAGACGCTTTTTCATCTGACTGTTTTCCGCCATGATATAGTCCCGGTCCCGATTCTGGGCCGGCGCTTGCGGACCGGTGGCCACGCAGCCACCGAGCAGCAGCAGGCCCAAGAGAGCGCAGGCGATCAGCGGCCTGCCGACTGCGGGGACCATCCATCTTCTTTTTGCGAAATCCATCAAAACCACACCTCTTCCTTAAGTCAATTTTTCCGAGGCCGAGCAGCGGCCCGCAAGCGGACCCCGCGAGCTGCCCGGGAACAAGGCGGCAAGCTTAACGCAAGCCCCTTTATCTTGCAACCCATGAAAGCGCCGTCCTCGAGAATCCCCTTGACTTGCCGGTAATTGCCTCATAAAGGCTGGCTGG
>JAKAFO010000092.1 GCA_021819735.1 Deltaproteobacteria bacterium
GTATGTTGACATCTTAGGCTACCTTGGCCGCTTGTTTCACAAAGCGCTGGTTGGGGCCTAAGGCTTTAACCTTGGCCGTGATTTCTTTGACAACCTTGACGAATTTGGTGGATTCGGCCGAAGAGATCCAGGAAAAATGGATGCGGTCCGGTTCGATACCCATGAGTTCGAGCAAGTTTTTCATCAATACGAATTTCCGCCGGGCATAGTAATTACCTTCCAGGTAATGGCATTCGCCCGGATGTCACCCAGACACCCAGACCGCGTCCGCGCCTTCACGCAGGGCGGCCAGGGCAAACTTGGGGCTCATGCGCCCGGTGCAGGGGATTCGCACGACGCGCACATTGGACGGGTACTCCATGCGACTGACGCCGGCCAGATCGGCTGCACCGTAGCTGCACCAATTGCAGAGGAAGCTTACGATTTTCGGTTCCCATTCGCTCATATTGTTAACTCCGTGACGGTTGTGAGTTTATATTTTACTGCTTTACTTTTCACCCTAATCCCAGTTGATGGCCGCGACTTGAGCGAAAATCTGATCGTTGTCGAACCCTTTCAGGTGAATGGCGCCCGAGCGGCACGAGGCCACGCACAGCCCGCAGCCTTTGCACAGAACGGCATTGATTTGGGCTTTGCCGGCATGCATGCGGGCCGTGGCATCGATGAAAGAGGGCGCAGAATACGGGCAGACCGAAACGCATACGCCGCAACTGCTGCAAACCATCGGGTCCACCGAGGCCACCTGGCCGCTGGTGAAGATCTTCTTGCGCGCCAGCAGGGTGATGGCGCGGGAGGCGGCCGCCTTGCCCTGGGCGATGGATTCGTCGATGGGCTTGGGATAATGGGCCAGACCGCACAGAAAGACGCCGTCGGTGGCAAATTCGGACGGCCCCAATTTGGCATGCCGTTCCACGAAAAAGCCGTCTTCGTTCAGGGGTACTTTGAAAAAGTTGGCCAGGCGCTCATCCCGGTTGGGCAGCACCGCCGTCGCCAGGGTCAGCAGATCGGCGTCGATGGCCACCGGCAATCCCAAGACATGATCGGTCGCCTGGACCGTGACCTTGCCGCCGGAAACCGTAACCGTAGGCTTGTTTTCCAGCGAGTAGCGCATGAAGATCACGCCGGCTTCGCGCGCCTTCTTGTAGACCAGCTCTTTTTCGCCGTAGGTGCGGATGTCCCGATAAAGGACATAGACATTCATCTCGGGACGGCGTTTTTTCAACAGCAGGGCCGAGTCTACCGAATGGGTGCAGCACACCCGCGAGCAGTAGGGCCGGTCCGGCTGACGCGAACCGACGCACTGAATGAAGACGGCGCATTCTGCCTTGTCCAGCATGGGATCGTTCTGCATGAACTTGCGATCCAATTCCAGGCTGGTCATGATGCGCGGATCCTTGCCATAACCGTATTCATCGGGGGTGAAGGCCTTGCCGCCGGTGGCGATGACGGCCACGCCGTGCTCGATGGCGGCTTGACCGTTTTTGCCGACCAGAGTGCTCTTGAAGCTGCCGACAAAGCCGTCTACCTGATCCAGTTTGGTATTCAGATGAATGGTGATGTTGCCGTCTTGCTCCACCGAGCGGATCAGCTCCTGGAGCTTTTCCGCGACCACTTCGCCCTTGGCGGTCTGGAAGATGTTGCGGGCTTGACCGCCCAACTGGGCATCCTGCTCGACGATATGGGTCGGATATCCCTGGCGCGACAAGCTCAAGGCCGCCGCCATGCCGGAAATGCCGCCGCCCACCACCAAAGCGCTCTGGTTGATGTTCAACTCGGCTTCGGTCAGCGGATTGGCCAGGGTGACCTTCTTGACCGCCGAGTGGACCAGGTCTTTGGCCTTCTTGGTGGCCAGTTCGGGGTTGTTTTTATGCACCCAGGAGTCGTGGTTGCGGATGTTGGCCATCTCGAACAGGTACTTGTTCAAGCCGGCGTTGATCAAGGTCTCCTGGAACAGCGGTTCATGGGTCTTGGGGGTACAGGCCGCCACGACCACGCGGTTGAGTTTCTTATCCTTGATGGTCTGGGCCAGGGCTTCCTGGGTGTCCTGGGAGCAGGCGTAGAGATTGTCGGTGGCATACTCCACGAAAGGCAGGGTGGCGGCGTATTCGGCCACCGAAGGCACATCCACCACGCCGGCGATATTGATGCCGCAGCGGCAAACGAAGACGCCGATGCGCGGCCGCTCGCCACCCACATTGATTTCGGCCACCTTTTCGGGAACCTTGGTCAGGGTATTGCGCGCCGGGGTGAGGATCTCGCCGGCGGCTTCGGCCGCCGCGCTGGCATCCACCACCGATTGGGGAATGTCCTTGGGCCCCTGGAAAGCGCCGCACACGAAGATGCCGGGGCGTGAAGTAGACACCGGTGTGAAGGTGTCGGTGGCGCAGAAGCGTCCGGCCGTCAGGTCTACATCGAGCCGCTTGGCCAGATCGACCACCGCCGGATTGGTTTGTAGGCCCACCGATAATACGATCAGATCGAAGGTCTCGGTGATGGCCTGTCCGTCGTCACCCACGTAGCGCACATTCAGGCTGTCGTCGGCCGTGGGATCGATGGTATGCACGCGGCTGCGGATAAAACGCACGCCTTTTTCCTTGGCGCTGTTGTAAAAACGTTCGAAATCTTTGCCGTGGGTGCGCATGTCCATGTAAAAGATGGTGCATTCCAAATCGTCGCCGGCATGTTCCTTGGCGATGACCGCCTCCTTGATGGCGTACATGCAGCAGACCGACGAACAGTAGGCGTTGTCGCACTTGTTTTGATCGCGCGAGCCCACGCACTGGAACCAGGCGATCTTTTTCGGCTCGCCATGGTCCTTGGATTGTCTGGTGACATGCCCGGCCGTGGGACCGGAGGCCGACAAGAGCCGTTCGAACTCCATGGAGGTCACCACGTTGGGCAGGTTGGCGTACTGGTAGTTGTCGAAACGGCCAGGGTCGAACGGGGTAAAGCCCGGCGCCAGGATCACCGCTCCCACCTTGATGGTCTCGGCGCTCGGCTTTTGATCGAAATCCACCGCATTGGTGGGGCATATTTTTTTACAAGCCCCGCATTTGCCCTTCTGTAGAAAGATGCAGCTTTCCGAATCGATGGCGTACTTCAAGGGCACTGCCTGGGCATATTCCACATAGGCCGCTTTGCGTTTGGCCAGCCCCATATTGTAACGGTCATCGACCTTTTTAGGGCATTTTTCAGCGCAGGCGCCACAGGCGATACATTTGGTTTCGTCGATGTAACGGGGAAATTTGGTCAACTCCACCTTGAAGTTCCCTGCCTCTCCCTGGATATCCTTGACTTGGCTGAGCGTTCTCAGCTCGATGTTCAGATGCCGGCCGACCTCGACCAGTTTAGGGGAGATAATTCACATCGCGCAATCGTTGGTGGGGAAGGTCTTGTCCAACTGGGACATAACCCCGCCAATGGAAGCCGATTTCTCAACGAGGTAGACGTAGTATCCGGCGTCGGCCAAGTCTATAGCCGCTTGCATACCGGCGATACCACCGCCTACCACCATGGCTGATCCGATGATCTCTTGGGCCATACGATTTCACTCCTTAATAGGATTGTTCTCCAGACAGTCGCCCCTTCAGCTCGTACACCACCTGTAAATTCTTCCGGCTATACACGGCTGCCCAGGTTGTTCACGATATCTCTTGCCGGGCTGTTGATGCCGCTCGGCATTTTCAACTCTGTTGGGGCGCCGCAGCGTGCCGTAACCTGAATTGGCCGGCTAAGGCGCCGGAAAAAATATTAAGCGGTTTTTCCTATCTTCTGAAGTACCTATTGTCAATAGAATTTCATTTTCAAAGGCGCTGTTCGGCAAGGGTCAACGACTGGTGAATAACAAGTAATTCCAGGCGCATGAATTCCGGCGCGCCGGTTTTCCGGATAACGGTCGATGGCCCGGAGCGCATAAATTTTCCTCGTAAATATTATTGACCTCTTTTAATTTGACGCTATTATCTGGACTCAAAAGCAGCGTCCCGGAACCGAACCACCTCAAGTAACGCCAACCTCTGGCGGCATGGCCGGCTTCGCCATGCACCGCGATCCACCAGAAAGGAAAACTCATGGGATTCAACAACCTCGCCGAGATCATCGATTTCGCCATCGAAAAAGAGAAAGAGGCCGCCGAATTTTACCTCTCCATCAGCAAGCAGGAGCAGTTCAGCGGCAAGCAGGAGATGCTGCTGGAGTTCAGCGCCCAGGAGCGCAACCATCAGAAGCTGCTCGAATCGCTCAAGGCCGGCAAAGCCGGTGCGGCGTTGGAGGGCTACAAATTCAAGTGGATCAAGGATATCAAGCGCAGCGATTACGCCGTCGAGATTCAATACCGGCCGGGCATGCCCTACAACGAGCTGCTCATGCTGGCCATGAAGCGCGAAGAGAAAGCCCTCAAGCTCTACAACGAGATGTTGGCCAAAGCCGAGACCGCCGAGCAGAAGAAGGTGTTCAAAATGCTCTGCCAGGAAGAGGCCAAGCACAAGCTGTCGTTGGAAACGATATACGACGACTACATGGCCGAAATGGGCGACTGATTCGATTTCGGCATTTCCCCTCAGGCCCAATATCGGCGCTGGGCCGGGCGGTTCGATCCTCGACGGGGGTGGACCCCGCCTGCGGTCAAACCGCCCGGCCCGCCTTGATCTTGGGCCTGATTGAAAACCCTGAAATCGAATCGTGCTTCAACGCAAGGCCTCAATTCCCTCCCAAGATTATGCAGTGAACGATTCCTCCTTACCCAAAATCATCATCATCTGCGGGCCCACCGGTGTGGGTAAGACCGGGTTCGCCATTCGCCTGGCCCAACGCTTCGGCGGGCAGATCGTGGGGGCCGATTCCATGCAGATCTATCGGCGCATGGACATCGGTACGGCCAAGCCCACGGCCGAAGAAAAGGCCCGTGTGTGCCACCATATGGTGGACATCGTGGACCCCGATGAGCCCTTCGATGCGGCCGCGTACGGCCTTCGCGCCGGAGAGGTCATCCAGGGGCTGATCGCCGGGGATGTAATTCCCTTCGTGGTGGGCGGCACCGGGCTCTACATCAAGGCGCTGGTCTATGGACTGTTCCAGGGGCGAGCTGTGGACCAGGAGGCGCGGCATCGCCTGAAAGCGCAATTGGCCCGGGAAGGGCCCGCCGGCCTGCATGACCGGCTGACCCGCCTCGATCCCCAGGCCGCCGGCCGCATCCATCCCAATGACGCCTATCGCATTCTCCGGGCCCTGGAGGTCATCGAATCCACCGGCCGATCCATCAGCGAACATCATGGCACCCATGGCTTTGCCCAAGCCCGTTACCAGGCCTTGACCATCGGTCTGACCCTTCCCCGGGAGCAACTCTACGCCCGCATCGATCAGCGGGTTGAGGCCATGCTTTCGGCGGGGTTGCTGGAAGAAGTGCGAGGATTACTGGCCATCGGTTTCGAGGAGGGCCTCAAATCCATGCAATCCCTGGGTTATCGGCACATGGTCGATTTTATCCGGGGACGCCTCGCCTGGGAAGAGGCCTTGCGCACCCTCAAGCGAGACCACCGCCGCTACGCAAAACGGCAGATCACCTGGTTCAACGCCGTTGCCGGAATTCGCTGGCTGGCACCGGACCAGATCGCCGACGCCGCAGCCCTGATCGAGGCATTTCTACTTCGAACGCCTGTCGCCAATCCAGAATAAAATGATCTTGACAGATCCTTTCTCTCTTGGCATACAAGCCCCCTTGGTTAACCCATAAAAATTAGATGTCAAGAGAAGCGGCACAACCGCAATCTTTAATAACCTGGAGTTTTTTTCATGAAGGTTTTATTTTCATCGTGGAATGACGAGGTTGTCGACAATCGCAAAGTGAAACCGGACGATTGGAAGGATGCCCCTGCGATCAAATTGCCCACGGAATTCGACAAGGAGAACAACATCGCCGCTTTCATGGGGTGGGCCGGCATCATTCTAATGCAGGATGCCCAGATCATCGACATGTGCGCCCACTATATGGACACGGTCCAGAAGGAGTCCTGCGGCAAGTGCATTCCCTGCCGCATCGGCACGGCGGTGATGGCCAATCTCCTGAAGAAGATCGCCTCGGGCCAGGGCGAAACCAGGGATCTGGTCGAACTGGAAACCCTGGGGCGCACCGTCATCGACACCTCCAAATGCTACATCGGTAAAACCGGACCCGTTCCAATCCTGCACGCCCTGAAACATTTCAATGAAAAATTCCAGGAAGCCATCGCCCAGAAGAAAGCCGTCTCCAACGGCACACGCTATGAAGCCAAGTGGACGGCGCCCTGTTATTCGGCCTGTCCCGCGGGCATGAACATTCCCACTTACATCGAGCTGATCAAGGAAGGCCGGCACCTGGAGTCGTTGCAGACCATCCGCACCGCCAGTCCCATGGCCGCTTCGCTGGGCCGCGCCTGCTTCCATCCCTGTGAAAAAAATTGCCGGCGGAGCAACGTCGAGAGCCCCATCGCCATCTGCAAACTGAAACGATTTGCCTGGGATTATGAAGACCTGCGCAATGTGACCCAACCGGTCAACCCTGAACGAGCCAAACAGCAGGAAAAAGTGGCGGTGATCGGCGCCGGACCGGCCGGGCTATCGGCGGCTTACTACCTGGCCCTCAAAGGATATGCGGTCACCATCTTCGAAGCCATGGGAGTGCCCGGCGGCATGGTCGGTGTGGGTATCCCGGCTTACCGCGTGCCCAAGGATGTGCTGCAGCGGGAAACCGAGTTCGTCCAGCGAATGGGGGTGGAGATCAAGTACAACACCCCCATCGGCAAGGAGTTGACCATCCCCCAGCTGCAAGCCCAGGGCTTCAAGGCCTTTTTCGTCTCCACCGGCGCCCACCTCTCCAAGACCATGGGAGCCGAAGGAGAAGGTGAAGGTTACAAAGGCTTTATCAGAGGTATCGACTACCTGCGCGACGCCGTGACCACCAAGCAGTACGACGTGAAAGGCAAGCGCATCATCGTGGTGGGCGGCGGCAACGTGGCCATGGACTGCTGCCGAACGCCCATCCGCCTGGGCGCCGAGGAAGTCACCGTCGTCTATCGTCGCACCAAAAAAGAGCTGCCCGCCGATCCCCATGAAGTGCATGATTCCGAGATCGAGGGCGTCAAATACATCTTCTTGGCGGCCCCCAAGCGCATCGTGGCCGAGAACGGCCAGGTCACCGGCCTGGAGTGCCTGCGCATGGAACTGGGCGAACCCGATGCCAGCGGCCGCCGCCGACCGGTGGCGGTGAAGGGTTCCGAGTTCATCGTGCCTGCCGACATCATCCTGCAAGCCATCGGCCAGGACGCCGATTTGTCGGTGCTCAACGGCGTCGACGGCGTGCAGGTCACCCGCTGGACCACCATCGTGGCCGACAAGGACACCATGCAGACCAATGTGCCCTACGTCTTTACCGGCGGCGACGTCTTCAACGGCCCGCTCACCATCGTGGATGCCTGCGGCAACGCCCGGCGCGCGGCGGAAAGCATCCATCAATACTTGACCAACCAGCCCGTGGGTCTCTCGGTTGCCGAGAAGATGGATAAGGTGATGAAAGCGCTGGGCGTATATCACAAGGACGAAAAAGGGATCACCACGAGCTGGGAACGGGTTCCCATGCCCACCATCCCCATTGAAGAACGCGTGAGCACTTTCGGCGAAGTAGAGGTTGGATACACGCTGCAGCAAGCCATGGAAGAAGCCGCCCGCTGCCTCAGGTGTTACCAGGTCGGAATGGTGGCCCTCGCGAAAAACTGATTCAAGAGCTTAAAAAATTATGATGGTTCAGGACACAACTTCGGATCGCGCCACTTCAGCCCCCGTCACGTTAGTCATCGACGGGAAAAAGATCACCGCAACGCGGGGGCAGACCGTTCTGGAAGCGGCCACCGCCAACGGTATCTACATCCCCACCCTTTGCTACCTGAAAGAGTTGAGCCCCATCGGCTCCTGCCGGGTCTGCGTGGTGGAGGTGGAGGGGGCCGAGCGTCCCCAGGCCGCTTGCCAGTTGCCGGTGGTCGAAGGCATGCAGGTCACCACCCAGTCGGACCGCTTGCGCGAAGAGCGCAAGATGATGGTGCAACTGCTGCTGGTCAACCACCCCTTGGATTGCCCGGTGTGCGAACGCAGCGGCGAATGCCGCCTGCAGAACCTCACCTACGAGTTGGGCATCACCCAGCAGATTTTCAAGGCTGAGCCGGTGGCGCGCCAGAAGCACAGCGATTGGGGCGTGGTGCGCTACAATCCGAATCTGTGCGTGCTTTGCGAACGTTGCGTGCGCGCCTGCACCCAAGTTCAGGGCGTTTCGGCCTACAAGGTGCGCGACAACGGGTATCGCTCGGTGATCGACACCCGCGACGGCCAGCCGTTGAACTGCGATTTCTGCGGACGGTGCATCTCGGTTTGCCCCGTGGGCGCCCTCAACAGCGGTCTGAAATTGCAGGCCCGCAGTTGGGAGCTGCAAAAGGTCGCCAGTGTCTGTCCCTATTGCGGCACCGGTTGCGCCATCAATCTGGAAGTCAAAAAGGATCGGATCTTCCGCGTTTCGGCGACCCCCGAAAACGGCATCAACCAGGGCAATCTGTGCGCCAAGGGCCGTTTCGGCTTCCAGTTCGTCGAAAGCCAAGAACGCCTGCAAACCCCCCTGATCCGCAAAAACGGCCAGTTGGTCGAATCCTCATGGGACGAAGCCCTGACCCTGGTGGCCGACACATTGGGCAAGATCAAGAAGGCCCAGGGCGGCCAGGCCATCGGCGGCATCGGCTCCGAACGGCTGCCCAACGAAGACAACTTTGTCTTCCAGAAGTTCTTCAAAAAGAGCTTGGGTTCCAACCTGATCGACCACCCGCGGCGCATGCAAAACCCTTCCGTGGCTTCAATAGACGGCCATTCTGCTTCCAGCGAAGATCTGCTCAAGGCCGACCTGATTCTGACCGTCGGCGCCGAACCGGCCGAAGAGAATCCGGTGGTCGGCAACCTGATCCGGCGCGCCATGGAAGATAACAGCGCAACGCTGATCACGCTGTTTGACCGCCAGGTGCGCTTCAAGCCCCATCCCCATGTCAAGCTGATCCATGCCTATGGCCGGGAGGCTGCGCTGATCCAGACGATCGGCCAAGCCATCGACTCGGCCGACGCCCCAGTGGCGGATGCCGCCAAGACGACCGGCGTGGCGCCGGCGGCGATCCTGCAGGCGGCGGCCAAGCTCAAGCAGGCCAAGGCCATCGTGATCCTGTGCGGCCGAGCCGCTGCGGCTGGTCCGGCGTTGAATGACGTGCTGGCGCTGGCCGCCAAACTCGAGGCCAAAACGCTGTTCTACAGCGAATACTGCAATACCCGCGGCGCTCAAGACATGGGGCTGCGGCCCGAGCCGGGCGCGGACCTGCTGGCCTTGGCCGAGACCGGCAAGCTCAAGGCCCTCTACATCATGGGCGAAGACCCGGCCACGCGCCTGCGCGGCGGGAGTACCGTTCTGAGAGCGTTGAAGAAAATCGATTTCCTGGTGGTGCAAGACATGTTCCTGACCCCCACGGCCGCGCTGGCCCAGGTGGTGCTGCCCACCGTCAGCTTCGCCGAGCGGGAAGGTACCTTCACCAACCTGGAAGGCCGGGTGCAAAAACTTCAGCGCGCCATCAGCCCGCGCGGTCAGGCCAAAGCCGACTGGCAGATCATCGCGCTGCTGGAAAAGCGTCTCTCCGGCCAATTCAATTACGATTCGGCCGAAGATATCTTCAAGGATATTGCCGCGACCGTGCCCGCCTACCGCGGGATGACCTACGCCCAGCTTGGAACCAAAGGTGGTCTCGCCCAGTATGCCAAATCCCAGGCCAAGCCGGCCCAAGCGGTTTCCCCGGCGGACGACAGCCAGGCCGACAAGGAGCGACCTTTCGTGCTTCTGGAGGGCAACAGCTTTTTCCACCTGGCCCCGTACTCCTTGCGCGCCGACGCCCTCATGGGCATCGAGCCGCGGTGCCTTGCGGAAATCAGCCCCAGGGATGCGGCCGAGCTCAAGGTTCAAGATGGCGACAACATCACGGTGGCCTCCGCCGACGGTAGCCTCATGATCAAAGCCAAAGTGACGGAAAAAATCGTGCCGGGCACGGTCTTTATACCGGATGGTTTTGAAGCCAGCCCGGTCAATGCGGTGCGGTCGGTTCAAAAGCGGATAACCCGAGTCAAAATAACCAAAGCAGACACCAAAGCAGACACCAAAGCAGACAACAGATGAACGAATACATTGCCATATTAATGATGATCGCCCTGGCGGCGGCCACCTCCATCGGCATCCTGGTAGCCACCTCGCTCATCGGTCCGAAGAAGAGCTTTCCCGAGAAGATGGAGCCGTTCGAGTGCGGTGAGAGCCAACTGGTTTCACCCAAACTGCGCTTCTCGGTCAAATTCTACCTGGTGGCGCTCTTTTTCGTGATCTTCGACATAGAGGCCGTGTTCCTCTATCCCTGGGCCGTGTTGTTCAAGGAGCTCGGGCTGTTCGGATTCGTGGAGATGATGATCTTCATCGCCGTGCTGGCCGTGGGCCTGATCTATGTCTGGAAAAGAGGGGCATTGGAATGGGAATAATCAATACCTTCAGCACCGAAGAACCGCTCGGTCCCAATGTGGTGGTGACCAAGCTCGAGGCGGCGATCAATTGGAGCCGGAAATTCTCTTTTTTCCTCTATCCGTTCGCCACCGCCTGTTGCGCCATGGAGTTCATGGCCGTGGGCGGTCCCCGCTATGACCTGGACCGCTTCGGCGCGGCCCTGCCGCGTTTTTCTCCCCGGCAGGCCGACCTGCTGATGGTGGTCGGCACCATCACCCACAAGCAGGCCCCGATTCTGGTCAAAGTGTACAACCAGATGACCGAACCCAAATGGGTCATGGCCTTCGGCGTTTGCGCCGTTTCCGGCGGTTTCTATGACAATTACTCCACCGTGCAGGGCATCGATACGCTGATTCCCGTGGATGTCTACATCCCCGGTTGTCCTCCCCGGCCGGAGATGGTGTTGGACGGTTTGATGAAGCTGCAGGAAAAAGTAACCCAGGAGAAGTGGTCGGATTGGCCCAAAGGACCCGCTCCCGTAAAGATGAAGTGTTGAGCCTATGAGCACGAATGTGACCTTGGAAAAGTTGAGCCGGCAGTTCCCGCGATCCGTGATCGAGACCCACACCTACCGTGGGGATGCCACGGCCATCGTCCGCAAGGAAGAGATCCTGGCGATCTGCACCTTTCTGCGGGACGATCCGGAACTGGCCTACAATTTCATGATGGACCTGACGGCGGTGGATTACATGGGCAAAGAGCCACGCTTCGAGGTGGTCTATCATCTCTATTCCCTGTCGAAAAATCAGCGCGTCCGCATCAAAGCCCAAGTATCGGAAGCGGATTGCGCCATCGACTCGATCGTCTCCGTATGGGTCGCCGCCGACTGGTTCGAGCGCGAGGTTTTCGACCTGTACGGGATCGTCTTCAAGGGTCACCCCAATCTGAAGCGCATTTTGCTTTACGAAGGGTTCGAGGGCCATCCGTTGCGCAAGGATTACCCCGTGAAGAAGAGACAACCGTTGATCGGACCGCTGAACTGATAACTCCTATATTATATAGATGGACATTATGACCGATTCAGCCAAGACCCTGCACACCGAACACATGGTCATCAACATGGGACCGTCCCATCCGGTTACCCATGGGACCGTCAAGTTCACGGTGACCCTAGACGGCGAAACCGTCAATGACCTCAAGGTGGACATCGGCTACCTCCACCGCGGCTTCGAGAAGATGTGCGAAAACGGCACCTGGGAACAGGCCATGCCCTACACGGACCGGCTCAACTACGTGTCGCCGCTGATCAACAACGTGGGCTATGCCCTGGCCGTGGAAAAACTCTTCGGCGTGCAGGCGCCGGAACGCTGCCAGTACATCCGCGTGATTGCCTGTGAAATGGCCCGCATCTGCGACCACTTCACCAACATCGCCGCGGGCGCCATGGAAGTGGGCGCCATGACCGTGTTCCTCTACTTCGTCGAAGCGCGCGACCTGCTGTGGGATTTGATGGAAGAGATGTGCGGTGCGCGTGTGACCGCCAACTACGTGCGCTTCGGCGGCCTCAAGAACGACCTGCCCGAAGGCTTTGCCGCCAAGACAGCCAAAGCGTTCGAAATCTGTCGCGAACTGTGGACCGATGTGGACAAGCTGTTGACCAAGAACCGCATCTTCATCGACCGCATGCGCGATGTCGGCACCATGCCGGCCGACGAAGCTATGGCCTATGGCTTCACCGGCCCGTGCCTGCGGGCCAGCGGCGTGCCCTACGACGTGCGCAAGGCCCACCCCTACCTGGTCTATGACCAGATGGATTTCGAGATCCCGGTGGGCGAAACGGGCGACAATTTCGACCGCTACCTAGTGCGCATGGAAGAGATCAACCAGAGCATGCGCATCGTGGAGCAGGCCCTGGCCAAACTGCCGGCCGGCCCCATCAACCTCGATATACCCGGCATGCGCTGGCAATCCAAGGACGATACCTACAATCGGATCGAATCGTTGATTTTTCACTTCAAGACCATCACCGAAGGCGTCAAACCGCCGGCCGGCGAGATCTATTCGGCCGTGGAAGGCGCCAACGGCGAGTTGGGTTTTTACCTGGTGAGCGACGGCAGCGGCAAACCGGTCAAATGCCGGGTGCGGCCGCCGTCCTTTGCCTTGACGGCCGCCATGCCGCGCATGATGCGCGGCCGGCTGATCGCCGATATCGTGCCGACCTTTGACATGATCAACATGATCGGCGGGGAGTGTGACAGATAACCATGATTGCTGATTTGACCGAAACCATCGTCAAGATCCTGTTTATCTTCAGCATCAACGTCGGCTTCTACTCGCCGATCCTCGGCTGGGTGGAACGCAAGCAAAGTGCGTTGATGCAGGATCGGGTCGGCGCCAACCGGGCCAACATTTTCAATTTTAAAATCATCGGGCTGTTTCACCCCATCGCCGATGCCGTCAAGGTGTTGACCAAGGAAGACTTCATCCCGGACGGCGCGGACAAGTTTTTCCACACCCTGGCTCCGTTCCTCAGCCTGACCCCGGCCATCGTCACCTTTGCCGTCATCCCGTTCGGCGGCAGTTATGAGCTGTGGGGCCATCCGGTGAAGCTGGTGATCGCCGATCTGGATGTGGGCATGCTGTTCATCTTCGCCTTCGCGTCGATTTCCACCTACGGCGTAGTGCTGGGCGGCTGGTCCTCCAACAACAACTGGTCGCTGCTGGGCGGTCTGCGCGCCTCGGCCCAGATGCTCTCCTACGAAGTCGCCATGGGCCTGACCCTCATCGGCGTGTTCATGGTGTACGGCTCGCTGCGCCTGACCGACATCGGCCTGATTCAAGAGGATTTCTTCCGCTGGGGCATCTTCATGCAACCCCTGGGCTTCGTGCTCTTTTTTACCTGCGCCATCGCCGAGAACAAGCGCGCGCCGTTCGATCAGCCCGAGGCCGAATCCGAACTGGTGGCCGGCTATTTCACCGAGTACAGCAGCATGAAATTCGTCATGTTCTGGATGGGTGAGTTCATCGAGATCGTCACCATCAGCGGTATCGTGACGACCCTGTTCTTCGGCGCCTGGCATCTGCCTTTCGTCACCGATAAGATGCTGCTCGACCTGTTTGCCGCCGCCGGCCCCAACGGCGCCGCCGTGCTGGCCATACTGGTCAATGTGGCCGTCTTCTTCGCCAAGGTGTCGTTCTTCATCTGGCTGATGATGACCATCCGCTGGACCTTGCCGCGCTTTCGTTACGACCAGGTCATGCGCCTGGGCTGGAAAATGCTCCTGCCCCTGGCTTTAATCAATATCTTCATAACCGGAATCGTATTGTTGGTATAACTATCATGACGCAACATACAGAATTCAAAGCGTGGGTTGGAAACTTGCCCGCTGAAAAGCTCAAACCCAAGAAGGTGCGCAAAGATATCAACCTGACCTTGTGGGAACGGCTTTACATTTTCGAAGTATTGCGGGGACTGGCGATTACCAGCCGCCATTTCTTCGGCAACCTGGTGGGTTTCGTCCTGCCTCCCAAAGGCAAGAAACGCAAAATCCCCACCGTCTATTACCCGGAAGAGAAGGCGACCATGCCCCCCGCCTACCGCGGCCGGCCGACCCTGGTTGCCAATCCGGACGGGACCGAACGGTGCGTGGCCTGCGGGTTGTGCGAAAAGATCTGCCCGGCCTTCGCCATCTCCATCGTCGGGAACGAGCGCAGCGACGGAAGCCGTTACCCCGAAAGCTACACCTTGGATCTGTCCCGCTGCGTCTATTGCGGCTACTGCGAAGAGGTTTGCCCCAAGGAAGCCATCGTGATGAGCGACGAATATATTGGCCTGAGCGCCACCCGGCGCGGCGACATGCTCTACACCAAGGAGCGGTTGTTGAAACCCGCCGCCCAGTTGGAGAAGCGCATCGACTATGTGAGAAGGATTTACGCCAAATGCAACTACTGATGTTCTACCTGCTGGGCTTCGGCGCGGTGGTTTCGGCCTTGTTGCTGGTCACCAACAAACGGGCCGTGGCCGCGGCCATGAGCCTGATCATGACCATGCTTTGTCTGGCCGGCATTTACGTGCTCCTGGATGCCCACCTGATCGCGGTGCTGCAGATCATCGTCTATGCCGGCGCGATCATGGTGCTCTTCCTCTTCGTGATCATGCTGCTCAATGTGGAGGAGAAAAGCGGGCGCCTCTCCAACCGCAAGATCGCCTTGCAGTTCGTGGGCGTCCTTGTCGTCGGCGCGGTGATGGTCGCCGTCGCCGGCCTGATCAAGATCGATCCGGCCCAGGTGACCGATGGCTTCGGTACGACCAAGGCCATCGGACGGATGTTGTTCACCGATTTCCTGTTGCCTTTCGAGATCGCTTCGATACTGCTGCTGGCCGCCATCGTGGGGGCCGTGGTCCTGGCCAAAAGGAGGATTGAAGAGTAGCTATGGTATCGTTGAATTCATACTTGATTTTAGGTGCGCTGCTTTTCTCCATCGGCGCCATCGGCGTGTTCACCCGCAGAAATGCGTTGATCATCTATATGTGCATCGAATTGATGCTCAATGCCGTCAACCTGACCTTCGTTGCCTTCTCCAAGTACCTGGGCAACATGGACGGGCATGTGTTCGTCTTCATGATCATGACCGTGGCCGCGGCCGAAGCCGCCGTGGGCCTGGCCATCATCATTTCGCTGTTCAGGAACAAAGAAACCGTCAATGTGGATGCGATCAATCTAATGAAAGGCTAGTAAAGGCGTGCTTACCATCCTATCCATCAAACCCTTGCTGGCGGTGCTGGCCTCGCTTATCGCGGCGCCGTTGATCCTAACCTCGGGGAATCGTCCCAATCTCAGAGAGTTCTGGTCCATCGCAGCCGGGGTCATCAAATTCGGCATCGTGATATCCATGGTTCCGGTGATCTTCGCCGGCAACACCATCGAGTACACGCTCTTCAGCTTTTATGAGGGGATAGACATCAAGTTTCGGGTGGATGCCTTCGGCCTGGTGTTCGCCACCGTCTCTTCGTTCCTGTGGATCGTCACCACCTTCTACTCCATCGGGTACATGCGCTCCAACAAGGAGCATGCCCAGACCCGCTATTACACCTGCTTTGCCATCAGTCTTTCTTCGACCATCGCCGTGGCCTTCAGCGCCAACCTGATTACCCTATTTTTTTTTTACGAGGCTCTGAGTCTGGCCACGGTGCCCTTAGTCGGGCATAAGGAAACCCCCGAAGCCCAAGAGGGCGCCCGCAAGTATTTTCTCTACCTGGTCGGCCTGTCCAAAACCCTGCTGCTGGCCGGTGTGATCATCGTCTACACCGTGGCCGGCACCACCGATTTCGTCAGCGGCGGTCTGCTCAAGAACGCTCCGAGTTCCACCCTGCTGTTCGTAGGTTTCTTTCTGTTCCTGTTCGGCTTTGCCAAAGGCGGCGTCATGCCGGTGCACAACTGGCTGCCGTCGGCCATGGTGGCGCCCACCCCGGTCAGCGCCCTGTTGCACGCGGTGGCGGTGGTCAAAGTCGGCGTCTTCT
>JAKAFO010000426.1 GCA_021819735.1 Deltaproteobacteria bacterium
CCCAATAGGCCAGCGCCATCATCAGCCCCGGCACCGGCACCCCCAGATCGACGGCGACGCGAATCGCCGCGCGCAAATCGGCCTGAAGGGTCATCAAGGTCGGGCCCAATTGCGGGGCCACCAGCAGGTTGTCCAACCGCGGATCGGCCTTGTAGGCCGCTTGAACTTCCGTCAGCAAAGTTGCGCGGATGATGCACCCGCCGGTCCAGACGCGGGCCACAGTCTCCAGGTTCAAATCATACCCGTAAGTCGCAGAGGCCTGCTTGAGCAGCGCCATGCCCTGGGCGTAGGTCATGATAACGGCGGCATACAGCGCATTTTCGAGCCGATCGATAAACTGCTGTGTATCGCCCGCAAAGGTCGGTTCCGGTCCTTTGAGCTGTTGGGCGGCGGCCTGGCGCTGCGCTTTAGCCCCCGACATATGGCGCATCATGACCGCCGCATCGATGTTGAGGGTGGGCACTTGCACCTGCAACGCGTCGGCCACGGTCCATTCGCCCGTACCTTTCTGCTTGGCCGCATCCAAAATCAGGTCGATGAGCGGCTGGCCAGTGCGCGCGTCTTTTTGGAGAAAAATATCGGCCGTAATCTCCATCAGATAGCTGCTCAGCGCCCGCCGATTCCAGCGGCTGTAGACCCTGTGCAGTTCATCGGGATGCAGGCCCAGGCCGCGTTTCATCAGGTCATAGCTTTCGGCAATCAACTGCATCACCCCGTATTCGATGCCGTTGTGTACCATTTTGACATAGTGCCCGGCCGAACCCGGCCCCAGATAGGCCACACAGGGGGTAGCCCCCACATGGGCCGCCACGGCCTCCAGGATGGGCCTGACCCTCGCATAGCCTTGCCGGGGGCCGCCGGGCATCAGGCTGGGGCCGCGGCGGGCACCGCTTTCGCCGCCGGACATGCCCATGCCCATGAAGAGCAGGCCTTTCTCCTTGAGTGCCGCGCTGCGGCGGTCGGTGTCCGTAAAGTGCGAATTGCCGCTGTCGATGATCAAATCGCCGTGTTCCAGGTGCGGCACGAGGCTTTCAATCACGGCATCCACCGGCGGGCCCGCCGGCACGAGCAGTACAATCGCCCTGGGCGTTCGCAGCATTTGACACAATTGCCGGATCTCCCGGGTCGTTTCGATCTTGTGGCGCTCGCTTTTTATTTCGGACAACTGCCTGATTTTTTCTTCCTTGCGGTTGTAGCCGGCTACGGAAAAGCCATGATCGGCCACATTCAGGGCAAAATTGCTTCCCATGACGCCCAGCCCGATCAATCCCAGGTCGCAGGTCTTGTTCTTAGCCTGATCGGTCATGTCCATTTCTCCTCTGTTTTCCTATAAGTCGCGCCGCACTATTCATTCTCTCGCATCTCACGATCTCCTCAAGCGGACGCCGCTTCCGTCATGATCTTAACCATGGTGGCTTCTACTTCCTGCGCCACTGCTTTGAGTTGCGGCGCGTCGAACATCGATAGCAGGATGCTTGGCTTCAACGTCGCCAGAACTGTTTTGCCCTTCTCTTCGTAAACGGAGATCCGGCAGGGCAGCGCGGTAGAGATGCTCATATTGGCATCGAGCACCTTCTTGGCTTGTTGCGGCTGACAAACCTCGAAGATCAAACATTCATGGGCGAACGCCACGCCTTTCTTGGCCATGGTCTCTTTCAGGTTGTGCACCTGCATGACACCGAAGTGGTTGGCCTGTACGGCGGTCTGCAAGGCAGCCGCGACTTCACTTACGCTCTTTTCCGTCCGCAATTCGATCAACATGGGCTTATTCTCCTGATTAGGGGTTGACTTCGCAACAGCGCCGGGCGCTGAATTAGCTTATAGATCCACACAAATCACCGTTGCCAAAGGATTCGGGTCTCTTCCAGAGGAACTGCGATACCATCCCGATGCGGTATCGCGCGAGGGGTATAGTCCGTCGGTGGGCGGTCCGCGGGGACCGCCGCGCCGTAAACATAACCACCCGCCGCGCCGGCCGCCGGGCGAATAGACTTCATCTCCCGGCGCACGGGCGCGCCGCCGTTCAATCCATCGGCGTAAAGCTCCACCCGCACGGCCTGAGGGTCGAGATCATCGAGAAAAAGCGCGACCTCGAAGATGTGCTGCCGGTCCTGGGTCCGGATCTTTACTTCACCGAAGCGCAAAGCGGCCCATTTGCGCGCCAGCGCCTTTCGCCATTGCACCAACCCTCGGCCCACGGCACCTTTATCGGCGGCGCGCTCGCGGTAGGCCGCGGCCGCCGGCAGGTAGTGCTGCTCGGTGTATTCGCGCACCGTGCGGTTGGCGGAAAAACGCGGAGTCAAACGCGCCATGCTTTCGCGCATCCGGGCCACCCAAGCCGTGGGGATACCCTGGGCGTTGCGGTCATAAAATTGCGGGATCACTTCGCGCTCGAGCAGATTGTAGAGCGCGTCGGCCTCGGTCGCATCCCAGGCCGGATCGTCATCATGCTCCCGGCCGTCCCCCAGGGCCCAGCCGACTTCGGGCGTGTAGGCTTCGGCCCACCAGCCGTCCAATTCCGAAAGATTGAGGCCGCCGTTGACCAGCACCTTCATGCCGCTCGTGCCGCACGCCTCCCAGGGCCGCCGCGGGGTGTTGATCCAGACGTCCACCCCCTGGACCATGTGCTCGGTCAAGAGCATGTCGTAGTCGCTGAGGAAAACGATGTGGGGTCGGACTTCCGGCCGGCCGATAAAATCGACCCACGCATGGATCAGGGCCTGGCCGGCCCGGTCGTCCGGATGGGCCTTGCCGGCGATGATGAGCTGCACCGGACGTCCGGGTTGGGTCAGCAGGCGCAGCAGGCGCCGAGGGTCCTGCAGCAGCAGATTCGGCCGTTTGTAAGTCGCGAACCGGCGCGCAAAACCCAGCGTGAGCGCCTGGGGATCGAATAGATGCTTGGCCTCTGCCACCGCCTCGGGCGATGCGCCGCGGGCCGCCAGTTGCCGGGACAATCGTTCGCGGGCGTAATCGACCAGCGACTTACGGGCGGCGGTGCGAAATTGCCAAAGGTCGGCGTCCGAAACGCGGCGAATGTTCTGCTCCAGCGGTTCCGTCAGACCGCGCCAGCGCTCCTTGCCACAGGCCTGGGTCCACAGATCGTCGGCCGGGGCCGAGTCCCAGGTCGGCATATGCACCCCGTTGGTCACGTGCCCGACGGGCACTTCATCGGCCGGCCAGTGCGGAAAAAGAGGCTCGAACAGTTGCCGGCTCACCTGGCCGTGCAGGCGACTGACCCCATTGACCGCCCCGCTGCCGCGAATGGCCAGATAGGCCATATTGAAGCTTTCCGATGGGTCGTCGGGGTTCCGGCGGCCCAGGGCCAGCAGGTCGTGACGGGAGATGCCGAGCTTCTGCTCGGCATACCCGCCGAGGTATCGCTCGACAAGCTCCGGCGTGAAACGGTCGAAGCCGGCGGAGACGGCTGTGTGGGTGGTAAACAGATTGCCCGCGCGTGTGACGGCCAGGGCGACGTCGAACGGCTGCGCGGCGGCCTGCATGAACCCGCGGGCGCGTTCCAGCACGGCAAAGGCCGCATGGCCTTCGTTCAGGTGGCACACTTCCGGCTGGATGCCCAGCGCCTCCAGCAGCCGCCATCCGCCGATGCCCAGGAGCAGCTCCTGCTTGAGGCGCAGTTCCGGCCCGCCGCCGTAAAGTTCGCTGGTAATCCCGCGATGGGCGGGAAAGTTGGCCGCATCGTTGCTGTCCAGCAGGTAGAGCTTGGCCCGGCCGACCTGAACCTGCCAGGTGCGCAGCCAGACCGAGTATCCCGGCAAATCGATC
>JAKAFO010000427.1 GCA_021819735.1 Deltaproteobacteria bacterium
TTCCACCTCGTAGCCGGCGCGTTCCAGGATGCGCCGCACCAGGGCACACTGATCGGGTTCGTCGTCCACCACCAGTATTTTCTTTTTAATGCTCATGGGGATCTCTTGCCTGCGGGGCGGAGGGTCGGCGTTCCGGCCGAAGGGAACAGTGCCGGAACGCGACCCAGTGGGTTGCCGGGTAAAGTACTTTTATCGCTGACGAGAGACGGCTAGTCTACTTTGGGCCTGGGCAGCATGCCGGCGCGCTCGGCGATCTCGGGCACCTTGTGCTCCCATTCGATGGCCATCAGATGGACGCCGGCCACGCCCTTCATCTCCTTGAACTCCTGGATCTGCTCGATGGCGAACTTGATGCCCTCTTCGGCCATCTTGCCCTTGCCGGCGCCTTCGATGCGCTTGATGATATCTTCGGGCACATCCATGCCCGGCACCGATTTGGCCATGTACTTGGCCATACCGGCGCTCTTCATGGGGGTCACGCCGGCCAGGATGTAGCACTTCTCGGTCAGGCCCATGTCCACGGCGCGTTTCATGAACTCACGGAAGCGCGGCATGTTGTAGATGCACTGGGTCTGAATGAAGTCGGCGCCCGCGTCGATCTTGGTGGCCATGCGGTAGACGCGAAATTCGGTGGGATCGGCAAAGGGGTTGGCGGCCGCGCCGATGAACAGTTTGGGCGGGCCGTCGATATCTTCGCCGTTGAGGAACTTGCCCTCGTCGCGCATCTTCTTGACCAGCGCGATGAGCTGCATGCTGTCCAGGTCGTAGACATTCTTGGCCTCGGGATGGTTGCCGAAGGTCTGGTGATCGCCCGACAGGCAGAGCATGTTGCGGATGCCCAGGGCATGGATGCCCAGAATGTCGCTCTGCATGGCGATGCGGTTGCGGTCGCGGCACACCATCTGAAAGTTGGGCTCCAGCCCGGCCTGCACCATCAGGGCGCTGGCCGCCTTGCTGGACATGCGCACCACGGCGGTCTGGTTGTCGGTGACATTGATGGCATCCACCATGCCCCGCAACGGCGCCATCTTCTCGTTCAAGTGCGCCACGTTGGCGCCCTTGGGCGGCCCGCACTCACCGGTAAAGGCGAAATGCCCGGCTCTCAGAACCTTTTCCAGATTGCTTCCGGATTTATAACCGTTGTCGCTCATCGCACCAGCTCCTCTCTTGTGCTTCTGCGGGGTCCACCGTCCCGGGCCGTACGCCAATCCTTGGCCGCTCGATATTTACGCAGGTCGTCCAGGCGGCCCTGCTCCATTTTCTTGTGCACGATCTGGTCCCAGATACAGACCACCTCTTTGGAGATCTCGCACTTGCCGTGGGCGCTGCCGCCGCACGGGCCGTGCTGCAGGCTCTTGGAGCAGCGGGCGATGGGGCACAGGCCGTCGAAGAAATGAATGATGCAGGTGCCGCAGCCCGCGCAGCGCTCTTCCCAGATGCCGTGCTGCACGGCGCCGCCCATGAAGCGCGTGTTCACCGTGGGGAAAAAGCGCTGCTGGGGGTAAGCTTCGGACAGGAATTGGGGCCCGACGCCGCAGGCCATGGACAAAACGGCATCGAACTGGTCCTGGGTGTCGCGCAGTTGTTCGATGTACTCGGGATCGCACTGGCGCTCGAGCATGCGTTCGTCCACTTTCAGGGGACGGCCCTCTTTCTTGCGGGCGATGCGCAGGGTCGAAGCCAGGATCTCCACCTCTTTCAAGCCGCCCGCATTACACACCGTGACGCACCCCTTGCATCCGACCAGCATGATGTTGTTGTACGGCTGGACCATCTCCAGAATCTCCGCCAGGGGTTTTCGGTCCGCGATAATCATGATTCACCTCAATTGTATATGGTCAATGCTTTATGCTGCGTTTTTTTGGTTGCACGGATTCAACGGACTGGGCCCCAGTTTCTTCGCCCGCTCGGTCATCTCCGTGGCGATCTCGGCAAAGCGCGGTCCCTGGGCCGAGGAGAGATTGAACATCTCCACGCGGCCTTCTTCCATGTTTATCTCTTTCAAAGTACGTTTCACGTATTCGACTTTACGACGGGTTTTTAGATTTCCTTCCAGGAAATGGCATTCACCCTCCAGTCACCCGGCCACATAGACGGCGTCGGCACCCTCCTCGATGGCGCGCATGAGGTGCAGGATGTCCACGCGGCCGGTGCAGGGCACCTGAATCACCTTGACGTTGGGCGGATAGTTCAGCCGCATGGAGCCGGCCAGGTCACCGGCCGCGTAAGCGCAGTACTTGCAGCAGAAGGCGACGATCTGGGGTTCATAGGTCGCGCTCATTGGGTTTTCCTTTCTTGCTGTTAGTTATCTTCCGTATCGGACGCGTACGATTTTCATATCATCAGCGCGCTACACACTCGTTGAAGAGCGCCGCGGTCTTGGCGATCAACTGCTGGTCGGTAAAATGCTTCAGGGTGATGGCCTTGCCCGGGCATTCCGAGACGCAGCAGCCGCAGCCGTGACAGCCGGCCGCGTCGATCACCGCATGGCCTTCACTGCCGATATAGGGTACATGGTACGGGCAGGTGCGCACGCAGGTGCAGCAGACCGCACAGCGGTCGGGATCGACGATGGCCGTGACGCCGCCCACCCAGATCGCCTCTTTGCTCAAGATGGTGGCGGCCCGGGACACGGAGGCCTGGGCCTGGGCAATGGTCTCGTCGATGGATTTGGGATAATGGGCCAGGCCGGCCATGAAGATGCCTTCGGAAGCGAAGTCCACCGGCCGCAGCTTGGCATGCGCCTCGACCAGGAAGCCTTCGGCGTTGATCGGCACCTTGAACAGCTCGAAGAGATCCTTGTTCTCGTTGGGCAGCACGGCCGTGGCCAGGATGAGCAGGTCGGGATTCAATTCGATGGGCCGGCCCAGGATGTGATCCTTGACCGTGACGCTGAGCTCGCCGTTGTTCTGGACCACCTGGGGCGGGGCCTCCAAGCCGAAGCGGATGAAGATCACACCCTTTTCGCGCGCCTTGCGGTAGAGATCTTCGCGGAAGCCGTAGGTGCGCACATCGCGGTAGAGAATGAAGATATTCATCTCCGGCTTCTGCTCTTTGAGGGCAATGGCCGTCTTGACGCTGTGGGTGCAGCACACGCGGCTGCACGAGGGCCGCTCCGGAATGCGCGAGCCCACGCACTGGATGAAGACCGCGGTGTCGGCGGCCGCCACGCGCGCATCGTTGGCCGTCATGGCTTCGTCCATCTGCTTGTGGGTCAGGACATTGGGGTGCTGGCCGTAGAGGAACTCGGTGGGCTGATACTCCTTGCCGCCCGTGGCCAGCACCGTGACGCCGTGTTCGATGGCGGTGGTGGTCATGGTGGCGCCGCCCGTGGCGATGGTCGAAGTAAAGTTTCCCAGGATGCCCGAGGTTTCGATCACTTCCGAGTCGAGGAAGAGTTTGATCTTGGGATGGTTGCGCGTGCGTTCCATGAGCGCTTCCACGTAGGGCTGGATCTTTTCACCCTGCCAGGTGGCCCGCAGCCAGAGGGCGTTGCCGCCCAAATGATCGGAGCGTTCCACCAGGTAGGTCTGGTAGCCCTGATCGGCGATGCCCAGGGCCGCTTCCATGCCGGCCACGCCGCCGCCCACCACCAGCCCGGCATGCTTGACCTCCAGGCTCACCTGGTGCAGCGGCTCGATGTAGGCGGCCTTGGCCACGGCCATGCGCACAAGGTCCTTGGCTTTTTCGGTGGCCTTGGCCGGGTTGTTCATGTGCACCCAGGTGTTCTGGTCGCGGATGTTGGCCATCTCGAAGAGATATTTGTTGAGGCCCGCCTCGCGG
>JAKAFO010000428.1 GCA_021819735.1 Deltaproteobacteria bacterium
TCAACCTCAACTTGTCCCGCAGGCGTTGCAACCCTCTTTGCACGCGCATTTTCGCACCGCTGGTGGAGATCCCCAGGGCCAGGCCCACGTCGCGCATGGTCAGCCCTTCGTGAAAACGCAGCACCAGGGCCTCGCGATAGTCTATGGGCAGCGCGGCCAGCAGCAACGGCAGGCGCTCGGCGTCCAGGTGTTGCAGGGATGCGCTGTCATGGTCCGGCGGCCCTTGATGGAGATCCCACGCATCGAGCGGCAGGTCGGCGTTTTTTTCCACCGCGTTTTTTTGCCGGCGCAGGTGATCCCGGGCCAGGTTCAGGCCAATGGTGTAGAGCCAAGGGAAGAATCGGCCCGAAGGCCGGAATCGCTCCAGATTCTCGTACACCTTGAGAAAGGCTTCCTGGGTCAAGTCGGCGGCCTCCTCCGGATGCCCGGTCATGCGCAGCATCATATTATAGATGGGTCGCTGATAACGGCGCACCAGCACGGCGAAAGATTCCACTTCGCCCCCGAGGATCGCGTTGATCAGCCTGTTTTCCTCCGTGGTGTCCATTCAATAACAGCCGCTTGGTTCCCTCCGCGCAATGTCTGCTATGCATTATACGCTTGCCGAGGCATAAGCGTCACAAACTATTCGATCATCGCCACCGAGTTTTGCTTGCCGAAACCGTCGTTCTCCACGAAAAGCGACTTGGGATCCAGCACCCAATTTTTGCGGTCCACCACAAAAGCGTAGTGAAACGGGCCCGGGGGCAGTTGCAATCCGATGGACCAGCGGCCTTCCGGCCCCCGTTGCAGGCAGTGGCTGTCGTGGGTCCACTGGTTGAAATCGCCGGTGATGCACACCGATTGGGCACGGCCTTCGAAGTAGAAGGTCACCTCGCGCAGTTCCGCGGGGGTGGATTTGCCCGGCCGCGGGGCGGCGCACCCCAGCACAAGCCACAGCAGGGCAATCCAAATGGCGAGTTGCTTTTGCATATCGGTTACTGGGTGCCTCCGCGGTTTTCAGCCCGAACTTGCCAGATCTGATAGTAGGGATAGTGCTCGGCATGCAAGCGAAAAAGCTCGGTGCCGCTGCGCTGAAAGAGGAACAGGCGGCCGAAGAGGCACTCGCTAAAGGTCCGGTCCATCAAGGCGCCGCTTTGGGTGGGCGCGTGGTAGGTGAAGATCAGACCCTTGTCGCGGCCATAGCGCTGCTCGCTCCAGCCGCGGCCATCATAAATATGAACCGCGGATAAAGAATAGGTTTTGCCGTCGAGGGCGATGCTTCCCTGGCGCAGATCCGCGCTGAAATCTTTGGAGGAGATGGTGTCGTCCGTCCGGCGGCCGTCGGGCAGCCATTTAAAGAGGGGGTGCACCCCCTCCCGGCGCCGGGGGTCCCAGGTGCCGAACCAGTACCACCAATAGGCGGTGCGCGCCAGGCGCAGGTCCAGGAAAAGGTAGATCTCGCGCCCGGGGTCGGGGAAGAAAAAGGCTTGCCACTGCGCCAACGGCGCCAGGCCGGCGCGTTCGATCAGCGCCGCGGCCTTTTGCGGACCGGCGGCCAGCACGGTTTTGAGCAGTTCCAGGCCCGCGGCCGCACCCTGGACGGAGGCAAAAAGTTTTTCCAGTCCGGCCGGACCCTGCACGGCATAAAAACGCATGAAGCGCGCGGCCAGGGCCTCGTCCGGCGCGGCCAGGGGCATGGCGTTGCTCACGGTACGCACGCCGCCGTGCAGGCTGCCGTCGTTGATGGTGGCGCGTTGGCTCCAGTAGCGCAAGGGGTAGCCATGGTCCCACCAGGCCCACACCAGGGCCTTTTGATCGGTGCTGCGGGCCAGATGCGCCATGCCGGCGATCATGGGGGGCGATTCCTTGGGCCAATAGACCCGGGCCAGGCTCTCCCGGAAGGGCAGAAACACCACTATCGCGATGAGCAGCGGCGTGGCGTACTTCAAAAACGGCCAGCGCCGGCGCAGCCCCCAGGCCCACTGGGCCGCGTAGCCCAGGCCGACGGCCAGAAAGGGGGTCAGGAAGATCAGGAAGCGCCGGGCGAAAATGAAGGTCAGGCCCCCCACGGCCACCGGCACGATCAAGGCCGCGGCTTTGCGCCGGTGGCGCTGAAAAAGGGCGGCCAGGCCCACCAGCCCCAGGACAAAACTCAGCGGGTGGCCCGTGCTCATGGCGACCATGTCGGCCAGGGCCAATTGCTTCTGTTCGTGTACCGAGACACCCACGTTGGGAAAGTCTTCTCCCTGGCGCTGGGCGATATAATCGAGTTGCTCGAAGGCGTGCCGCAAGGGCGCCACCAAGACCCCGGGGCCCTGCCAGACGGCCACGGCCGCCACCACTGCCAGGCCCGCGCCCAGAGCGATGCGCAGCTCGCGCCCCCGGGGTCTGTAGTAAAGCAGCAGCACGATGGCAAGGGGCGTCAGGCACAGCAGCGTGACGATGGCCGGGGTCTGGTCCCACCAGAGCATAAAGAGCAGATAAACGGCCAGGCCGCCCGCCAGATAGGCATAGCGCCGCGGGCCGGGACTCAATCCGAAGCGGATGAAGAGATAGCAACTGGTCAGCAGGAAGGTGACATTCAGGCAATCGGTGTCGAACCAGCCCAGGTGGCTGCGGTAGACATAGTAACGCGGGAAAAGCGCCATGGCCACGGCCACCAGGGACATGAGCCGGCCGCCGTAGAGCCGGCTGAGCAGAAGCACGGGCACGGCCAGGGCCAGGCCGAGCAGGGGCGGCAGCAGTAAAGCGATCCACTCCAGGGGCCAGGAAGTAAAACGGGCAATGGCCGCGGTCAGCAGCGACAGCAGGGGCGGCGGCATGGGCCGGGGGGGCGAGGCGGGCACGCCGCGCAGGCTATCCAGATCCGCATAGCTTCCCTGGAGGAGATCCCGGGCCAGGGCCAGGTAGTAGTAACCGTCGAAGGTGATCAGCAGCGGCCGGCCGTCGAAAAAAGCATGCTGGGGGCGCTGGCGCCAGGCGACCAGGTCGTCCACCCGCAGCCAGAGGGCCCCCAGCAGCACCAAAACCAGAACGCACCAATAGAGAGCCGCCGGGCGGGCCATGCCCGCGCCCGGGGGCCGCGGCGGTGGTGGGTCGGAACGCTCTACCATGGGGTTGGACACTACCTGACGACGGTATCGTGCTTGAACTCTTCTTTGCGGATACCGTACTTGCTCATCAATTTATGCAACTGGCGCGTGGTGATGCCGGCTTCGGTGGCCGAAATATTGATCTTGCCGTGGTTGCGCGCCACCAGCTCCTTGATGTACTGGCGCTCGAAATCTTCCAGGGCGATTCGGCGGGCGTCGGAAAGCGGCAACCGGGCATTGATGGGCATGACCGCCGAGGGGCACTCGCCCTCGAAGAGTTCCAGGGGAAAGCTTTCGGGTGTCAGGGTGGCGGTGTTTTCCAGGATGTAGGCCCGCTCCATGAGATTTTCCAGCTCGCGCACGTTGCCCGGCCAGTCGTAGCGCGACAACCCCTCGATCACCTGGCCGTGCACGCCGTGAATCGACTTTTGGAATTCGCGGTTCAATCGTTTGAGAAAGATGTCGATGAGGTGCGGCAGATCCTCGGTGCGCTCGCGCAACGCGGGGATCACGATGGGGAAGACATTGAGCCGGTAGTAAAGATCCTTGCGGAACTGGCCCGAGGCGCTCAACTGCTTGAGGTCCGAATTGGTCGCGGTAATCACCCGGGCGTTGGTCTGAATGGTCTCCTCGCCGCCCACGCGGCTGAAAGTGCCGTCTTGCAGCACTTGCAGCAGCTTGATCTGGGCCGGGGGCGTCAGG
>JAKAFO010000429.1 GCA_021819735.1 Deltaproteobacteria bacterium
ACCCCTGGCCGCTCAAACAGCGCATCAAGAGCCGCAACGGCCACCTCTCCAACGAGGAGTCGGGCGACCTGCTGGCCGAAATCCGGCACGACGGCCTGTGCCACGTGATCCTGGCCCACCTGAGCGAAACCAACAACACGCCCCAGAAAGCCCTGCGCGCCGTGGAAAAAGTCCTGGGCGCCGGCCACCGGCCCTTCCAGATCCACGTGGCCTGCCAGGAGCGCTGCACCAACCTGCTGGTGGTGCGCTGAGGGGCACCTTTTTCCCGCTTGCGCAAATAAATCGGTCATAATAGTGTCGATTTGAGCATAGTATGTCGAGAATTTCTCGACATACTATGCTCAAATCGACATTCCATCGCGAGAGGCCGCCACCATGAGCGCACCGTTTCAACACCAGTTCCCCCGGGAAGAGTTCGATTATCAAGCCCTCCTGGATGCGCTCAAGGCGTATGCGCGGCCCCGGGACAAAATCTCCGACCTGCTTCGCAAGGGCGTCATCATCCGGGTCAAGAAGGGGTTGTATATCCTCGGCGAGCAGTATCGCCGGCACCCCTATTCCAGGGAATATCTGGCCAACCTAATCCATGGTCCTTCCTATATTTCCATGGATTTCGCGCTTCAGTATTACGGGATGATTCCCGAGCGCGTGGAAGCCGTCACCTCGGTCACCACCGGCCGGTCCAAGCGATTCATGACCCCCCTGGGCCTGTTCGTTTACCGCAACCTGCCCCTGCCGCTCTTCCAGATCGGGATGACGCGCATCGAAATCGATGCCGACACCGCTTTTTTGATGGCGACCCCGGAAAAGGCCCTGTGCGACAAGATCCGCGATGATCGGGGGGTTGCATGGCGCGGCCTCAAGGATGTGCGCCGCCACCTAATCGAGGATCTGCGCATGGAAGAAAAGGCGCTGGCAGATTTGAATCCGGATCACATCGCCGACATCGCCCGCCGGGGCGCTTCCGGCAAATTGCGGCGCTTGCATGCCTTCATCGCCCAATTGAAACGCTAAACCCCCAGGAGCAACGCCATGAATGACGCGGTTCGCAAGATGTTGGAACGCTACCCGCAAAACACGCTTGGCGATCGAATCGCCGCGCTGCGGGAAATCTTGCAGGAGATCGCCTTGCTGGGACTTTGGCGCGCCAAGTTCTTCGAAAAAGCCGCCTTCTACGGCGGCACGGCCCTGCGCGTGCTGTATGGGTTGGACCGCTTTTCCGAGGATTTGGACTTTTCGTTGCTTTCGCCCATGGAGAGTTTCGATCTCACGCCCTATTTGGATGCCTTGCGGAGAGAAGTAGCGGCCTTTGGTTTCGATGCGTGGGTGGAAAGCGCCCCCAAAGCATCGCGCGGCGCCATTCGGTCCGCTTTCCTCAAAGCCAACACCATCCAACAACTGCTGCTGATCGAAACTGACGAAAGCTGGGTGCGCTCCCTGCATCGGGAGCAAGTGCTGAAAATCAAGCTGGAAGTGGACACCGACCCGCCGGCCGGATTCGACACCGAAACCCGCTACCTTTTAAACCCCATCCCTTTTGCGGTGAGAAGCTATGCGCTTCCCGACCTGTTCGCCGGGAAGATGCACGCCCTGCTCTGCCGGCGCTGGAAAAGCCGGTCCAAGGGCCGCGACTGGTACGATCTGGTCTGGTATGCCGCCCACCATCCCCTCCTCCACCTGGCCCATTTGGAGCGGCGCATGCGCCAAAGCGGGGACTGGAAGGGAAACCAATCCTTAGCGCCGGAGGCATTCAACGCGCTGCTTCACGGCACCATCGAAAGTCTGGATGTTCAACAGATCCGCAAGGAGGTCGAACCCTTCGTCAAACATCCCGAGCAGTTGACGCTCTGGTCCGGGGAATTTTTCCGGCAGGTCACGGAAAAGATTGTGCTGGTGTAACCGCGCCAGGCGCCATTGATACGGCCGCGATGTGACTTCCTCCGGATTGATGAAGAATCCGCCAGGGCAAGCGCTACTCCAATTGCATCCGATGGTACCGGCCGATCTCCCGGATGCGCGCCGGATCGACGCCCGCCGCCCGGCCGAATTCGGGCCAACGGGCCACGGCATCGCGCACGGCGTCGATGGTCTGGGCCGGTTTGGCGAGGCTGATCGACTCGCCCACGGCCAATAGATCGGCGGTGCTGAAGTGATCCCGCTTGCCGTTGATGGTCATCTGATGCTGGTGGGTCCATTTACCGGCCGGGTTGTGGGAGTAGATCACATCGAAGGCGGGTGACAACCGCCAGCGGCCGTCGCGCTGCATCAAAAAGGCGATGTTTTTGGTGTGGTCATCCTGATTGCGGGCGACCACGTTGAACACCATGCGCCGGTACTGCTCCAGGGCCTCGGCTTTGGTGAGCCGCAATTGGCGCATCGCGGCAAAGGCCTGTTCATAGCCGTAAGCCCCGGCCATGTTAAAATCGTAGTGCGCCAGCCCGCACAAGGAGTGCATGTGAACCTTTTCGCCGCCCTGGCGGTCGAAGCGCCGGGTCAGAAAGTGGGCCCGGCCGTTCTCTTCCAGCAGGCGGCACTCGGTCATGGCGATGCCGGCAGCCTGGGCCATCAGGTAGTAGGCGTACTCGATACGGCCATAGCCCTGGGGCACGCCCAGCTCTAAGTCGTTGACCCCGTCGAACTTGAGCACCCAGTAGTCATAGCCGGCCGGAACATCGGCCTGGCCCGAAAGCACTTTGCCGGCCGGGTTGATGGCGATGACCGCCTTGGGCCGGGCGCCGCCCGCCGAGGTGCCCACCCGCAGAATATCCAGCAGTGCCTCGGCGTTCTGTTTTTCATTGGCTCCGATCTCCACCGCCAGCGCTTCGCGTCGGGCGCTGATCTCCTGTGCCAGCTCGACCAGCTTGGCGATCTCCACCGCAACCGGTCGATCCAAACCGCGCTCTATGGGCGGGGCGAATTCCAGGGCGCCCATGGCCCGGCGGCCCGTGTAGCACAGCCGCTCCACGGGACTGAAGGCGTTCACGCTCCGTCCCTGGCGGGCCAGCCAGGCGGCGATGACCAGGTTGCCGAACTTGTCCGGCAAGGCATCGGCCAGCAGGCCGGGCAACCCGAGAAAGGTCGCGTTGTTCAGATTGGGAAAGGCGAAGAGGCCGTCGCCTTTGGCCGCCGCCGCCAAACCCATGTGCAGCGGCGAGATGTCGAGCCCTTTCTTCAAAAACCCCGGATCGTATTCGAAGACCGCATAACCGCGCTCGGCGAGCCACGCGACGGCCCCCACCGTATCGCCCCACAAGCGGACCACGGCCGTATCCACTTTGCTCACCATGGGGCACCCTCCCCCACATCACTGCTCTTGCGCCGCTTGCCCGACGCCCGGCGCCGTTTTTGACCCTGCTGTTTGGCCAACTGCAACGGGCTGACCGGCAGTTCCGGGATGAATTGATCCAAGGCCTCCAATGCGCCCAACTCGCGCAACACGGCAATCAGGGTGCGCAGTTTTCCTTTGCCGGCCTCAACCGCCTTGATGGCATTGGGGGACAAGGCGGCCGCCTCGGCCAGCGCTTGCTGGGTCAGGTTCTTGCGCAGGCGCAGGGCTTTGATGCGGCGGCCGATTTCCGCCCCGATGCCCTTATCGCTCATTTCGTAGTAATTCATCATAAGGAGCGCGTTCGACGACAGTTCGCAACAATAGATTCAAATTAGGCTATTAATACTACTATTATGCATTAATAGGCTTAATAAGGATCACTATATTGTTTAAGCGCAACTCGTCAACAATTTTATAATAGTCTTTAT
>JAKAFO010000093.1 GCA_021819735.1 Deltaproteobacteria bacterium
GAAACGCACGGTAAGATTTCATAAAACTGAGTTGCAAGGCGGCGGCACCAGGGAGGTCCAGATACCGGAGTTGCTGGCCGACGAAATAAAACACGCCTTAAGCGAGCTTCGACTTTCAAGCGCCACGCCGGAACTTTTTAAGATCGATCCGGCCCATGTGCGTCGCAAATTTTACGATTGCGCCGAGGCGGCCGGCATCGCCCGCGATTTGGGGACCCCCGAAGCGATCCGCAGATCGAGGGCCATCGAGTTGATGCAGAGCAACGTGCCGCTGCCGGTGGTGCAGCGGATCATGGGGCACTCCACCCCGAACCTGGCCGCTTCGTATGTCGAGTTTTCAGAAGAAGAAATCAGAAAGGTGGAGCGCCTGCATATCGAGCGCGAGAACCAGCGCAAGACCAGCGCTCGCAACGCTTTCTTCGGCAAGATCGAGAAGGTTCGGATCGGCGATGTGCAGGCCTTCGTCGATATTATTTCCATCGATGGCCAAAGCATCCGTTCCGTGGTCACCCGGGACAGCCAGACCCGGCTGGGTCTCACGCCGGGATGCCTGGTGGCCGTAGAAGTAAAGGCCCCCTGGGTGATCCTTTACAAGGGCATCGAGGAGCCGGCCTGTTCGGCCGAGAATCGATTCAAGGGATCAGTGCTTCGGGTCATAAAAGGAAAGATCAATTCAGAGGTGGTTGTCCGAATTTCCGAGCGTACCGAGTTGTGTTCCATCCTCACCGAACATAGCCGAAAATCGCTGAAGATCGAAAAAGGCGATCCGGTATGGGCGGTTTTCAGCGCCGCCATGGCGGTGATTCACGTGGACTGAAGCCGGCGCGAGTCCTGCGTCAATTCACCGCGCCGTTAGCCTTGTCTCCCTCCCGCTGCTTCTGCTTTTCGGCGCCCTCAGCCCTTGAATGGGAGAATATCGGGAATATGTTATCGGCTTCGTTCAAGGCTGAATGGGCACCCGATCGCACCTGAAAATATAATCGAAAAGATCGGCGGCCGTGCCGCCGCCAAGAAAGGAGGGCGACCATGTCATCGAAAGAAAGAGGGATGAAGCTGCTGGGCGCGATGATCATTGCGTTGAAGGAGGGCCAGCGGCTGGGATGGGTTTCCGAAGTCTATATCGATAAGGGAGCCAAGCGCATCCAGGGGATCGCCTATCGCTCCGCCGCCTTCGGAAAGGAACCGGAGATCTATGTAGCTTTCGGGGATATCCTGAAGTTCAGCCGGGAATTTGTCATCATTTCCGGCCAGGGCGAGGGTCGGGCGGTACCGCCGGAGGTTGCCCCGCGCAGCCTGAGGGCGTTGCGGGGGTGCAAGATCACGACCCATGCGGGCAAGCACGTCGAGACCCTGGCGGATCTGCTCATCGACCGGGAGGATGGCAGAATCCTGCAAATCCTGCTGAGTGAAAATCGCGTGCTGGAGATCGATATGGCCGATGTGCAATTTGGCCCCGACCTGGTGATGGTCCCGGCCGACTATCAACCGGTGGTGAGTCCCGCCGAAAGCGAACCCGATGATTTGGCCGATCGGTTCTTCCGGGGCGGATTGCTGTCCTACAAGGTTCGTGAAGGGTACGAAGGCCTTCGCAACGCGATGCGCACCCGTCTCAATCCGGAGGCCGTGAAGAAAACCTGGGAAAACGGTTCCCAGACGGCCAAAAAAACGATTCTGCGGACCTCCCAGGCGATTCAGCAGGGCATCGACCAGATCATGAAAAAACGGGAATCGGGAAAAGCCGCTGACGCGCCGGCGAACCCGGAATACGTCACCCCCATGGATGAAACCAAAGCCTACGCCGATTCCGATCGGCCCGACGCCATCGTTGAAATGGCACCCGAATCCGTGGCCGATGCCGAACCGTCCGAAAAATCCAAAACGGCATGATCGCGCCGGAGGTTACACCTTGGCCGTGGCCTTGATGCGCAAGGACAGTTCGTCGAGTTGGGCCTGGGCTGCATCCGAAGGCGCGCCGGTAAGCAGACAGGCCGCCTTCTGGGTTTTGGGGAAAGCGATCACGTCGCGGATGGAGCTTTCCCGGCACAGGAGCATCACCAGGCGGTCGAATCCGAAAGCCAGGCCGCCGTGGGGCGGTGCACCGGATTTCAAGGCGTCGAGCAGGAAGCCGAACTTGCCTTCGTAGGTCGCCTGGTCCATGCCCAGAATCTTGAAGACCTGGGATTGTAGCGCCATGTCGTGGATTCGGATACTGCCGCCGCCGACTTCAAAGCCGTTGAGCACCAGGTCGTAGGCCCGGGAGCGCACTTTGGTCGGCTCGCTCTCCAGCAGATGGTAGTCGGCCTCCAGGGGCGCGGTGAAGGGGTGGTGCAGGGCCTCGTGGCGCTTTTCGGTTTCGTCCCACTCGAACATGGGAAAGTGGGTGACCCAGGTGAATTTGAACGCCTGGGGGTCGATCAGCTTGAGCTTGTGGCCCAGGTGGTTGCGCAACTGGCCCAGGGCCTCGTTGGCGATCTTGGGCTGGTCGGCCATGAAGAAGATCAGGTCGCCGACGGCCATGCCGATGCGCTCGGCCAGAAACGCCTTCTCTTCGTCGGTGAAGAACTTGGCGATGGGCGACTGCCAGCCGTCCTCGCGCACCTTGATCCAGGCCAGGCCCTTGGCTTTGTAGACCGCCACGAACTGGGTCAGGTCGTCGATATCCTTGCGGGACATCTCCACGCAGCCCTTGGCATTGAGGGCCTTGACGATGCCGCCTTTCTTGACCACGTCGGCAAATACCTTGAAACCCGAACCCTTGACGATATCGGAAACCTCTTTGAGCTCCATGCCGAAGCGGGTATCGGGCTTGTCCAGGCCGAAGCGGTCCATGGCCTCGGCATAGGTGAGCCGCGGCAGCGGCAGCGGAACGGTGACGCCCAGCACCTCCTGGAAGACATAGGCGATCAAGCCTTCGGAGAGGGCCATGATATCTTCTTCGCCGATAAACGACATCTCCAGATCGATCTGGGTGAACTCGGGCTGGCGGTCGGCGCGCAGGTCCTCATCCCGGAAGCAGCGCACGATCTGGTAGTAGCGCTCGAAGCCCGAGACCATGAGCAACTGTTTGAAGAGCTGCGGCGACTGGGGCAAGGCGTAGAACTGGCCGGGATTGACGCGGCTGGGCACCAGGTAGTCGCGCGCGCCTTCGGGCGTGCTGCGGGTCAGAAACGGGGTTTCGATGTCCAGGAACCCGTTGCCGTTGAGGTATTGGCGCACGGCGGCCCCGGCCTTGTGGCGCAGGATGATGTTCTTCTGCAACTTGGGCCGGCGCAGGTCCAGGTGGCGGTTCTTCAGGCGGATGGCCTCGGTCACTTCCACAGTCTCTTCGATCAGGAAGGGCGGGTTTTCGGCCACGTTCAGAATGCGCAGTTCGCTGACCATCACCTCGATGGCGCCGGTGGCCAGGTTGGGATTGACCATGCCCTCGGGCCGGGCCGTCACCCGGCCGCGCACGCCGATCACAAATTCGCTGCGCAGCACGTGGGCCTTGGCGTGGGGTTCGGCGTGCATGTCAGGGTTGAAGACCACCTGGGTGAGACCTTCCCGGTCGCGCAGGTCCACGAAAATCACGCCGCCATGATCCCGGCGGCGCTGCACCCAGCCCATGAGCACCACTTCGAGCCCCACGTCATCCGCACCCAGTTGGTTGCAGTGGTGCGTTCTTCGCATGTCGCCTAACAGGTCAGCCACTTCTTTTACTCCTTTTAAAGTCCGAAAACCGTCATGATTCAAACGATCGATTGCTGTTTGAGCGCATCCACCAGGCCCGCCAGCACGACCTCGGCCTGCGCCTTGGTGGCCATGTCGCGCAGGTTGGCCTGGCCCGAGGCCAGCTCCGCATCGCCCACGATCAACACCCGGGCGGCACCCAGGCGGTCGGCGCGCTTCATCTGGGACTTGAGGCTCTTGTCCGCGTGCTCCATCTCCACATAAATGCCGGCGGCGGCCAGTTCGGCGCACCAGTAAAAGGCTTTGCGGCGGGCCGTTTCGCCCAGGGCCGCGATGAAGAGCGCCGGCTTGGGATTTTCGATCTTCAGGCTCTGGCCCAGCACTTCCACCAGGCGGTCGAAGCCCACGGCAAAGCCGATGGCCGGTGTGGCCGGCCCGCCCAGCGTCTCCACCAGCCCGTCATAGCGTCCGCCGCCGGCCACGGCGCTCTGGGCGCCGAGCACGTCGGTCTGGATTTCGAAGGTGGTGCGCGTGTAGTAATCCAGGCCGCGCACCAGGCGTCGGTCCAGCTCGAAGGGCACGCCCAACTGCGTAAGATTTTCCGTAACGCTCTGGAAATGCTGCCGGCAATCCTCGCACAGGTAATCGACGATGGCCGGCGCATCGGCCACGGCCTCGCGGCAGGCGGGCACCTTGCAATCCAAAACGCGCAGCGGGTTGCGCGCCTGGCGGCGTCGGCAGTCGGCGCACAACCGATCTTCGACCTTGTTCAACAGCGCCGCGAGGGCTTCGCGGAAACGCGGTCGGCACACCGGGCAGCCCAGGGAGTTGAGGTGGGCCTGGGTCCGGCTGACCCCCAAGCGCTGGAAGAACAGGTGCAGCATATAGATCATCTGGGCATCGATGAAAGGGCCGGCCATGCCGAAGGCTTCCACGTCGATCTGGTAGAACTGCCGGTAGCGCCCCTTCTGGGGCCGCTCGCGCCGGAACATGGGCCCGATGGTGTAGAATTTGCGCAAGGGATCGTCGGCGTAAAGCTTGTGCTGGATGTAGGCGCGCACGATGGAGGCGGTGGCCTCGGGCCGCAGGGTCAGTTTTTCGCCGCCGCGGTCGTCCAGGGTGTACATCTCCTTTTCGACGATGTCGGTGTCCTCGCCGATGCCCCGGGCGAACAGCTCGGTTTTTTCCATGATCGGCACGCGGATCTCATCGAAACCGAAGGCGGCGAACAGGCCCACGGCCGTGCGCTCGATATGCTGCCACAGGGCCACTTCGCCGGGCAGAATGTCTTTGAATCCGCGTATGAGCTGAATCATTTGCCAATCCTCATGCTAAAACCGGCGCGGGCAAGACACGGCAGACCGGGTCTGTTCCGGTGGCTTTCGACCCGCCCGCGCCATCGTCATAAACCGAATCTGATAGCCCATCAGCCGCGATGGAGTCAATAACAATAAAGGCGGGCAACTGCGTCCCATGGGGCGGATTGTCCGGATGCAGGCCTTGGGCCCACCGATTCGATGGACATCGCGGGCCGGGTTTTGGGGTCTATCCGATTCCGGCGCGTCAGTGTCGCTCCCGTTCTCCCTGGGCCATGGCTTTGCCGATGCTATTGTGCAAGTTACGCATGCTGATCGGCTTTTTGAGGTATTCGCAAATTCCGATTTTCTTGGCGCTGGCCTCGTCAATCAATTCGCTGAAACCGGTGCACAAAATAATGGGGATGCCGGGGCGGATCTTGAGGATTTGTTGCGATAATTCCTGGCCGGTCATTTTCGGCATGGTCTGATCGGTGATCACCAGATTGAAGGCATTCGCATCGGCCCTGAAGCTTTCCAAGGCGGCCTGGGAGCTTTGATGGGCAACCACCTGATACCCCGCGCGTTCCAACATTTCCTTCAGGACCCTTAACAGCGACGCTTCGTCATCCACCAGCAGGACACGACCTTGCCCGCGCGGTAAAATCTCAGGTTCGATGTCATCGGCTTCGATGGCTGCTTTCGCAATGGCTTTTGGAAGATAAACAGTGAAGACCGTTCCTTGGCCAACCGTGGAAGTCACATCGACGGCGCCATCGTAACTCTGGACAATACCATGCACCGCAGCCAGCCCCAGGCCGGTGCCGACGCCTTTGTCTTTGGTGGTAAAATAGGGCTCGAAAATCCTGTCCAGATACTGACCGGGAATCCCGTGCCCGGTATCCTCGACCGTCAGGCGGATGTAGGACTGCTCCTTTAGATTCGGAAACCGGGCGCGCAACCGCGTATCGGCTTCGACCTCATCGAGGCCGATGGTGAGCACGCCTCCTTTCTCCCGCATGGCGTGGGCCGAATTGGTGCAGAGATTGACGATGATCTGATGAATCTGGGTGGGGTCTGCCATGACAACAGCGGTCGTCATAGCCGTTTCGCTTCGAATCTCGATGGTCGAGGGTATGGAGGCCCGCAGCATTTTGGTTGCCTCTTCGACAAGGGGCTCTATTTTGAGCGGCTTTTTCTGGTGCTCGCCCTGGCGGCTGAACGATAGGATCTGTTGAACCAGATCTTTGGCGCGGCCCGCGGCCGTGAGCACTTGGCTCAGATAATTTCTCAGCTCTGCCTGCTGGGCGACCCCCAACAGCGAAAGCTCCGTATAACCGATGATCGCCCCCAGAATATTATTGAAATCGTGGGCGATGCCGCCGGCCAAGGTGCCGATGGCCTCCATCTTCTGAGCCTGATTGAGCTGGGTCTCCAGCAACTTTGTCTGGGTCACATCGCGGGCATTGACCACGATGCCGGCGACTTTGCCGTCTCGCCCGAAGAACGGGTAGAAGGCCACATCCATATACCTTTTGCCAATTTCAGGGAACTCAAGCACATTTTGAAAGTTGATCTCTTGGCCGTGCAGGCATTTTTCGAAATTGGGCTCGATGACCCTTTTGAACAGATCATCACCCAAGAGTTCCGCGATGGTGTGACCGACGATCTCTTCCCGAGGTTTTCTATGAAAGGTGACATAAGCTTCGTTAATCGCCTGGTAAACATAGTCGGTGCCGACCATCGCCATGAGATCTTTGGAAGTGGCGACGATGCGTTCATATTTGCGCAGTTCATCCTCGATGCGCTTTTTATCGGTGATATCCCAAAAAATACCCAAAACGCCCGCAACCTCGCCACTCTCTGATTTCACGGGTGTTTTCACGGTATTAATAATGATCTCTTGGCCATTTAAAATATAGGCTTCTTCTATCTCTTCCGTTTTGTCGCCGGCGATGATGCGTTGGTCGTCCGCGATATATTTCTCGGCCAAGTGGGCCGGGAAAAAATCGCGATCGGACTTGCCGGCAATTTCTTCAGGACGAATATTCAGATCGTTACAATAGCTTCGGTTGCACGAAACGTAGATCGAATCGCGATCTTTGTAGAAAATCTTTTGGGGCAGATTTTCCAACAGGGTCCGATATCTTCTTTCGCTCTGCCGCAATGCTTCTTCGGTTCTTTGGCGAAGCCCGATTTCACGGGCCATGGACTCGTTGTTTTCGGCCAGGGCATTCAATTTTTCCCGGATGGCATCCCGCATTTTGGCAAAGCTCAGCGACAGAAGCGCAATCTCATCGTCGCCTTTGGTCTCAATCTCTTTGTTCAGATCACCCGCCGCGATAAGGGCCGCCAGATGCGTCAATTGCTGAATCGGCTTGGTTATCCTGATCCCATATATGCTGCCCGCCAAAGAAACGCCGATTACAAGCAGGGAGAGCAGGGCCATGACACTTCCGAATGAACGCGCATTGCCAATCACCTTGGCCCTCATCCGAGCCGTGGTTTTGCCGATATCTTCCCCCGCGGAGGCCATGGTTCGCATCACGACATCCTGATTGGCGTAAAGCGCGCCGAGGTTGGCCTGAAGATCTCGCATGGCCTCGTGGAGAATGCCGATCTCCTGGGTCATCGCGTGGACTCGGGCCATGGCTTCACTCCCCAGGGGGGCCAGCCCCTGACCAGCGGTGGTCACCGCGGACAGCGATGATGCCATCTCTTGCAGCGTTTCCTGGATGCGCCCCTCGTCATCCCGATCGGCGGCGGCTCTTCTAAAATGCGCGCGCTGGGACTCGGTGAGCAGCAGCTTGGTTTTCAGCAGCAGATAACGCAGATCGGGAATAAGGGCGCTGATCTGCTCCACCGAGCTGATTTCATATTCTCTTCCCTGCATTTTGAACGTTATGATGGCCTCGGTGGCCTTGTTTTCAATGCGATTGAACGAATCATTGAGGTCCATTTCGAGGGGTTCGATCCGATGTAGAATCGCATCGACCCGGCTGCATTGGCGCAACACATCCTTGAACGCGACCGCGTACTGCTTCAAAAGCTCATCCGGAACCCGATTTTTCCCCATGGGAGGTGCGATCTTCTCGAGATTGGAGGCAAGCCGCTCGGATTCTGTCTTCAGCTTCTCCCGTTCCAGCGTGAATGTACCGACCAGCAGATGAATATCGGAAGATAGCGCATTGAGCTCCCGGCTGAAGGTTGCATTGGCGATGACTTGATCGACGCCTTCGTCCACCAGGGCGATCACCGTTTGCTCCATCTGCCGGGTCAAAATGAAGTTGAAGAGGATGAAGCCGCCGAATGCGATGAGGATAATGCTATTGAGCAGGATCAGTTTGGATACGATGCTTTTGGGAAACAGCTTTGCCGGCATCATCAACCTCCCCTTTTGAGGCCGTGGTCAAACCGCCATGGGGTATCGGGCCATACCCCGTCGCAATTTCGATTCCATACCTGCCGATGGATCAATGTTCGGTTCGAACCAGCGTTGCGCTTCGAATCAGCAGCGGCTTGGGTTGAATTCCCAAGGCTACCATCGCGTCGACATTGATGATGCGTTGGCCATACTGGTTTTGAGTGATCGCGTTTTGGGAAATCGGAGCGCCGCGCATCAGTGCCAAAAGCATTTCAGCCGCGATTCTGCCATGTTCCTGACCGGTCTTGACGACAGCACTGAGCGCCCCGTACTTGACCCGGTACATGGCATTGGTAATGACCGGCTTACCGAATGTTTTTACCAAAACCGGCATTATCTCCCGGTCGGTGAGCTGTTTTCCGTTTTTATCCGGCAATCCTTCCAGGGTGATATAAAGCAAAGCGTCGCATTCTGATTTTAATCCTTCGACCGCCACAATCGCTGCCTGCATGCTTTCGACGACTCGTGAACCTATATATGCAAGGGGATACGATTCTTTTTCGGTATTCAATTGCCTTTGAACGGCCTTGTCCGTGGGGCTATTTTTTGAAATCAGTCCGAATGTCTTAACCGAGGGGACCAGTTGCTTCAGAAGCAGCAGCGATTGTTTCATCGGCTCGCGTTCCAAGACGCCGGTCACGTTCGTGGCGGGATATCCATATTCGCTGGCCTCGGCATTGACCCCGCAAAAAACGATCGGAATGGTCACCTTATCCTTTAAATAGGGAATCACGAACATGGATTGGGCGTCATCATCCGCCACGATGACGCCATCGGGCTTGATCCTCCGATACAGCGCGTAGGCCTTTTTGGCTCTGCCGGCGCCACCCTCCCAATTGGTTTTGGTATTGAGGTAAAAGTATTCGATTTGGGATTGATCCAATAGCAACGACTCGATGCCCTGGCGGATTTCCATCACCCAGGGATAGTTTTCCTCATAACTCATTACCACCAGCACTTTACACTTTTCAGGATAGGCGCAGGGGACCAACGCGAGCAGGGCAACGCCAAGCGTCATCAGGGATAGAAGTATCCTCTTCGTCATGCACTCGGCTCCTTACCTTCAATGGTCCGAAAACAGACAATATGGCTCTGATGCACCTGCCGAATATCAACGGAACCGGTTGGAGGATTTAAAAGGCAGGGTGAAATCCGGAACCGGAACCGGACTCTGCAACCCTTACAATTCGGCTTTTGGGATAGCGCTGGCATTATTAATCAGGAATTATTACGAATTGTCAAGCATCCGAGATTCACCTGAATCTGGGAGACAACCCCGGGATGGGATCTTCCACTGGCTGCAGATGCTGTGGCGGAAATGTCCCGCCAATCGCTCGCCGGGTTTGACTTTTCGAAGGCTTTTATATAGCTTGGCGCAGGTTGGCATCAGATTTAAAATTGGGTTCGGCTACAAACCACTCTTCATCGCGCGGCGCTGGTTTTTTGCAATCCACAAACGGCAGGTTGTGCTCGCATTAGGGGCTGCAAATCACAAGACCGCAAGGATTAGCCAATGATCATCGGACTCGATGTTGGCGGTACGCATACCGATGCGGTTCTCATCAGCGAAAACGGACTGGAAAAAGAAGTCAAAGTACTGACCGATGAAAGCCGCTTGTTCGAAACCGTGCTGGCCGCAATTGAGGCCCTCACCGACGGCGTGGACCTGACGAAGATCCGGCGCGCGGTCCTCAGCACCACCCTGGCCGCCAACCTGATCGTGCAGAACAAACTGCCCCCGGTGGGAATGATCGTCGCCGGCGGGCCGGGCATCGACCCGGCGCTCTATCGCATCGGCCCTAACTACCATATCGTAAAGGGTGCCCTGGATCACCGTGGCCGGGAGATCGCCCCGCTGGATGAGGGCGAGGTGGAAACCGCGGTCAAGGCGCTTAAAAAAGCCGGCATCCGCTACGCCGGTGTGGCCACCAAGTTTTCGGTGCACAACCCCGACCATGAAAAGCGCATTGCCGAGGCCATGGCCCCCCATTTCGAAAGGGTTTTCCTGGGCCACCAACTCTCCGGCAGCCTGAACTTTCCCCGGCGCGTGGCCACGGTCTATCTCAACGCGGCCGTCTACCCCATCCACAAACAATTTTTCGAGGCCGTCAAGCTATCCCTGGCCAAGAAGGGGCTGGATGTGCCGTTGCGCATCCTCAAGCCCGACGGCGGCAACATGAGCTTCGACTCCTCCTTCGACGATCCGGCGCGCACCATTCTGTCCGGACCGTCGGCCAGTGTCATGGGAACCCTGGCCTACGCACCGAAAAGCGGCGCCACGCTCGTGCTGGATATCGGCGGCACCACCACCGACATGGCCGTACTCATCGACGGCGTGCCGCTGCTGGCACCCCTGGGCATCGAAATCGGACCGTTCAAAACCCTGATCCGCGCCTTGCAGACCCAGTCCATCGGCGTGGGCGGCGACAGTGTGGTGCGCTTGACCGAGAACGGCCTGACCGTCGGGCCGGACCGCCAGGGCCGCGCCATGACCTACGGCGGACCGGTGCCGACCCCCACCGATGCCTTTTGCGTGCTGGGCCTGGTCAACGGCGGCGACCATGGCCGCGCCGCGCAAGGGATCGACGCGCTGGCCCGCAAGATGAAACGCTCCCCGGAAGAGACCGCCCTGGCGATCTTCGATCAGGCCTGCCGCCAGATCATGGCCGCCGCGACCCAGATGGTCGCCGACATCAACAGCAAACCGGTCTACACCGTGCACGAGCTTTGGGAAGGCAGCGAAATCAAGCCGCGCCACCTGATGGTTCTGGGTGGTCCCGCGCCGCAATTCGCCGACCGGCTCAAAGGCATGTTCGACGGCAATGTTTCGGTGGTACCCCATTGGCAGGTGGCCAATGCCACCGGCTGTGCCTTGGCGCGTACCACCAGCGAGGTGCTCTTGTTCGCCGATACGGCCCAGCAGGTGGCCGTGGCGGCCGGCGAACAATTCCACAAAGAGATCACCAACAGTTTTACGCTGGAGGATGCCAAGGAGCTGGCGCTGCAACTGCTGCGCGACAAGGCCGTCAAGCGCGGCGCCAACCCCGAGCACCTGGAGACGGAAGTGATCGAAGCCTATCAGTTCAACATGATCCGGGGCTTCCACACCATCGGCAAGAATATCCGCGTCCGGGCCCAAATCAAGCCCGGCCTGATCCGGGGCTACGATCCCATTGCCGGCAAATTGAGACGAGAAGATTTATAAATAGGAAAACCTATGCTGCGCGCCAAAAATAAAACCGGTCTGGTCTTCTTCCCGGCCTTCGATTGGGCCATCAGCCCCACCCACCCCGAACGCGAGGAGCGCCTGCTCTATACCCAGGACCAGGTGTTTGAGGAGGGGCTGCTGGATATCGAAGGAATCGTCGAGTACAAGCCGGACCTGGTCACGGTCAAGGATGTGCAGCGCGTTCATTTCTGCGTGCCCGACCCCTGGGCCGTGATGACCGAGTCCCATTTCATCAGCGCCGGCGGGGCCAAAACCATCGGCATGGCGGTGATGGATAAAAAGGTGGATCGCGGTTTCGCCCTGGTGCGGCCGCCCGGCCACCACGCCAACCGCGTCGTGCACGGCGCCCGGGGATTTTGCAACGTCAACATCGAGGCCATCATGATCGAGTATCTGCGCCGGGCCTACGGCGTGGACCGCGTGGCCATCGTGGATACCGACTGTCACCACGGCGACGGCACCCAGGACATCTATTGGCACGACCCGGACACTCTGTTCATCTCCATCCATCAGGACGGCCGCACGCTCTATCCCGGGTCGGGTTTCCTCAACGAAATGGGCGGCCCCAACGCCGTGGGCACCACCATCAACATCCCGCTGCCGCCCCACACCTCGGACGAGGGCTTCCTGTACACCATCAAGGAGATGGTGTTGCCCATCCTGGCCGATTTCAAGCCCGAACTGATCATCAATTCGGCCGGCCAGGACAACCACTACTCCGATCCCATCACCAACATGAATTTTTCCGCCCGGGGCTATGCGCAACTGACCGACCTGCTGCAAGCCGACATCGCGGTGCTGGAGGGCGGCTACTCCATCGAGGGCGCCCTGCCCTACGTCAACACCGGCATCATCCTGGCTATGGCCGGTCTGGATTACAGCCACTTGTCGGAGCCGGACTACGATCCGGAGCGTTACCAGCAGAGCCCGGCCACGACGCGCTACATCGAGCAGACCGGGGTCAAGGTGCTCAAAAACTGGCGCCAGCGCAAACTCCTGGCCGAGACCGCGCGCGTGCAGCCCGACTGCGGCCAGCGCTCCCGCCGCATTTTCTACGACACGGACAGCATCTACGAAACTCAAAACGAAACCGTGCGGATCTGCAACGATTGCGCCGGCGCCCTGCGCATCGAATCCTCTTCGGAAAAACGCGGCACCGTGCTGGCGGTCCATCTGCCGCGCAAGGCCTGCCCGGCCTGCAAGGCCCAGGCATACCAGTGGTACGAGTCGGCACCCGCGGATCGCTTCAACCATATCTTCCTGCAGGATCGCCCGGAGGACAACTTCCTGATCCGCAAGAGCACCGTTCCGCACTAGGACGCCCCATGACCTTCAGCCGGCAGCATGGCCTCCAGGCCAATCTACACCGGCGGGCCGTCGTGCTGGCCGCCGTGCGCGCCTTTTTCGCCTCCCAGGGTTATCTGGAGGTGGAGACGCCCAACCGAATTCCGGCGCCGGCACCCGAGGCGCACATCGACGCCCAACCGGCTGGCGCCTGGTATCTGCATACCTCCCCGGAACTGTGCATGAAGCGCTTGCTGGCGGCCGGGTTCGCCAATATCTATCAAATCTGCAAATGCTATCGCCAGGGCGAGCGCGGCCGACGCCACTTGCCTGAAATGACCATGCTCGAATGGTACGCCGCGGGCTGCGACTACACCCACCTCATGGCCCACTGCGAAGGGCTGATTCCCCACCTGGCCCAGGCCCTGGGATTGCCTGCGCGCATCGATTACCAGGGGCAGGCCATCGACCTTACGCCGCCCTGGCCGCGCCTGAGCGTAGCCGAAGCCTTCCTGCGCCATGGGGATTGCTCCGCCGCCGAGGCCCTGGAGAGCGGCCGTTTCGACGAAGTCATGGGCCTGATGATCGAACCCCGCCTGGGATGGGGGCAGCCGGTGTTCCTGTGCGATTACCCGGCAGCCTGCGGTGCCCTGGCCCGCCTCAAGCCCGGCCGCCCCGAAGTCGCCGAGCGGTTCGAGCTCTATATCGGCGGGTTGGAGTTATGCAACGGCTTCAGCGAACTGACCGATGCCGCCGAACAGCGCCGGCGCTTTGCCGCCGAGACGGAACAGCGCCGCGCGGCCGGCAAGGCCATTTATCCCTCGCCCGAACCGTTCCTGGCTGCCCTGCCCGCGATGCCCGCCGCGGCCGGTAACGCCCTGGGCATCGACCGGCTGGTGATGCTGCTGGTCGACGCCGAGCGCATCGATCAGGTGGTGGCCTTTACCCCCGAAGCGTTGTGATCTGACCTTTCCGTAACGCCAATTTAAATTATCAATAAATTTTTCATCAAGATCGGCTATTCCGCGACCGATAGTACCCCCATGAGGAATAGGCCCTCGGGCCGGAAGGTGGAGACGTATGCCAATGAGCCAAGATCACCCCTGGGATAAAGCCGCGGGGAGTCACGGGCCCATGGGTGCCCAATGCAAACCATGCCCCTACCATGCATCGGCCTCCCAAACCAAACCCCTGAAACCCATTGAAGACCCAACGGCGCCGTGTCGACTTTTCGAGCACAGCGGCACGGCCACCATTATCGTCGGACAGGACATGGCCATCCTGATGGCCAATGCCCGGGCCGAGGAGATGTTCGGCTACCCCAGGGCCGAATTACTGAACGCGCCCTGCTTCATCGACTTCCTCACCCCCGAATATCGCGAACTGGTTAAAATCCACCACGAACTGGTCCTCTCGGGGCAAGTGGCGCCACCCAAATTTCTGGAGTGCAAAATCTTTCATAAAGATGGCGGCATCAAAGAGGTGCTGGCCGAAATCGGCTGGCTGGCCCAGAGCCGGCACACCATCATCACGCTGATCGACTGGACCCACCGCAAGGCTGCCGAGCGCGAGCGCCACAGCCTGAGCGAAATCGTCGAGCAATCGTCGGAGAGCATCCTGCTCACCGACGTGCATGGGTGCATTGTTTATGTCAATGCCGCTTTCGAGGCCCTGAGCGGTTATTCCCGGGAAGAGATGCTGGGGGTAACCTGCGAGCATCCCTTCTTCAGCGAGCAGGATCGACAGATCTTCAAGGAGATGAGCTTCAGCGTCCAATGCAAGGATGCCGGCGAGAACCGCTCGCGCAGCCACCGCAAGGACGGCCGCGATGTGGCCACGGCGACGCGGATCGCCGCGGTATGTGACGCCAAGGGCCGCGTGACCCACTTGGTCTGCACCAAAAAAGATATCACCCGGGAGACCGAGCTGGAGCAGCAGCTCTATGAATCCCAGAAGATGGAGGCCATCGGAACCCTGGCCAGCGGCATCGCCCACGATTTTAACAACATATTGGGCGGCATCCTGGGCTACGCCGAGATGGCCAACCAGAACGCGGGCGATATCGAACGCACCCGCCGCTATATGTCTCGTGTGCTGCAGGCCTGCGAACGGGCCAAGGACCTGACCGGACAGATCTTGTCCTTCAGCCGGCACAAAAACCATGAAGCCCAACCGGTGGACGTCCAGACCCTGGTCAAAGAGGCGCTCAAACTGCTGCGCGCCTCCACCCCGGCCACCATCGAGTTCCAAAAATCGCTGTCGGCCGAACGCAGCGTGGTGCTGGCCGACCCCACCCGCATCCATCAGATCATTCTGAACCTGTGCGCCAATGCGGCGCAAGCCATGGAGGTCAACGGCGGCACGCTGGAGGTCGGATTGAAGAACCTCGAGCTGGCCCAGGGGGCCATAGGTGCCTCCGTTCCGGCCCGGCCGGGCGCCTACATCCGCTTGCGGGTGCGCGACACCGGCGCGGGTATCGACGCCCAGACCCTGGCCCATATCTTCGAACCTTACTATACGACCAAGGCCGCCAGAGGCGGCACCGGATTGGGTCTGTCGGTGGTGCAGAAAATCGTGCGCAACCTGGACGGCTTCATCCAGGTGGAGAGCCGCATAGGCCAGGGCAGCACGTTCGACGTCTACCTGCCGCGCATCGACGAGCAGCCCGCCGAAAAACCCGAGGAGCAAGTACTGCCTCAAGGTGGCGAACGCATTCTGGTGGTGGATGACGAACTCTTTATTATCGAAGTCGTCCACGACATGCTCGCAGCCCTGGGCTATCAGGTCGAAACCGCCCAGGGCGGCCTCTTCGCCCTGGACCGCCTGAAGAACAACCCCCTGCGCTACGACCTGATCGTCGCCGACCTGACCATGCCCCACATGAACGGCAAACAACTCTCCGCCGAAATCTTCAAGATAGCCCCTTCCCTGCCCATCATCCTGTGCACCGGCATGGCCTACACCCTCGACCGCTTCAACGTCGAACACCCCAACATCAAAGCCCTGCT
>JAKAFO010000094.1 GCA_021819735.1 Deltaproteobacteria bacterium
GCAGCACCCCGGTGCGGCTGGTTTATCGCCGGTCTTGGGAACCCAAAACCCAGGCCGGAGAAGCATTCGAAGTGCGCATCCAAGTCCGGATGAAGGCTCAACCATGAGCCCCGCTCTCTTCAAGGTCATGTTCAGCCGCCGCATGCTGGTGGCCCTGGTCATGGGCTTTTCGGCCGGTCTGCCGCTGCTGCTTACCATCTCCCTGCTGCAAGCGCGGATGACCAAGGAAGGAGTCGATCTGGGCGTCATCGGCCTGATGGCGCTGGTGGGACTGCCCTACACCTTGAAGTTTGTTTGGGCCCCCTTCCTGGATCGCTATAGCATTCCTTTTTTCGGGCGGCGCCGGGGGTGGCTGCTTATCAGCCAGGTGCTGCTGATGCTGGCCATCGTCGCCCTGGGACTGACCCCCGCGGCCCCGCATACTTGGGCCGTGGCCCTGGCGGCCCTGGCCGTGACCTTCTTCAGCGCCACCCAGGACATCGTCATCGACGCCTACCGCCGCGAAGATCTGGCCGATGTGGAACTGGGGATGGGGTCATCCCTGTACGTGGTCGGATACCGCCTGGGCATGTGGGTGGTGGGCGGCGGCGCCTTCATCCTGGCCGACTACTTTTCCTTTGCAACCGTCTATTTCATCATGGCCGCCTGTATGCTGCCCGGTCTGATCACTACCCTTTTGACCCCGGAGACCAACGCGCCGTTCGGCGTCCCCCGCAGTATCAGGGAAGCCGTCATCGAACCGTTCAAGGAGTACTTCGCCCGGAGCGAAGCGCTGTGGATCCTGGCTTTCATCCTGCTGTACAAGATCGGCGACATCATGGCCAGCGCCATAACCACGCCGTTTTACCTGGAGACCGGTTTCACCATGACTGAAATCGGCGTCGTGGTCAAAACCTTCGGCGTCGGCGCCGTCATCGTCGGCGGCCTCATCGGCGGCGGCCTCATGCTCAAGTTGGGCATGTCGCGCAGCCTCTGGATCTTCGGCGGCCTGCAAGCCGTCTCCACCGCCGGCTTCATGGCCCTGGCCCATATTGGCTACAGCCTGCCGGCCCTGACGGCCGTGATCACCTTCGAAAACCTGACCGCCGGCATGGGCACCGCGGCCTACACCGCCTTCATGGCCAGCATCACCAATAAGAAATTCACCGCCACCCAGTACGCTCTGCTCAGCAGCCTGATGGGCATCCCCCGCGTGATCGCCTCGGCCGGCACCGGCTACCTGGCCAAATTCATGGGCTGGCCCGGCTTCTTCCTGGCCTGCACCCTGGTGGCGATCCCGGGCATGCTGCTGCTGCTCAAATTCGCGCCTTGGCGCTCGTTGGAGCGGTAGCTGATACGCGCTTCAATCTTCGGGCGGAGTTCCATTCTTGTCCCAGCCGCGGGCGGCATAGTAATCCGCCATCATGCGCTGCATCTGCTCCTCGGTGATGCCCTTGCCAGTCTCGGGGAGTACTTCTTTGTAAAAGCGCCGCGGCAGCATGTCGTCCAGGGGCTGGAGACCTTCGCGCAGATTGAAGCGTCGCGTGTTATCGGTGACGGCGGCGGCGATGCCGCGCATCCGGCGGCTGTCGAGATCCAGTCCGGTCGTGCTTTTAATGATCGTCGCCAATTGGTCCCACTGATAGAGGTCTCTATAAAAGCGGCATAAAATTAGCGTGTCGAAGAGTGTCAGGCGATCTTCCCACTCGGCAAAGACGGCGGCCTTGCCCTCGATCTTTTCCGGGTCCACGATGCCGGCCAGTTCCGGTTTATAGAAGGTGGCCCGCAGATGGCAGGCGCCGCGATCGGACGAACCATAGGCCAGCCCCATGCCTTTGAGCACGCGCGGGTCGTAGCCGGCCGGTTCCAGACCTTTGACGTGAATGGCCTGATCCGCCATGCCCCAGGTCTCGGCTGCAGCGCGGATGCCGCGGGCCAGGAGGTCGCCGATATCCTTGCGGGCGGCGATGTCGGCTATCAATTGGGCAATGGCGTCCACATCGCCGTAATCGATGCGATAGGCGATGCGCCCCTGGCGTGCGGCCTCGATGGTCAGACCGGCCAGGTTGCCGGCGCTGATGGTATCCATTCCCAGGCGATCGCAGAGGTCGTTCAGGAAGATGATCTCTTCGATGCTGTCGATTTCGCACAATCCGCCGAAGGCATAGATGGTTTCATATTCGGGCCCCTCGACCTGCAGCCCCTTGTGACGCCCCTCCTTGACCGTGGCCAGGCGGCCGCAGGCCATCAGGCATTTGAGGCAGGCGTGGGGCTTTACCTCACAACGCTGGTGCAGCGCGTCGGCATTGATCTTGTGGGCGCCTTCGAAGCGCCCCTTCTGCCAGTAGCGCGTCGGGAACCCGCCGGCGCCGTTCATGATGTCCACCAGCATGGGTGTGCCCTTGGTCTTGTAGGCGATGACCCCGGGGTTCTCCTTGGCCGTGATGGCCAATTGTTTGGCAAAGGTCCGCATCAGGTCATCGTCGGCGAACGCTTTTTTGCGTTTGCCGCGAAAGGCGATGGCCTTGATCTTCTTGGAGCCCAAGACGGCGCCCACGCCGGTCCGGCCGGCGCTGCGCCAGTAGTCGTTTTCGATCACCGCGAACGAGACCAGGTTTTCACCCGCCGGTCCGATGCACACCACCCCGCAGGCGCCCGCCTCCGTCCGGTTCTCCTTGGCCCAGGCCTTGATGTGGTCCTCGGTGCGGTAGGTGTCCTGCCCCCAGAGCGCCTCGGCCGAATGGAAGAAGACGGCCTCTTCGCAGATCTCCAGCCAGACCGGGGTTTCGGACGCGCCGTGGATCATGATGGCATCGAAGCCGCAGGCGGCGATGTTCTCGGCCACGCGCCCGCCGGAATAAGACTCGGAGTAAAAACCGGTCTGGGGCGACTTGGTGAAGACGCCGTGGCGGCACGATCCCCAGATGTTGCTGCCGGCAATGGGTCCGGCGGCGAAGATGATGTGGTTATCCGCGCCGAGCGGATCGACTCCCGGCGGGTTGTGCTGCAGGAGCAAGTGGGTGGCCAGGCCTTTGCCGCCCAGGGTCTGCTGCAGGACCTCGTCGGAGATCATCTGCAATTCAAAGGCTTTCTGGGTGACATCGATTCTGAGCACCATATTATAGAAACCGAACATGGTGACAACTCCTTCTCTTTGGAAAAACGAGGTGATCTGTTCCTAAAGAACGCTCAAATAGATTCTTTCGGCGTCTTGCTGGGTCATCCCCCTCGGGTTGTTGGCCAATAAACGTGTCACCTTCATCACACCTTCGGCCAGCATCGGGATATCGCTTTCTTTGACGCCATATTGGCTCAAATGCTTCGGGATCTGCAGGTCCGCGGAAAGCGTACGCAGCGCCTGCACCGTCGCCAGGGCCATCTGGCGTTCGCTCATGCCGGCCGTGTTTTCCCCGAGCAGCGCGGCCATTCGGGCAAACTTTTTCAGGTTCCCAAGCATGTTGAACTCCATGACGGACGCCAGCATGATGCTGTTGGCCACCCCGTGGGGAATATGAAATTCCGCGCCGATGGGGTAGGCAAAGGCATGCACGGCGGTGACGCCGGCGTTGGCAAAGGCCATGCCGGCCAGCAGACTGCCTTCCAGCATGTTGCTGCGGGCCGCCAGGTCCTGGCCGTTGGCATAGGCGGTGCGGATGTTGGCCGCGATGAGCTCGATCGCGCGGCAGGCCAGCATGTCGGTCATGGGATAGGCATTTTTGGAGGTGAACGACTCTACGCCGTGAATCAACGCATCCATGCCGGTGGCGGCCGTGACCTGGGGCGGCAGACCGAGGGTGAGCACCGGGTCCAGAAGCGCCACCGAGGGAATCAGATAGGGGCTCACGATTCCTTTCTTGAGCTTTTCGGCTTCGTCCGAAAGGATCACGATGGGGGTCACTTCGCTGCCGGTGCCCGCGGTGGTCGGGATGATAACCGTTCGTCGGCCCGGTTTGGGCACCAGGTCGATGCCGAAGTAATCGTTGAGCTTGCCGCCGCTGTCGGCCAGCAGGGCCGCCGTTTTGGCGATATCGATGGCCGAGCCGCCGCCCAGCCCGATGACCGCTTGGGCTCCGGAGGCGCGCAGCGCCTCGATGGCCTGGGCGGCGACCTCCAGGCTGGGATCGGGCGTGACTTGATCGAAACGGTCGAAGGCGATGCCGGCTTTAGCGAGGATCTCCTCCAGGCGAGCGGCAATGCCGGCCTGGACGATGCCAGGATCGGTAACGACCATCACCTTGTTGCAGCCGAGGCGTTGGATTTCGCTTTGAATCTGGGACAGACAGCCGGGCCCCATGACGATGCGGGGGGTGGTTTGAAACAGATGGGTGGCATTCATGATCGGTATCCTTTCTTGGAGATGAAGCTGAGCGTCCCTGGGCTTCAGACCGCCAGGTACTTCTGGTGGACCTGCTCTTCCTTTTGGAAGGCTTGCACGCTTCCGGTGTAAACCACGTGGCCCTTGTCGAGCACGACCACGCGGTCCGATACGGCCAGGGCAAACTTCAGGTTCTGCTCGGAGAGCAGGATGGTGGTTTCGGCCGCCTTTAAATCCAGGACCAGGCGTTTGAGGTCGCCCACGATCACCGGTGAGAGCCCCTCGGACGGCTCGTCGAGCATGAGCACATCCGGATTGCCCATCAGGCAGCGGGCGATGGTGAGCATCTGCTGCTCGCCGCCCGACAGTGTACCGCCCATGCGTTCGGCCATGTCCGCCAGAATGGGAAATTGTGCAAAGACCGAATCGAGGTTCCAGCGACCGCGGCGGCCGGGGATGCGTCCCAGCTCGAGGTTTTCGCGAATGGTGAATGGCCCGAGGATGCGGCGGTCTTCGGGGACGAAGCCCAATCCCATGCGGGCCATCTTATAAGTCGCCAGGCCGGTGCACGCCTGGCCCTTGAAATGGATTGTGCCGCTTTTCGGCGGCGTCAATCCGATCAGGGAACGGAAGGTGGTGGTCTTGCCGACCCCGTTGCGTCCCATCAGGCAGACGGTCTCGCCGGGTACCACTTCGATGCTGACATCGAAAAGGATGTGGCTGCGGTCGTAGAATGTGTTCAGGCCGACGGCCGTAAGGATGCTTTCCATCAAAAATCTTCTCCCAGGTAAGCGGTGATCACCTGTTTGTTGGCGCGGATCTGTTCAGGGGTTCCCTCGGCCAGCAGCGCGCCCTGCTGCAGGACGCGCACGACCTGGGCGATGCCGAAGACCATGTCCATGTCGTGCTCGATAAACACCAGCGTCAGATCGAACTCCTTCCACAGCTTTTTGATCAACGCCCGCATCTGGTGACGCTCGTCGGGGGACATGCCGGCGGTGGGCTCATCCAGGAGCAGCAGCGTGGGCTTGAGCGCCAGGGCGATGCCGATATCGAGCAGCTTCTGATCCCCGTGGGCCAGTTCGAAGGCCAGCCGGTGGGCCTGGCCATCGAGCCCGAGGCTCGCCAGAATACCGTAGGCGTCATCGGTGGCCTGCTGGAAATCCAGCACGGAACGCCAGAACTTGCGCGTCTGGCCCAGCCTGGACAGGCAGGCCACGCGGATATTGTCCAGGACGGTTTCGTCAGGAAAGAGCGAGGCGATCTGAAAGGCCCGCCCGACCCCCCTGGCGACGATCTGCTGGGGCGACCGTCCGACGATGTTCTCGCCTCTGAAGAAGATGGCGCCGGCGTCGGACGGCAGATGGCCCGTGATCTGGTTGAACAAGGTGGTTTTGCCCGCGCCGTTGGGACCGATGATGGCCGAGATTTCGCCGGGCATGACCGAGAAGGAGACCTTCGACGTCACTCTCAGGCCGCCGAAGGCTTTATCGACCGAATCGAGTTGAAGGATCGGCGTCATGCTCCCCTCCCCAGGCCCATTCTGGCCAAGAATGATCGGGCCCGCGCCGCTTCACCGACCAATCCCTTGGGAAACACCAGCACGATCACCATGATGATCGTGCCGATGATCAGGGACCAGTATTCGGTGCGGGCGCCGACCAGGTCCTCGATCAAAATGATCACAGCGGCACCGACGAACGGCCCGAAAAACTGGTTGATGCCGCCGAGCACGGTCATGAGGATGACTTCGCCCGAAGTGGTCCAGAACAGCATGTCGGTATGGATGGATCCGTCCACGCCGGCCATCAGGCTTCCCGCCAGGGCGCTGAAGAAGGAAGAGATGATATAGATGCGCAACTGATTGCGCCGGACGCGGCGCCCTAAAAAGCGCACCCGGTTGGGATTCTGCTGGACGCAGCGCAGGACCAGACCAAAGGGGCTGAAGGCCATGCGCTTGAGCACCCAGATGGACAGCATGACGACGACCAGCACGAAGTAGTAATAGACGGTGCCGCTTTCCAGGATGCCGGGCGGAATGATGCCCTGGATTCCGTCGTCGCCTCCGGTGAAGTCGTACAATTTGAAGGTGATCTGCCAGGCCAGTTGACCGAAAGCCAGGGTCAGCATGGTGAAATAGACACCGCCCACCCGGATCACCAGCATGCCCAACAGGAGCGCCAGCAGGGCCGCCGCCAGCAGGCCGATGCCGATGGCCGGCAAATACCACTGACTGCCCAGGTAGTTGACCATCAGGCCGACGCTGTAAGCCCCCAGGCCGTAGTACAGGGCTTGCCCCAGGGAGAGCATGCCCGTCACCCCCCAGAGCATGTTGAACGATACCGCGAACAGACTCCAGATCAGAATGTGGCAGGCCAGATTGGTGTGGTACGATGAGGCGGACAGCACGGGCACCAAGACGAAAGCCAGCACGATCAACCCCCACAGGGATGCCGCCCTGAGGCTGCGAGTGGTGTTACTTGTCATAGCTTCCTCACCTTGCGGGTGGCGAAAAGCCCCTCCGGTTTGAAGATCAGTACAACGACCATCACCAGAAAACTGAACAGCGTCGCCCATTGGGGTACGAAGGCCACGGCGAAGGCATTGACCTCGCCGATCAGAATCGCGCCGAACCAGGCTCCCCAGAAATTGCCCATGCCGCCGAGCACGACCACGATCAACGAGTCGATGATCACCTCGATTCCCGCCCCGGGCGTGACGGTGCGCAGGGGGGCGGCCAGCGCGCCGGCCATGCCCCCCAGGGCCGTAGCAATGCCGAAAACCAAGGTCATCGTCATGGGCACATTGACGCCCAGGACCGCGACGATTTCGCGATCCACCGCGGCCGCGCGGGCCACTTGGCCCGGGCGCGTCCGGGCCAGCACCCACCACGCGAGCACGACGACGACCAGGCCGATGCCGATGATCAATAGATTGTAAGCCGGAATGAACATGTCGCCGATCACGACCGCTTGGTCAAACCCGGCCGGCCGAGGTAAAGACTTGTACTCGGCGCCCCAGGTCAACTTGACCAGGTCGTCGATAATCAGGATGAAGGAGTAGGTCAGCAGGATCTGGAAACCGCCCTCGTTGGCCCGGCCGTAGATCCGCCGTAGAAAAACGGCTTCGGTCAGCATGCCGAAAATTCCCACACAGAGCCCTGTCATCAGCAAGCCCAGCCAGAAGTTGCTGCTCCACACGGAGACGAACTGATAACCGAAGTAGGCCCCGAGCATATAAAAAGAGCCATGGGCGAAATTGAAGACATTGCCGACGCCGAAGATGAGCGTGAGGCCGCTGGCCACCAGGAACAGCAAGGTGGCCATGGTCATGCCGCTGATGAGCTGCGTTAGAATAAAGGATGCATCCATGGCGTATTTTGTTCCTTAGCCGGCAGGCCAGCGCTTATCGGCCGGCCGCGGGCCATGCTGTACGACTCTAAAATCGTTTCCGTCCTCGCGCTCGTACTCGAACGCACCGGGTATCTGCATTCGAGCACGAGGACGAGAGCCGCTTTGCTACTTCTTCTTCTCGGGGTAGCCGGGCGGCGGCGCGATCTGTTCGGGTTGGTAGATTTTCCAATCCCCCAGCATCATCTTGGCCGGCGGAAAATCGCCATTGGGCATGGTCACGCCGATGGCCTGGACCTGCTGGATCTGGTGGGTGGCCGGATCGATGTACGAGGTGAATCCATCCGGGTCCTCAGGCAGCTTGATCTTCAACCCTTCGAAAGCTTTGACCAGGGCTTCGGTGTCGTCCGGGTTGCCGACTTTCTCCACGGCCGCGGCGATGGCATAGATGCCTGCGTAAGCGCCTTCGGCGGCGTAGGTCGGGTAACGCCCCGTGCGCTTGTGGAATTCATTTACGAATTTGCGATTGAGCTCGGTGTCGGGCCAGTTGTTGTAGTGACGGGCACCCAGCACCAGGCCCGCGGGAAGTTCCGCGCCCATGGCGCTCATCAACTCGTAGTTGCCGCCTGCATCGGGTTGGAAATAGAGCATTTTCTGGATAAGCCCGTAAGATTGGGCCTGTTTGATGAACGCCACCGTGTCGCCGCCCCAAAATCCGGTGACCAGGACGTCCGGTTTGTCCTTGAGCAGGGAGGTCACGAAGGAGTTGTAGTCCGCCTCAAACAGCTTGGGCCAGTATTCGCCCACGACTTTGTAAGGGATGTTCCAGCGGTCCAGGTTGTAGCGCAGCTCGTTCCATTGGTCGTGGCCGTAGGCGTAGTCGGGGCCGATATAGGCGATCGTGGTCCACGGTTTGGTTTTTTTGAGCTCCTGCAGATAAAGCGCGCCGGCAGCCATGGATTGGAACGTGTTGTTGGATACCCGGAAGTAGTAAGGTTGCAGCTTGTCGGACGTGAGCTGGGTGGACGCATGGTCGGTACCGATGAAGATTTTCTTGTGCTGTTTGGAAATTTCGGTAACGGCCAGGCCGACCCCGGAGCTGACCACGCCGAACAGAAAATGGACCTGGTCTTCCGTGATGTAGCGGGTGGCCACGCGCACGGCGTACGCCGGCTTGGCCTTGCTATCGGTGAAGGTGGCGTCGATCTTGTAGCCCTTGACCCCGCCTTTGCCGTTGATCTCGTCGATGGCCATTTCAGCGGCAGCCACCGAATCGATGCCGTACAGTCCGGGCCGGCCGGTCATGGGGTACATGGCCCCGATCCGGATCACTTTTTCTTCGGCCTGGACGGCCAGCGGAAATGCGGCCAGTACCACCAAGGCAACCACAAGACACCTGTACAGATTTCTTTTCATGCTCCCTCCTTTTCGGTTGTGAGCGCTCCCTTTCGGGGTTGTTTACCGCTCTCCAAGAATGCACGTCGGGCTTATTTCGATGTGCTAAGCAACCGTTGTGCCATTGGCGGCATGGTTTTTAAATATTTGATTTTTAACAAAAAACACCATAAAGAGATTGAACGGTATTTATAAATTAGATTGCAAAAATGCAGGCCGTTTGGATAATCTCTTTTTATCAAAAAATTATGACAAGTATTTTAAACAGATAGCGGTAATGCAAAAATGCATAGTTATTGCGTTTTTGCAATCCCATGGCTGATGCCATAGCGCACCATCTTGCGCCAGAGCGTTGTGGGGTGAACCGATAGAGATTCGGCGGCGGCGGCCAGGGAGCGTTTTTTTTCAAGGGCGCTTCGGATCATTCCCATTTCCAGGATCCGAACCGACTCCCGCAGGGAAGTGGCCTCGGAGGCTAGGCGAACGGCGCACGCGGGGGCCAGGGTTTCTTCGGGCAGATCCTCGGCGCTGAGGCGTTCGCCTTCGCTCATGATCATCATCCGTTCCACGATATTGATGAGTTCGCGAACGTTTCCGGGATAATCGTACTCTTTGAGTCGGTCGATCACCCGGGATTCGAGCTTTTTGGCAGTGCCGTTTCGGCGATTCAGGGATTCCATCATTTTCATGATTAGCGGCATGATATCCTCCCGCCGCTGACGCAAGGGCGGAATCGAAATGGGCACGACGTTCAGGCGGTAGTACAAATCCTCCCGGAAGCTTCCGTCGCGGATCATTTCCTGCAAATCGCGGTTGGTGGCCGCAACGATTCTGACATCCACCGCCTGGGATCGCGTTCCACCCACACGCGTAAAGGTTTTTTCTTCGATGACCTCAAGCAGCTTGATCTGCATATCCGGCCGTAGCTCGGCGATTTCATCCAGAAAAACCGTTCCCCGGTGCGCGGTTTCGATCATGCCGGCTTTCCCGCCCGGCATGGCACCCGTGAAAGCGCCTTTTTCGTACCCGAAAAGCTCACTCTCCATCAGCGTCGCCGGAATGGTGCCGCAGTTGATCTTGACGAAAGGGCGCTCCTTGCGGTCGCTGATCTGATGAATGATTCGGGCGAGCATGCTTTTGCCGACGCCCGATTCGCCTTGAAGCAACACCGGCACCTGGGTGCCGGCCACCTTGATCGCCATGCGCACGACCTTCATCATGCTTTGGCTTTTGATCACCATATGATGCATGGCATGGTCCACCGAATCCTGTTCGAGCAGGGTTTGGGCCATGCGGGAGGCGATTCTGCGGCTGTTTTCGAGCTCCGCCTTCAACTCATTGAGCTCGGTGATGTTGCGCACATTGGTGACCACCAGTACGACCTCGCCCTTTTCGTCAAAGATCGGCGTGCCGGTAACGATCACCTGGTTGTTGCCGGTGACCACCTGCATGATGGTGACCGGTTCGCGTTTCTTAAGCACCTCCAGCGTCACCGAGTGGTCGTAGACATGCTGCTTGACCAGATCGTGCATGTTTCGGCCGATCAACGCTTCGCGCCGCAGCCCGGTAATTCTTTCGTAAGCCCGATTGACGCGGATCGTATTGGCTTTGCCGTCGGTGATGTAGAGGCCATCGTACGAGGACTCGAAGATCGCCTCCAACTCACGGTTCAAGCCTTGAAAGCTCTTCAATTCGCTGATGATGGTTTCATACTCGGAAATATCCTGAAAGACCGAGATCACGCCATGGATCTGCCCGTCGAAAATAATCGGAGTGCGGTTGGCGATGACGGTCGCACCGGCGACGCTGATCTTTTTTCCGATCTGGGGTAGTCCGGTTGCGATTATGTGTTGAAACTCGGGCCACACTCCGGGGCGAACTTCCTGGATATGGCGCCCGGGATAGGTCTCTTGATCTTGTCCGAATATCCGTTGGGCCGCCTTGTTGTAGACTTTGATGATGCCATTGCGATCTAAAATGAGAACGCCGTTGTGAAACATATCCAAGATAGCTGCCCAGGGTGGGGAGGGGGTTAAAGCGGCCGTCAGAGATTCGCTGGATGTCGCGGAAATTGCAGATGCCGCATTCATTTTAGTTGATCCCTCCCCTTTTTTTTAAAACTATCCGCTTTTTGTTTATTCGACAAGCTCCCCGGAGCGGATGCAACGATTTTTGATGAACCGCATTCTTTAAGCCGACGTGCGCGCAGCACGTTCGGAGCATGGTTCAATTCACCGGCCACTGATTCAATCGCGGTGTTCAACCGGCAGGATATCAAACGCGCAGTTGATCCCTCCCTCGATTGCTTTATAATACCCACCAAAAGCCTAACCCCCTCACCCGATTGGAAATGTCATGCCCGACAAAAACGTTAAAGCCCTGGAAACCCGCGACGCCCGTGAAAAAGCCTTGGCTGTGGAGCGGCGGCGCATCCTGTCATTGCCGCCGGAAAAGGCCCTGGATGCCATTCTGGAGCACCCTTTGCCCGTGACCCTGGTGCAATCCATGGCCGAGGAGGATTTTTACCTGCTGGTACACACCATCGGTCCGGACGACGCCCTGCCCGTGCTGGGGATGGCTTCCAACGACCAGTGGGAATACCTGCTGGACATGGAGACCTGGGTCCGGGACCGCGTCGATCCCCTGGCCATGACCGAGTGGTTCGACCGTCTGCTCAAGGCCGATCCCGACCGCTTCACCCACTGGATCGTGACCGAGCAGCGCGATGCCTTCGAATATTACCTTTTCCGCAATGTGGAGCTGATCGTTCGGGAGTACGAGGTGGACCCTTCGGAGATCGGAGATGGATTTCACACCGAGGATGACGTGCACTACCTCCGGATGCGGCCCTATCTGCCGGCCGACGAAGATCAGGTGCATCCCCTGCAGGAGACACGTGACCTGTTCTTGACCGATCTGCTGCGGCGCCTGTCGGTATACGACTTCCCGCTTTACCAGGAGTTGCTCTTGGCGTCGAGCGGCGTCGTTCCCGCCGAGGTCGAGGAGGAGTTGTTGCGCTTGCGCAATGTGCGCCTGGCCGAGCGGGGTTATCTGCCCTTCGAGGAGGCCGTGGGGGTGTATCAGCCCTTGACCCTGGCGGAACTGATGGCCCGGCGCAAGCCGCCGGCCGCTGCCGGCCGGATCGTGGAGAGCTATCCTTTGCCCCTGGGCCCCACGGTGCTGCCCGCGGATGCCGGACTGTTCGCGCGCACGCTGGCGCGTATCCAGGATGAAGCGATTTTGCAGCGCCTGCAAAGCGAGTTTGCCGGGCTGTGCAATCAGGTGATCGCCGCCGATCGGCGCCAGATCCGGGACAAGGCCACCTTGACCCCGGTGGTGGACAAGGTGGCCGGTTACCTGGGCATCGGCCTGGCCCATGCCGAAGCGGCCGCGGACGGGCAAGATCCCCATCGCGGTGTCGCTTTACTTCAAAATTGCCTGCTGGCCGACATCTTTCGGATGGGTTATGGCCGGGCTTTGGAATTGAAGTGGCGCGCCGAACGCTGGCGGCCGACGAGCTGGTTCGCCCGTTTGGGCTTGCCGCTCTCCTTCTGGGGCGAAGCCTGGCTGGGGGTGCTGGGCGGGCTGTTGATCAAGCGGCCCTTGTACTACGACAACTACGCCAGCGGCGTGCTCTACCGCGAGTTCGCCAATTTGGAGGAGATCCAACGCACGCAAGAGGTGCTGGCGGAGATCATGGCCATGGACGATTTGCTGGCCTTGATGGGGGCGCGGCCGCCTGGGGAGAAAAGCAGTTCTTTCCTCACCTGGCAGAATCTGCTGCTGACCTTGTGGGCCGACCATCGTTTGGGCCTGGATGCCGATCCGCGGGCGCCGTTGCCGCTGAGTGCGGGCCAATTGCGAGCTTTTTTCGAAGCAATGTGGGAAGCGGCGGGTGAGCGACGACGGATCAAGGATGACCTGCGCACGGGCTTTCTGACCTGGCTGGCCCAACGCAGCGGTCTGACCAACGAGGCCATTGCCCAGCGCATGGGGCTGACGTTGCATGCGCTTTTCTCCCAGCTCGAAAATGAGTTGGGAGGGGTGGCGCCCCAAGACTTGGACCCGCGTTTTGTGCAGCTTTTTCTATTGAAAGAAGTCGATTGAGATCGGGATTCGGACGATCGCCTATTTCTCTAAACCGGTCGCTTCCACGATCACCTCGGTTCCGGCATGCAAGAGTTCGCTCTCTTCGATGACCGTCAGCGTGCCGTCCGTGGGGCCGACGGTGGCCGCCACGGCGACGGGTTGGCCGTCGTCGAGGAGCCAGAGTCGCTGATTGGCGCCTCGGCCGCTGCTTTGGGAGGAGGGCTTCGATGCGGCCGGGGGCGGTTTGGGCACCAACATGCTGACCACGCCGGCTTTGGGTTTGGCTTCGGGCGTTTGCTCGGGCGGCGTGAAGCGCAGGGCAGCGTTGGGCACCAACAGGGCATTGATCACCTTGGAGATTTCGATTTTGGCCGTGGCGGTCATGCCCGGCCGCAGGACCAGATCCGGGTTGGCCACATTGAGCAGGGTGGTGTAAGTGACCACCCCGTTGGTGACCTGGGAGCCGTAGCGCACTTGGGTGATCTCGGCCTGAAAAGTGCGGCCGGCATAGGCGTCCACGGTGAAGACAGCCGTCTGTCCCTCCTGCACTAGGCCCACGTCGGCCTCATCCACATCCACTTGCAGTTTCATGCGGCTCAAATCCTGGGCCAGCACGAACAATACTGGGGTTTGCAGGGTGGCGGCCACGGTCTGGCCCGGGTCCACATTGCGTTTGAGCACGACGCCGTCGATGGGCGAGTAGATGGTGGTTTTGGAAAGGTTGGTTTCATCGATTTTGAGGAGCGCCTTGGCCTGATGGATGGCGGCCTGGGCTGCCGCGCTATCGGCTTTGGCGCGCAGGGTTTCGGCTTCGGCCAAGTCCAGTTCACCGGCCGAGGGGGCCTTGCCGCCGGAAAGAAGATGGGCTTTTTTAAGCCGTTTGAGGTTCTGCTCCCTCTGCAAGGCCGTGGCCTGGGCCTGCTGCAAGCGCGATTCGGCCGACGTCAGGGCGGCTCGGGACTGCATCACTGCCGCTTCGAACTTGGTGCTGTCCAGGTAGGCCAGGGGCTGGCCGACGGTGACACGATCGTTGTAGTCCACGGCAACGCTTTTGATGATGCCCGACAGCTCGCAGCCCACCTGCACTTCGTGGACGGGGGTCAGGTTGCCAGTGGCCGAAACCACGACATCCAGGTCGCCCTGGGTGATGGGCACGGTTTTGTAGCTGATGGCGGATGTTCCCGGATGACGGCCGCGCACCCAGGCGACCAGCATTAGGAGCAGCAGGAGGGCCAGGCCCCAGATCAGCCATCTGCGCCGGCCCCCTTTGGGGACGTTGTCGGGTTCCAGACCCAGAGCTTGCACGATTTCGCTTTGTCTGGAGACGTTGGTCCCCTGGAGGTGGCGTGCCATCGCTTTAATCCTTGTATTCGGGTTTTTACTGGATTTGAACGGTCAGCAGCACATCGCCGCGGCTGCCGTCGGCCCGGGCAAGGCCTTGGTCCTTGAGCCGCAATACCTGGTTGGCGATGGTACCCGCGGGAATGATAACCCGATAGATGCGCCGTTGCAAGCCGGCGGGAATGCTCACCAGCTTGCGCGCACCCACCAGGGCCTCGTAGGGCGAAACGCTGATGGTGGCATGAATGTCGGCATCGATGGGCGCCGCCACGGGGCGCGCCATTTGCAAGCGGTGGCTGTGCTTTTTGGCCGTGATGGGCCGCAGGCGCGCCGTCAGGCCGGTGGTCGGCAGGCGGTCGAAGAGTTTGAGAAACAGCATGCCGAAGAGAAAGCCGCCGATATGCGCCCACCAGGCAATGCCGCCCCCGCTGCCCGAACTGGCCGCGGCGCTGAGAAATTGCAGCAGAAACCACACGCCCAGGAAGAAGTAAGCCGGGATCTCCACGAACCAGGGGATGAAGACGATGGGAATCAAGGTCAGGATTTTGGAGGTGGGGTGTAGCAGAATATAGGCACCCATCACGCCGGCGATGGCGCCGCTGGCACCGATGGTGGGCGCCATGGAGTCGGTGTTGAGCAAGACGTGGGAGATGCCCGAGGCCACGCCGCAGGCCAGGTAGAAAAGAAGGTAGCGCACCGGCCCCAGGCGGTCTTCCACGTTGTCGCCGAAGATGTAGAGCGACCACATGTTGCCGATGAGGTGCAGCCAACCGCCGTGCAGGAACATGAACGAGAGCCAGGAGAAGGCCTGCTGGCCGAAAGTGAAGTGCCGGGCCAGGTGATCCAGGGTATAGCGTGCCGGCACCAGGCCGTAAGTGAAGATGAAGCGATCGCCGGCCTGGCCCTGGGCCAGTTGCAGTAAAAAAACCACCACGTTGATGGCGATGAGCGCGCCGTTGACGACGGGGGTGTTTTTGGAGGGGGTGGCGTCGCGGATAGGAATCATAGGCTAATTTTTGATCTTCATACTCAAGTCCACGGCCCGGGCTGAATGGGTCAGGGCGCCCGACGAGATCAGATCCACGCCCGCGGCGGCCAGGGTTTGCAGATTGGCGGCGGTGACGTTGCCGGAAACCTCCACCAGGGCCCGGCCGGCAATGTACTCGGTGGCCTGCCGGATGGCCCCCGTATCCATGTTGTCGAGCATGATCACATCGGCGCCCGCGGCCAGGGCTTCGCGCACTTCATCCTGGGTGGCGGCCTCCACCTCGATCTTGGTCAGGTGGGAGACCTGGGCACGGGTGCGCGCGACGGCTGCGGTGATGCCGCCGCAGGCGGCGATGTGGTTGTCCTTGATCAGCACCGCATCGAACAACCCCATGCGATGGTTGCCGGCGCCGCCCACGCGCACGGCGTACTTTTCC
>JAKAFO010000430.1 GCA_021819735.1 Deltaproteobacteria bacterium
TCTATAATGAAGGTCGGCACCTGGATATCCTTGGCCTTTTCCAGGGCCGAGCGGACCGCCCAGAAATCGCCGTCGTCCGTGGCCATGCCGACCACGCCGTCCAGTCCGTCATAGATGGTGGGCAGGTACCAGTCATCGATGGCGGCGATATGGTCTTGCGTGGCGGCCTCGATCTGCTCCGCGAATTGCGGGTACAAAAGTTTGGCCGGGCCGTTGGCCACGCCCAGGTTCTGGGTCAGCGTCAGCCAAATATTGATGAAATAGGCGTCGAGCATGCCGCCCGGCGCGACGGTGCCGCGGTACGGGTCGCCCATGGGCACCACGGCAAACACGGCCTTGACGGCCGGATTCTGCTGCTCGGCGGTCAGCAAGGAGGTAATGCCCAGGTAAGATGTGCCGGCCAGGCCGACGTTGCCGTCAAACCAGGGCTGCCGGGTGATCCAGTCGACCGCATCCCCATACGCGGCTTGCTCTTCGGCGCCGATCAGCGCGCTGACGCCCGAGGACATACCCGTGCCGCGCACATCCACCGCCACGGAGACGTACCCGCGCCGGATCATGTACTCGTCCTTGCCGCCGATCATCAGGGTGGTCTGGGAGGGAATGACGCTGCCCATCAGATTGGCCATGTCGATGCGGTAGGCCGTCTGGGTCAGAATGGCCGGAAACCGCCCCGCAATCGCGTTGCCGTCCTTATCGGCCGGAACCGAGACCAGCACGGCCAGCTTGCCGCCATCGCGGGTGTCGATGAACTGCAGGGGCAAGGTGACCGCTCCGGGGTAGTCGGGATCGCGCGCATAATCCTTCCATTGCGCATTGGCGTTGCTGGTGATCGCGGGGTTTGCCTGGCTGACCGCGCCGCGCGTGCCCAGGGTGGTCGTCCCCGGGCCGGCGAAGGCGGACGCGCAGATCATCAGTATGGATGCAACCGCAACAAGACACAGCCACCTCACCAGCCTTGACGGCCTTGGCCATAGTACAACTGCCGACATTTTCTTCTTCATCGATGCCTCCTCTTTGCTTTGAAACGGACCTGGAATGAGTTACATGGGCGGGAAATGCTATTTGTTTTTACAAACAGCCGTAGTGACTGTTTATATTCCTTTGCCCAAGCCGGTACAATCGGGGAAAGCCTAATTCTCAGTGAGGAAAAACCCCATCTCGTCCCGGACAGACCAATTGGTCCGGGATGCGCCGGCCTCCAAGAGCCCTCCCAGGACGCAAGACGCGCCACATAAGGCCGTTGACAAACCCAGGGGCCTTATCTATAGATAACGGTCACAGACGCTAGGGGTGCGGTTCCCGCTGAGAGGACTTATCCAACCCTTAGAACCTGATCCGGGTAATACCGGCGAAGGGAAGCGGCGATAAACGGAACCATTCATCGTTATTCGAAATCAAGCCGCTGTCCCGCCCGCCGGGAAGCGGCTTTTTGATTTTGAGCGCCAGGAGCTTGCAAATGCAAATCACGATCAACGGCAAGGTCGAACAGATGGATGCCTGCACCATCGACCAGTTGGTGCGCCGGCAAGGGTTGAAGCCCGAGGCCCTGGTGGTCGAGCACAATCAGCGCATCGTCCAGCAGGCCCAATGGCAGGAGATCCAATTGCAGGAAGGCGACTGCCTGGAACTGCTGCGTTTCGTGGGCGGAGGATGAAGAGATGAGCAAGGACGTATTGACCATCGGCGGCAAGGTTTTCACCAACCGGCTGTTGACCGGCACCGGCAAATTCGCCGACAACCGCCTCATCGCCGGCATGCTCGAGAGCAGCGGCTCCCAGATGATCACCGTGGCCCTGCGGCGCGTGGATCTCTCCGCGGGCGGCGACAACATCCTGGATTACATCCCCAAGACCGTGACCCTGCTGCCCAACACCTCGGGGGCGCGCACGGCCGCCGAGGCGGTGCGCATCGCGCGCATCGCCCGGGAGGCGGGCTGCGGCAACTTCATCAAGATCGAGGTGATCACCGACACCAAGTACCTGATGCCCGATAACTACGAAACCCTGCACGCCACGGAAATCCTGGCCAAGGAGGGGTTCGTGGTGCTGCCCTACGTGCTGCCCGACCTGCCCCTGGCCAAGCGCCTGGAGAATGCCGGGGCCGCGGCGGTCATGCCCCTGGGCGCGCCCATCGGCTCCAACCGCGGGCTGGAGACGGCAGCCCTCATCGCCCTGCTGGTGGAAAACTGCCAGGTGCCGGTGGTGGTCGATGCCGGCATCGGCCGGCCTTCGCATGCGGCGGCGGCCATGGAGATGGGGGCCGACGCGGTGCTGGTGAACACGGCCATCGCCACGGCCCAGGACCCGGTGAGCATGGGGCGGGCCTTTGGCATGGCGGTGGCGGCGGGACGGATGGCGTTTTTGGCGCGCATGGCGGAAACCAGTCATTTGGCGCGCGCGTCGTCGCCCCTTACAGGGTTTTTGAACGAATAAGGATTGCAATGTCCTTTTACGCGATCATGGAACGCTATGCCGATTTTAACTTCGAGGCTTTCTTCGACCGCGTCAGCGGCGCGGATGTCGCTCGCGTGTTGGCCCTGGAGAAGCTGGAAGCCCTCGATTTTCTGACCCTGCTCAGCCCGGCGGCCATGGACTACCTCGAACCCATGGCCCAAAAGGCCCGGCAGTTGACCGTGCAGTACTTCGGCCGCACCATCCAGCTCTTCATTCCGCTCTACATCGCCAACCACTGCGCCAACCAGTGCGCCTACTGCGGCTTCAACCGAGCCAATGCCATCGAGCGGCGCAAGCTGACCCTGGAAGAAATCGAAGCCGAGGCCCGGGCCATCGCCGCCACCGGCATGCGCCATCTGCTCGTTCTCACCGGCGAGGCGCGCGAGGTGACGCCCATGGCGTATATCGAAGCGGCGCTGCGGTTGCTCAAGAAGTACTTCGCCTCGGTCTCCATCGAGATGTTTCCCATGCAGGAGGACGAATATCGGCGCCTGAAGGCGGCCGGCGTCGACGGCCTGACCCTCTACCAGGAGGTCTACGACCGGCAGATCTACCACCAGGTGCACCTGGCCGGTCCCAAGACCGACTACCGTTTCCGCCTGGAGGCTCCCGAGCGGGGCGCCCGCGCCGGCTTCCGGGCCGTGAACATCGGCGCGCTGGTCGGCCTGGGCGAAAAGCGGCGGGAGGTCTTTTTCACCGGACTGCACGCCCGTTACCTGGACGACCGCTACCTGGCGACCGAGATCGGCGTATCGCTGCCGCGCTTCAATCCGGCCGAAGGGGATTTTCAGCCGCGCTATCCGGCCAATGACCGCGAGTTCGTCCAGTTCCTGCTGGCCCTGCGCCTCTTCCTGCCCCGGGCCGGCATCACGGTTTCGACCCGGGAACGCGCGGCCTTTCGCGACCGCCTGATGCATCTGGGGGCCACGCGCTTTTCGGCCGGCTCGTGCACCGGCGTCGGCGGTTATGCACGGCCGGACCGGCGCGACACGCCGCAGTTTGAAATTTCCGACACGCGCGACGTGGACCAGGTGGTACGGGCCATCGTGGCCCAGGGCTATCAACCGGTGTACAAGGATTGGGACGTGATCGCATGAAAGTGGGCATCGCGGGCGCGGGCGGCATCGGCTCCAATGTGGCGGTCTTTCTGGCCCGCGGCGGCGTGCGCCGCTTCAAGCTCGTGGATATGGACCGGGTGGAGGCGGGCAACCTCAACCGCCAGTTTTACTTCCGCGATCAGATCGGCCGCTTCAAGGTGGAGGCCCTGGCCGAGAATCTGCGGCGCATCGC
>JAKAFO010000095.1 GCA_021819735.1 Deltaproteobacteria bacterium
GATTGGCCCATAATTCCTGGTGGTTGCTGACGCCCTTGGAGCGGGCGGTGTATTGGGCATACTGGGGCGTGCGCACGCCGATGAAGTCGATGGGAAACGGTCGGCCCTGGTGGGCGAGCTGGAAGAACGAGTGCTGGGCGTTGGTGCCGGGCTCGCCGAAGACGACCACGCCGGCCGGTTCGGGCAGCGGTTGGCCCTGGGTGTCCACGGCCTTGCCGTTGCTCTCCATGTTGAGCTGCTGGACGTGGGGCGCCAGCTTGGCCAGGGGTTGGGCATAGGGAATGATGGCCTGCTGGGGATAGCCCAGGTAGGTGGTGTTCCACACCGAGACGAGGGCGGCGATGAGCGGCAGATTCTCTGCCACCGGCGCGTGCAGGGCGTGGCGGTCCATCTCTTCCGCACCCTTGAGCAGGGCCTCGAAGCGATCGTAGCCCAGCAGCAGGCCCAGGGGCACGCCGCCCACGGCCGAGGTGACGCTATAGCGGCCGCCGATAAAGTCGAACATGTGAAAGGTTTGCAGCACCGGCCGGCGGGGATCGTCGCCCGGGCTGCCTTTGGCCGTGACGGTCACGGTGTGCCTGGCCGGGTCCAGCCCCTTGGCGCGCATGAATTGCTCGGCCTGGAGGGTGTTGGCCGAGGTTTCGGCGGTGGTGTAGCTCTTGGAGATTACCACCCAAAGCGTGGTGGCCGGATCGATGGCCGCGACCACGGCGCCGAAGTTGTGGATATCGACGTTGGCCAGGTAGTGCAGGGTGATGCCCTTGTCGGCCATAGCCGCAAGGGCCGTGGAGACGAATTCGGTGCCGAGATAAGAGCCGCCGATGCCGATGACCACCACGTGGCGGAACGGCCGGCCGTCTACGCCGGCGATCTTGCCGGTGTGCACCTGGTCGCAGAAGTGCTTGACCTGTTCCCGGACGCGGCGGATCTCGGGCATCACATCCTGGCCGTCCACCTGGATCTTGGTGGCGCTGAAATCCCTGCTGGCGGTGTGCAGCACGCTGCGTTTTTCGGTGACGTTGAGTTGTTCGCCGCGGCACATGCGGCCGAAGCGTTCGCGCAGGGCCAGGCGCGATTCCAATTGGAAGAGCAGGTCCCGGGCGGCATCGTCCAGACGCTGGCGGGAGTAATCTAGAAAAAGACCGGCGCCGCGGGCCGAATAGCGCTCCAGACGCCGGGGGGCTTCGATGAGTTTGGCCAAATGGGCTTCGGGACGCGCCATGGTTGCGGCCTGTTGGCGCAGTGTGGCGTGAAGGTCGATTTGGTCTAATCGGAAGGGAGTCATTGTCATCCTCCTGGGGTTTAAAATCGTACGTGTACGAGTACGACAGGGCAGGCTGTCCGGTCAACGAAAACATGCGGGATCACGATAAACCCTACCGCGACAGGCGGCTATAGATCTCTTCGATCACCGCGGTAGAGATTTGGGACACGGCCGCGCTCATGGCCACCGACAGCGCCGCGGGCGTTGCCTCTTCACACGGCACTTTGGCGCCGAAGGTTTTCTGGAAAAGAATGCGCCGCACCGGGTCGGCTTCGCGGACGTCGATCAGGGAGATGCTCATCTTTACCGAGGCCTGGGGCGGCTGGACAAAATCTTCTTCGATGAACTCCTCCACCCAGCCGGTGACCAGATGGGTGGGCGGCGAGGCGCCGTCGGGCGCCCAGACGGCCTGGAAGGCGTTGGTCTGGCGCAAGTCCCGGGCCAGGCTGTAGGCCAGCAGTTCGCCGGGCTGGGCCACCCACTGGAAGTGGGCGTAGGCGTTGCGGTGCAACCCTTTGTCGGCATAGACGATACGCTGGGAGTTAAAGGGCGGGCTGGCCGTAAAGCGTTCCACGCGCAGCACCCAGGGCAGCGGCTTGGCGAAGCTGCGCGGCGCGGGCGTATAGTCCAGGGTGTAGTAGTAAACCGGTTTGGCGGCCGAGGAGGCTCCCATGCATCCGGCAAGCACCAGGGCCAGCGTCACGGCAAGGAGCAGGCGAACCATTTTGCTGCGGCAGAGCGTCATTTTATCTCCTGATCAATTTGATTTTCAGGTCGATTCTCAGATCCATTCTCAGGGCGCCGCCGGTTTTTCCACCGGCGGTCCGCCGAAAACGATTTGGGAGGGATTGGCGGCCACCCGGTCCAGGAACCGGTTGAGCGTATCCCCGGCTTTTTCGATGCGGTCCAAGGTCACCAGCACCTCGCCTTGCATGCTGTCCACCTTGCGATCGGTATTCTCCAGCAGCATGGCCGCCGCCTCCATGGCCCGTTTGAGCTGCTGGGTCGACTCCTTCAGGTCGGCGGTGACCTGCTGGAGGTCGCCGCCGCTGGTGTCGATGACCTGTTCCAGGCGGCTGACCGTCTCGCGGATCTCGCTGATGCCGCCGTCGGCGTTGACCGCCATCCGGTCCAGGCTGACGGCGGTGGATTCGAACGAGTGCATGAGCCGGTCGGTCTTCTCCGAAGCCACCAGCTTTTGGACGCTCTTGAGGGTGACCTGCACGTCGGCCGCCATCTGTTCGAGCTTGGCTTCGTCGATGGTGCGGTTGATCTTTTTGAGGGCCGCGACCAGTTCGTTGGAAATGGTCTGGGTGTCCAGGGAGCGGAAGATGGCGAAGACATCCTCGATGCCCTTGAACAGCTTGGAGATCTCCGACGGCCGCGTGGGCAGCACGGGGTAGGGCGGCGCAAAATCGGCCGGCGGGTAGATCAGCCGCTCGCTGTTGTGCTTGCGCTCCAGTTCGATGAACATCAGGCCGGTGATGCCCACCGATTTGAGCTGGGCCACGATGACATCCTCGGCCTTCTGGGGTTGCAGCTCGCCCTCGATCTTCATCACCACCTCGATGAGCCGTTCGTCGGGGGCCACACCGATCTGCTGCACGCGGCCGATGTGCACGCCCCGGTATTTGACCGGCGAGTCCTTGTCCAGCCCTTGTACCGATTCATCGAAGTAGGCCACGAAGTAGTGGCCTTTCTCCAGGTAGTTGGACATCCCCAGCCAAACAATACCCACCACGATCACCGCCACGCCGACGATCAGGAAAAGGCCTACGCTGAATTTGGTTTTTAAGGTCGCCATAACACTCGCTTGGAAAGGTTGGCCTGCCGGTTGAAGAACTGGCGCACCACCGGGTTGGGGCTCTTGGTTTTAAGTTCGTTGGGATCGCCCTGGGCCACGATCCCCTTGGCCGTTTTGTCCAGCATCACGACGCGGTGGGCCACCCGGAAGATCATGTTCAGGGAGTGGGTGACGATCACCATGGTGGTGCCGATGCTGTGGTTGATGCGCAGGATCAGCTCTTCGATCTCGGCCGAAATCACCGGGTCCAGGCCGGCGGTGGGCTCGTCCAGAAACAGGATCTCCGGATTGAGGGCCAGAGCCCGGGCCAGGCCGGCGCGCTTAATCATGCCGCCGCTCAGTTCCGAGGGCAGATGGTTTTCGTAGCCGCCCAGATCCACGCTGCACAGCTTCATGCGCACCAGGCTGGCGATGGCCGCCGGCGGCAGATCGGTGTACTCCTGAATGGGCAGGGCCACGTTTTCGGCGATAGTCATGGAACCGAAGAGGGCGCCCCCCTGGAAGAGGATGCCGATCTTCCGCAGGGCCAGGGCAAAGGCCGCCTCGTCACCCGAGGCGATGTCGATGTCGTCGATCAGGATGCGCCCGGCATAGGGCTGGCGCAGGCCGATGAGGTGCCGCAGCATGGTTGTCTTGCCGCAGCCGCTGCCGCCGATGATGGCCAGGATTTCACCTTTATAGATATCCAGGTTGACCGCCTTCAATATGGGATCGTCCCCATACCGGGCTTCCAGGTCGCGCACCTGAATGATGGCTTTGGGCGTTGTATCCATATCACCAGTAACTCCTGATCACCGCGAAAATGGAGTCGAACAGAATGATCAGGAAAATCCCGCTGACCACCGCGGATGTGGCTGCATTGCCCACCTCGGCCGAACCGCCGCGTACTTCAAATCCGCGCAGGCAGCCGATCCAGGCGATCAAGGCGGCGAAAATCACGCTCTTGGACAACCCCCAGAGAAACTCGAAGAGCGTCAGCGCCTTGAGGGTCTGGTCGATATATGTGCTCACGGTCAGATCGAGCATGCTCACGCTGATGGTCATGCCGCCTAGGATGGCGAAGAGGTCGGCGAAGAGCGTCAGCAGCGGCACCACCACTACGGCTGCCACGATGCGCGGCACGGCCAGGAACAGGGCCGGATTGAACCCCATGGTGAAGAGGGCGTCCACCTCGTCGGAGATGCGCATGGTGCCGATCTCGGCGGCAAAGGCCGAGCCCGAGCGGCCGGCCACCACGATGGCGGTCATGATCGGCCCCAGCTCCGAGACCATGGCCAGGGCCACCAGTTGGGCCACATAGACGCTGGCGCCGAACTGCTCCAATTGCAGGCTGGAGACAAAGGCCATGATCAGGCCGAGCAGAAAACTGATCAGCCCCACGATGGGCACGGCATCCACGCCGGTCTTTTGCATCAGCACGACGGTGTCGCCCCGGCGCAAGCGGCGCGGGTGCAGACACACCTGTCCCAGGCTCAGAACCACCGAACCGAGAAACGAGACCAGGAAACGGATGTTGTCGGCCACCTTCAAGGTCGCCGTCCCCAGGCGGATGACGAGGTTTTCCTTCCGTTTGGCTTGCAGGGGGGCGCACAAGTTGGGGTTGTCGAAATTGGTCAGTCCCAGAATTTCGGCGGCTTTGGGCGGCGGCGTGCTGATGCGCAGCGGCACCTTTTGCTGCGCAAGATGGCGGCGCAGTTCGCTGAGCACCAGAACCCCGAAATCGTCGAAGTAGGTGGTGCGGTTCAGATCCACGGTGACATGGCGCGGCCGGCGGTGGGTGACATCGGCCAGCAGTTGTTTTAGCAGGCGGCCGGCCACATGGTGATCGATGCGTCCGAGCAGTTGAATACCGATGGCGCCATCTTCGCTGGCGGTGAGGTGGTAGTATTCGACATCCGCAGTATGCGTTTCGGACATCATTGCGGTCCCTTTCTGGGATTAAACAACCAATGCCGAAATCATCGGCTTTTCAGCCGTGAAAATTAAATCTATTTTGCGCGTTGGCCTTCTAATTGCAATATGAAAGGCTCCAGGGCGGAGTGGTTGCGGCACGTGGGTATGCCCTGGGCCAGATAGGTCTGGACGCGGTCCAGGGTTTTGCAGGCCGAAAAGCAGCGCGGAAACAGTTGCCGGTTGGGGCAAGCCCGGCAGGGGCTCTTGATCAGGTGGCCGATTTCGATATCCAATTTTCTGGGCACATATTGTTTGCGTGGATCCATGGGCGACTTGCCTTTTTCGTCGAGACAATCGGTTTAAAGGGACGGCGTTTCAACCTCTTCCAGAAAGCGCCAGTAAGAGACCATCTTGGCCAGGGCGTGCACGGCGCGCTCGGGCGTCGGGTAAAAGACGCCTTTATATTGGGCATCGGGCACATTGGCTACGGTTTTATAACGGGTGTCGGCGCGCAGACTGACGCCCATGATCGGCTTGCCGGTTTCGGCCATCAGTTCCACGGAGCGTTTCAGAAACTGCTCCTCGAAAATGGCCACCATCTGCTTGACCTGCTCGGCCAACTGGGGTGAGAAATTGGGGTCGGCGGCCAAGTTGGCCTGGCAGAGCCGTTCGATCAATGGTTCGCGACCCATGATGCCCAGGTGGATCACCGCGTCGCATCCCGGCCAGCGGGCCAGCATCTCCATAATCCTCACAGATATTACCGGATTGAAATCGCCCACCAGGTCCACGGGATTGGCGTGGCTCCAGAAGGGCGGCAGCAGCGTATCGATCTGTCGGCGGATGGCGGCATCCAGTTCCGGCAGCACCAGGCCTTGGCGCTGGCACAGGTCGGCCGTGACCACGCCCCAACCGCCGCCGAAGGTCATGATGGCCACCCGCGGGCCCCGGGGCATGGGCAGGGAGTCGAAGGCCGCCGCCAGGTCCAGCAGGTCCATCGGCCGATAGACTTCCACGATGCCCGCCTGGCGGCAGAGGGCCTGGAACACCCGAGTGTCGGAACCCATGGCCCCACTGTGGCTGGCCGCCGCCTTCTGACCGGCCTGGGTCTGACCGCCCTTGAGCAGCACGATGGGTTTCGTGCGGCTGACCCGGCGGGCGCTCTCGAAGAAGCGGCGGCCGTTCTTGAAGCCTTCGACATAGATCAGCACCGTGCGGGTCTGCTCATCCACCTCGAACCCTTCCAAGTAGTCGGACATGCTGATCATGGCCTCGTTGCCGCTGCCGGAAAAGCCGCGGATACCGATGCCCTGCTGCTCGGCAAACATTAGCAACTGGCTGCCCATGTTGCCCGATTGGGCCACCACCACCGAGTTGCCCGGCAGCGGCGTCACCGTGGTGCCGGTGGCATACAGGCCGATGTGGGGATTGGCGATGCCCATGGTGTTGGGCCCCAGGATGAGGATGCCGGCCTCGCGGGCGGCCGCGATGAGCCGGGCCTCCAGGACCTTGCCCTCGGCTCCCGCCTCGGAGAAGCCCGAAGAGATCAGCACCATGTGGTGGATGCCCTTGGCCCTGCATTGGGGGATCAGTTCGAGCACCCGGTCCGCCGGCACGGTGACCACGGCCAGATCCACGGGATCGGGAATGTCCAGCAGGCTGCGATAGGTGTCCCGGTTGGCGATGCGTTCGCCCTTGGGGTTGACCAGGTAGATCCGGCCTTTGTAACCACCACTGATGGTATTGCTCACCAGCAGGTTGCCCCATTTGCCCAGTTGGCTGGAAGCGCCGACGAAAGCGATGGCGCGCGGGTAGAAGATCGCGCCGATCTCGGTGGCCGGCACCGGCGGCATGGCCGGCGGCGCAGGCGGCTGGGGCCGAATCACCACCAGGGCATCCACGGCCACCAGCTTGCCCTGGGGGGTGACGCGCAGGGGGTTGATGTCGATCTCGGCGATCTCGGGATGCTCTATCGCCAGGCGCGAGATGCCGGCCAGCACTCGGTTGAGCATCTGCAGATCCACCGCCTGTTCGCCGCGAAAGGCGCCCAGCAATTTGTGCGAGCGGATTTCGGCCGTCATGCGGCGGATGTCGGTGCCGGATAACGGCGCCAGGCGCATGCTCACATCGCCGATGGCCTCGGTGAGCGTGCCGCCCAGGCCGAAGAGCACCACCGGCCCGAACTGCGGATCGCGGAACAGCCCCACCATCAGCTCGCGCTGGCCGCCGATCTGGGGCTGCACCAGAAAAGCTTCCAGATCGTTGCCCGCGCTTTCGGCGATTCGGCCGGCGGCCCGGCGCACGGCCGCGGCATCGTACAGGTGCAGGCGCACCAGCCCCTTTTCGGTTTTGTGCTGCAAGGCAGCGCCCATGCCTTTGAGGACCACGGGATAGCCGAAGGCCTCGGCGGCCGCCACGGCTTCCTCGGCATTGCGAGCGGTGCGTTCGTCCACCACGGGGATATCGTATTGTTTCAGCAACTGTTTGGCTTCATGTTCATCCAGGGAACGAGCGGCCAGACTCGGTTGGGCAGCGGTCGAATTCACGGAAACTCCTTTTTCATGGACAGGTGGAACCAATTAAAACAGCGCCTAGCCATAGCACAATTGATGAGTGGAATAAACCGGACAGCGTCGCGATTTTTACCGGGCGCGGCCGGATGAACGGCGATGTGGCGCAACCGGGTTTCAACCCCCGATTATTTCATTCAGGCCTTCGATGATCAGGGACAACTCCTCCTGAGAGGCTTTCCCGATTCTTTGGCCGATCCGTTTTACGGAAAGCGTGCGAATCTGACTGATTTTGACCCACGACTGTTTTGGAAGCTTGGATTTCGAAAGCTCCAATGTAAGGGGAAAGCCGGCCCGCTGCGCCTGACTTGTGATCGCCACGGCGATAACGGTACCAGAACGTTCGTTGAATACGTTTTGGCTCAAAATAAGAACAGGGCGTAAGCCACCCTGCTCGCTACCGATAACCGGGTTTAAATCCGCCCAATGGATATCGCCCCTCAATATTCCGGCCATTCTCCAATCTCCATTGAAAATCCTTCTTCCGCCAAGGACTGCTCAAAGGCACTATCGAGCTTCGCGCATTCCCGGGCAAGGCGGCTTTTTTCGAGACGCGTCAGCTTCTCCTTGATGGCTTCTTGGATCGCCTTGCTACGATTCGGAAAATAGTTGGATTTAACCAGCGCGTCGATTTGCTTGAGTGTTTTGTCGTCTATGGTGATTGCGATTTTGGATGCTGCCATGGTTTCACCTCCGGTATGACAATATATCATACCGAGCTATTGTTCAAGTCTGCTTTGCGCCCGTATGCCCGCAGGGGCGACCGGCGGTCGCCTTATTCGAGGAAGGCCTTGTCGCCCATTCGATTAATGCTGCAAGACCGTGTCGAATAGCGAACTGGTGCCGAAGAAGAGCCGCAGCCCGAAGTCGTCGAAGTAGACGTTGTCGGCGCCTGCGCCATAGGCGTGCAAACCCAGCTCGGTGCTGATGGCCTCGTTGAGAAGAGGAGATTGGAGATCCGGGTCATAGCTGCGAATGACGGTGCCATCGCTTCCCTCCACATATGCGAGGCCGGAAAGGGAATTGATGCCGTCCCATTGGACCAGTCGGAAATAGTCCTTGTCCGCCGTCCAATTCTCATCCTCGTCGGGTGGCCATCGGAATGGGGCTGTGCCTTCCCGCCGTGGGTAGGTATGGGCGGTTGCGTCCAGAGCATCGGTATTGCCGGCGTCGATGCCGGTGGCCCTGGCATAGAAGGCCTTGATGATATTGACCTTGCGGTCGGTGTCATTGTCGAAGGCATTTGCGTGGGCGCTAATGCCTCCCGTGCGGCCCACGACCCAGAGATCTTCACCGTCAGCATCAAATCCGCTGCTGCTTACGTTGTTGAGAAGCAATGTACCGGTGGCCGGAGTCGTCGCTGTCCAATCACCGCTTGTCACAATCGGAGGCTGGATTACCCGGCCGCGAGTGCCACTCTCTGCGCCATACACCCAGTCCCCCTGGCGGATCTCCCGGGTGCCGCTGCTGAAACTTACAACGGCGGCCTCGCGTAAACGCACCATCAAAGTTGAGTCCTGAACGGGCCACTGGCAGAGGACTTGGATATCGTCGATATACCATCCTTCGTACGGACCCCTTGAGTTAGTTCGGTAAAATCTGATTTGAATTTCCTGACCTGCAAATGCAGATATGTCTTCTGAGATTAAAGTCCAATTGCTATGTCGAAGGATATTCTTTGTTATAGTTTGTTCACTGCCTATAATTTGGAAATACCTTTCTCCCGGGAGTACCAGAAAGGTTTCGTCTTTGCTCCAAAAAGCCAGAGTAATCTTGGGGGTATCGTTACAAAGCACGATTGGAGGCGAAATTATTGCGCCTTGCTCTCCTGCTGCAGAACCTTCGGGATCACCAAAATTGAGTGCTGGAGTTCCTGCCGGATAGCCTCCTGTAGTTACTCTCCGCCAGAGATTTAAGGGGTCATTGTTTGGCGCAAGTGTCCATGTACTCAAACTGGTTCCGTCGGAAAAGTCTTCTTCATAAATAATTCTTTGGAGTTGTTTGTATGCCAACCACTCCCGCGAGGTTCCGTTGCCGGTTTGCTGCCAGAGCACGATGAGGGGTTGGTCGTTAAACCCGCTGGGAACAATATTAGAGAAAATCGGGGTCGGCTCTGGCGCCGGCAGGGCCGCATTGTCCGCGCGTATGAAGGAGAGACCATACCCGTTATAGCTCGTATCGGAGGTAATCGCATTCGTACCACTATTTAAGCGGAAGCTAAGCCCTGCGGCAACGGGTGAAACCGTGTCGGGAATGGGGGCCGTGGCAAAAGATTCGGCGGGAAGGGCGCCAAGCAGATTGTGAAATCCCACCTTCACCTGGGCATCGTAACTCAGATAGGCGCCGCCGCGGCGGGAAGCCTTTTTGAGGGGGGCCGCGCTTACCGTGCTGTCCAATTGTAGCAGGCTGGCGTCATTGCTGGCTTCTGTGATCGCCAGAGCTTGGTTGCCGCCGATGTCGGTAGCGGTGGCGTTGTCGTCGGTGGCCTGGAAATCGTTTAGGGCGACAGGAACTTCTTCTCTCTCTTCCGATTCCCCGGAAATCGAGTAGTCCACCTGCCGCCGGGTTTCCAATTCACCACCGCCCACGATACCCGTGCTGCGCACGCGGATGGATTGGTTGAGGACAATGAGCGCATTAGCGGGTAAGGAAATATTGGTGACTGTGCTATCGGCAGGATCACGCACCTCAACGAAAGTGTTGCTGGCCCTATTGTTGTATCGGTATAGGAGCGGATTTGGATAGTTTTGCACATTGATGCGACCATTGCGCAGAGGAAACATGGCCCCTTGTCCGTTTCCATAGGTCAAGTTTTGGCCGGGCACCAGGGAGGATTGATTTGTCCGAGCCGCCGGATAAGCGTTGGTTCTGCTTGAAAGTTCAATATCTTGCCCCAGGGAGAAAGTTACATTATCGTCCGCTTCCTCCACTGAGTCCGGAATATTCAATGGAGTGATGGTGTAGATTGTCCCGTCTATACTCAACAGTTGTTGATTAGTAATGGTAACATTGTCATCGGGTGCCACGCTGGTGATGGGCAGGCTTCCTGGAAGATTAGCGCTTATTGGATTCCCAGAAAGATAGGTGCCTGCTGGAATGGATAAGAAATAGGAAAAAATACTAAGATTGAATCGGCTTTGGCCATCGGAGAGGGTGAAGTTGCCGTCGTGGTCACTGTCCAAAGCATCCAGGTTATCAATTTTATCTGCTTCCGTGAGGGCTCTATCGTAGTTGCTTTTGACATACCGATAGCCCGCTTCGGCAAGCAGGTATGCCTTGTCGCCCAGATTCGAGAGTACTGCCTGTTCGCCGGAGGAACTGACCATCGGTAGCAGCGCCGCCGCCAACACCGAGAAGATCAGAATGGCGGCGATCAAAGCGATCAAAGCGCTGCCGCTGGTATGACGGAGGTTGTTTCGATCCCAGATGTAGTATGCGCGCCTCATGGTGCTCATCGTCGTGCTCCGCCATCGTTGCCGTTGTTGCGCAGGTGGATCAGGGTCGTGAAGTCCTGGGTATGAGTAGGGCTATCGGGCCGGTCCAGTCTCAAGTTTATCTGCATGGTGGATAGCAGGATGTTGAGGTCGATGGGCAGGGACTGTAATTCGCTGCCTAAGTAACATTGAAGAGACCAATCATTTACACCGTCCACCAAAACATCTCCCTGGGGGTCGGTGGTATTTTCAGGGATATTCTCGGCAAGCAACACTTGTTGACTCGAACTATCAAAGAAAATTCCCCAAATAGAGGTTCCATTGTCATCCATACGTTCATAGACAATTTGATCGTCGTGGATGTGTACTACTCGTGTCAGCTCGGTCAGCTCCCGAATCATGCGTGTCATGGCCATCTGACCCTTCTGGGCCAATTGGGTATTGCTGCGGCTGAAGTCGTAACTTTCCACGGCCGCCACCAACCCCATGCCGAAGATAGATGCCAGCAGGGCCAACAAGGCCAGAGAGGCGATCAGTTCGATAAGGGTGAAGCCATCCCGTGATCGCTGTTGGGAGGTTTCCGCATAGTTTATCGATGGAGGATTTCCCATATCAATGCTCCAACATCATGGCGCGAACAGGGAGGTGAGTCGGTGAGAGGTCCCCTGGATAGCTATTGTAACCTTCAGAATCGGGCTGTCCGTGCAGGCGCTGGCTTCTTCTACGCCAGTACCGGCATTGAATCCGACGCACCCCATATCAATTGTCTGAAAGCTGTAGCTTCCCGTGAATGCAGGTTCCCAGTAATCTTCATTGGTCAAACGATCTTGAATGAGCTGAACATTTGCCCCCTGGCGGCAATCGGCCGCAATGTTTTCCATCACCGCACGCAACGCCAGGTTTTCGTTGATTACCTGAATCGGCCGATAGCTGCGGCCGGTTTGGTTGGCGATCACCTGGGCCAGGATGACGGCCAGCACCGCCGAAATTATGATCGTGACGATAGTCTCGATGAGGGTGAATCCGCGCTGGTCCGCGGCAAGGGGGATGTGGACGGCGTTCACTGGATAAACCCCGTGTTCCGGCGGATGGTGATGGTTTCGGTTGTGCCGGCTTTAGCGAGGGTAATGGTGGCGTCCGCCCCAAGGTTCGGTCGGCCCCAGGCGTCGAATACCAAAGGTAAAGCCCCGCTAAGGGATATTCCTTTGGCCATCAGATTGACGCTGTTTTGCGTTTCGCCGGGCAAAGTGACCCGCTGGCTGGCTTCATTGCGAAATAGCCAGTAATTGCCATTGCCGCTATCGTACGATAATCCCCAAATGCTGTCGCTGCTCATGGCCCGCGCCTGCGCGTAGCGCAGGTGGGACTTGAGAACTTCGGCGCCGGCTTTGAGGGTCATGTCCGTATGCGGTTGGCGCGATACGGCCAGCATGGCGAAGATGGCCATGAGTATCAGCACCACGATGACTTCCATCAGGGTGAAGCCGCGGTTATCGACGGACAGCGGTGAGCGCATGACTCATCCATACCAAATGGCCTTTGAGATGAAAACAGGAAAGAAAGGGCGCTTTATACCGGCAACACAGCGGCGCTCCATTCTTGATCCACGCGATGGGACCTGTTATGAGCAATGCTTGCGTTTCAACACTTTTGCTGTACGCTATTCGGGAATCAATGGGCATATTCAAAGCGATCGCCTCAAAAAGCAGCACCTGGGCTGCCATCTCCTTACTTGGTCTACTCTTAGCCTGCTACGCCAACAGCTTCCACGGCGCCTGGCAATATGACGACTTCGTCAACATCGTCAACAACGGCAAGATCCACATGACCGAAATCTCCTGGCCACAAATCCGCAAGGTTCTGTCGGCCGGTCCCGATTTTCAGATTGTCGGGCGCCCCCTGGCTTACTTGAGCTTTGCGCTCAACTATCTCTGGGGCCTTGACAATCCTATGGGGTACCATGTCGTCAATTTCGGCATCCATTACCTGGCGGCTTTAATTCTATTTCTTTTTGTGCGTGACACGTTGCGGCTGCCGATTTTCGATTCTCGGTATACCGCCCAAGCAACGCTCATTGCGTGGTTGGCGACACTATTTTGGGGCTGCCACCCCATTCATGTGACGGCGGTGACCTATATCGTTCAGCGCATGACCGCCATGGCCGGCTTATTCTACATTGTAGCGATGTACGCATATCTCATCGGACGCAGGTCCGAGCGGACCAGTACCCGCGTCTGGTCCTACGGCATGTGCGCCCTGAGCACCATCTGCGGATTGTTGACCAAAGAGAATGCCGTGCTCCTCCCTTATGCCATTTTGCTCTACGAGCTTCTGTTTTTTCGGACTCTCGATCGGCGGACCGTGCTCAAGATTGTGTCAGCCGTGCTGGGGGTAACAGCCGTTCTTTTGCTTCTCAGTGTCCTTTACACCAACCCGCTGAGGCTGTTCGAACCCTATACCAACCGACCTTTCACCATGACCGAGCGTCTTTTGACCCAGCCCCGCGCGCTCTTCATTTATTTGGGGATGTTAGCCGTGCCCATGGCCTCGCGCATGAGCATCCTGCACGATATCGCCATCTCTGAATCGCTGGCGACGCCTTGGACCACAGGGATCGCCATCCTTGGCCTCCTGGCCATTCTTCTTTTTCTTTGCATGCTGGCCCGCCGACACCGCTTGTTTGCCTATTGCGGCCTCTTTTTCTTTTTGAATCATGCTGTGGAAAGCTCCATTCTCAACCTCGAACTGATCTACGAGCATCGCAACTATGTACCGAGCATGCTCCTGTTCGTTCCTCTGGGGGTGGGTGTCGCGCGCGCCATGTCCTTATTCTACTATCAACGTGCTTTGCGGGTTATGATTTTTGGATGCGCAGGGCTGCTGTTGCTCACTAGGGCTCAAACTACCTTTGAGTACAACCGCACATTCGCCAGCGAATACGATTTGTGGCGCCATGTGACCTTGATTTACCCGAATTCGAGTCTGGCCTTCAACAACCTGGGCAAGGCCTATTGGTACCTCGGCCAACCGGAAAAATCCTGCCAGAGCTTTCTTAAAGCCGTGGAATTGGACAATTTCAACAACACCCAACAGAAAGGTTTGGCATTCTACAACCTTGGGCTTCATGCCGCAAAGGTCGAAAAGAATTATTTAAAAGCCTTAGAATGGTTCGAAGATGCGCGCGCGCTGTTAGAACTATCTAAAGTCTGGCACGAGGAAGCGCAGGTACGCATGCAAATGGCGGATTTTGCCGGTGCCGAAGATATATTAAAGGGTGGTTTGAAGCGCTGGCCCGATGATCCACTGCTAAATGGTTTGATGGCCATCAACAAGCTAAAGATGGGCGAATATGCGGAAGCTGCTAAGATTGCCACCACGGCGCTGGCGGCCAACCGTATCGAAGATCGTATCGCTTCGATGGTGATTGCCCAAAGCCATTGGTTGCAAAAGGACTATCCTGCCGCCCTGGAGGATTGGCAACACCTTTTGGAAAAGAAACCTGAAGATATAGTCGCGCTCTTGGCTTTGGCTGAGATGCATGAAAAGTTGAATCAGAGAGAGATGGCGGTCAGGTACATGCAAGCACTGCTCGATTTGAAAGGCATCGATTACATTCAAAACCATGTGGTATTTGAGGTCGAATCAGAAAACATCATGCCGTATGTCCCGAACGAAAAAATCATCAATGCGCTCGTTCGCGATATCACCGGCAAGACGAAGAAGGATTTTTGATAAATCGGTGCTGATGGTACCTACAACCCTGGTTTCTTCACATCCGCACTTTTCGTCATACCCGCAAGAGGCGTCCCCGATCTTCCTGTAACAGTTATCCTGAAGTGGGTTGCCGAGGTTAGTGCTCCTTCGGCGCTCACCGTCAGGATAAAATCGCCAAGGTCGGAACCAAGTCTGGTGGCGGAGGTGTCGTAGAGGATGGCGCTAGGGGTGGTGCCGGTTAACACTTGTTGTGCAAAATAACCATTGACACGTCCGATGCCTTCGGCCAGGCCGGTATCCATAGCTCTCTGTCGGGCTTGGGTTTGCAAATCAAAATATCTCGGCACGGCTACCACGGCAAGGATGCTCATAATAACGATGACCGCGATGATTTCCAGGAGAGTAAAACCGGCGTTATTCAGTTCAGGTTTATTCGTGCGAGTAGCTAATGGTTTCATCAGGGTTTATTCTCCATTCAAATAGACGATGATTGAATGCTGTGCCAGGAAAACCGCCTACCAAACTGTGCACCAAACATGCCATAGGTTTAGTAAAAGATCAATTCGTAATTATTGACTTAAAAACAAAAAGTTAAATGCTGGGGGGCTATCGCCTCGAATAGTCCTCGGCGGTAGATCACCCTCGTTTTCATCAAATTTTGTAGTTTTTCGTCAAAACTATGGAGGGCATGACAAGGTAATGCCCGTTAGTTTTTAAAGCTTGTCGCATCGATGTCGTACTTTTTAAGCCGATGCCATAGACTGCGTTCTTTAATGCCCAGAAGGGTGGCCGCCTGCTTTTGGATACCCCGGCATTGGGAGAGGGCCTGGATCAGCATGCTTTTTTCGAGCGCCTGAAGTTTTGAATCCATGTCCACTGGCTGCCCCTCTGGGAGCGTCGCGGCGCTGGCTTCGGGCCAGTTCCTGGTGATGGATGAAGGTAAATGGGCCGGCTCAATAGTCTCCGGGGCCATCACCGCTGCCGATTGAATGGCGTTTTGCAGCTCGCGGACGTTTCCGGGCCATTCATGGGTCATGAGTATTTGGAGGGCGCTGCTCGAGAGTTTCTTGTCCCGGCCGACGGTGTCGAGGAAATGGTCCGCCAGCAGGGGGATGTCCTCACGCCGGTCTCGCAGCGGAGGCA
>JAKAFO010000431.1 GCA_021819735.1 Deltaproteobacteria bacterium
CATGCCGGCCAGCAGTGCGGCGGTCAGGAAGGGCGGCAGGTTGTAAAAAAGTTGCTTCGCGTCCATGCGCGTCCTTTATTGCTTTGGGGACCGACGCTTATTACTGCGACTTCCGGCGGACGGATGCTTTTTCCTCTTGCGCACCGAATAACCGAAGGTGCCCAAAATGCTTCCCAGCGCAAAGTAACGGCCGTGGGAGTAGCAGATGGGCTCGGCGTGGGAGAACGCGAAGGCGCCGGTGCGCGGATTGATCAGGCTTTCATCGGCGTTGACGGCCACCACCTCGGAGACGAACATGTCGTGGCTGCCCAGGGGCATCACCTCGCGCACGCGGCACTCGATGCTCAAGGGCGATTCGGCGATCAACGGCGCGGCTACCTTCTGGGCCGGCAGCGGGGTCAAGTTCATCTCCTTGAACTTGTCGACTTCCCGGCCGGATTTGACGCCGCACCAGTCCACGGCAAAGGCCAATTGCCGGGTGGTCAGGTTGATCACATACTCGCCGCTGCTTTTGATCAACCCATACGAGTAGCGTTCGGGCCGCACCGAGATGTAGCACAGGGGCGGATCGGTGCAGAGCGTGCCGGTCCAGGCGATGGTGATGATATTGTAGCCCTGCCGGGCATCGCCGCAGCTCACCAGCACGGCCGGCAGCGGGTAGATCATCGTGCCCGGCTTCCAGGGGCGTTTGGCCATCGGTGAACCCCCTATTTTGCTTCCAGCATTTCCCTGGCATGGGCCAGGGTCGTGTCCGTGATTTTCTCGCCGCCCAGCATGCGCGCGATCTCTTCCACCCGCTGTTGGGCGTCGAGCGGCGTGATGGTGGTGCGGGTGCGGCCCTGGGCCACGCTCTTGACGATGCGCAGGTGCTGATCGCCGAATTTGGCGATCTGGGGCAGATGGGTGATGCACAGGATCTGATGGCGTTGGGCCAGGGCCATCAGCTTTTTGCCTACCAGTTCGGCCGTGCCGCCGCCGATGCCGGCATCGACTTCGTCGAAGACCACGGTCTCCAGCTCGTCGCCCCGGGCCAGAATGGCCTTGAGGGCCAGCACCACCCGGGAGAGCTCGCCGCCCGAAGCAATCGCCGCCAGGGGCTTGATCGCCTCGCCCACGTTAGGGGCGATCAGGAAGCCGGCCCGGTCCGCGCCGCTCTCGGTGAGCGCCTGCCCGTCCCAGACCAGATAGGGGCTGCTCTCCTTGGGGGCCGGCACGGATTGGACCTCCACCGCGAAACGGGTGCCCTCCATCTTGAGGGCCGCCAACTCCTTTTCCACGCCGGCCGCCAGCAGGCGGGCCGCCTCTCGGCGCTGCTCGGCCAGCTCGGCTGCCAGGCGGCACAAGGCTTCGTGGCTGCGGCGCAGTTTGGTGCGCACCTCTGCGATGTGCGCGTCCAGGTGATCGATCTCGTCAAGCTGGCCATCGATCTCCTGAGCGTAGGTCAGGACACGCTCCAGCGAACCGCCATACTTGCGCTTGAGCTTGTTGAGCAGATCCAGGCGCGCCTCCACGGCTTCCAGGCGCTGGGGGTCCAGATCCAGTTGCTTGAGGTAATCGCGCAAGTGGGCGGCGATATCTTCCACCCGGTAGAGCACCTCCTCCAGCTCCTTGGCCCTGGGTGCCAGGCGTTCGTCCAGACGGCCCACCCGGCCCAGCTCCTTGGCCAGGCCGCCCAGGGTTTCGTAAACCGCGCCGTCCGCGGCATACAGCCCATCCAGGCACTGTTGGGCCGTCTGAAAAAGGGTCTCGCCGTTTTTAAGCAGCAGCCGCTCCTTTTCCAGGGCCTGGTCTTCGCCGGCCGTCGGCGCGGCGGCGGCGATCTCCTGGCGCTGGAAGCGCAGCAGTTCCATCTGCTCGCCCTGGCGCGATTGCTGGCGCAGCAGCTCCTGCTCCCGGCGGATCAAGGGCAGTATTTCGGCATAGGTCTGGTTGTAGCGGCCGCGCAGGGAGAGCAGATCGCCGAAGTGATCCAGGATCGAAAGATGTTCTTCTTCCCTGAGCAGCCCCTGGTGGGCATGCTGGCCGGAGATGCTGGCCAGCCGGGCGGTCAGCTCCGCCAGGGCCTGCATGGTGGCTAACCGGCCGTTGATGTAGATGCGATGGCGGTCGTTGGCCGAGATCACCCTCCGCACCATCAGCCCTTCGGACGGATCGTGGCCCGCCGCCGTCATGGCCTGGGCCACGCGGCTTTGGGCCGGCAGGTCGAAGAGCGCTTCCAACTCGGCGCTCTCGGCGCCGGTGCGGATCAGGGCCGCCGAGGCCCGGCTGCCCAGCAGCAGATTGACGGCATTGATGATGATGGATTTGCCCGCGCCGGTCTCGCCGCTGAGAATGGTCAGCCCCGGCGCGAAGCGGATGGTCAAATCCTCGATGATGGCGAAATTGCGAATGGAGAGTTCTTGAAGCATAGTCAGCCTGTTGGTTTACTCTGTGGTCGAAGACTTGGAGCGTCGCAGTACCACCTTGCGCCACGCCCCCTCCTTGCTCATCGCCCGCCAGCCCCACTTGAGCCAACCGAGCAATGCCAGGGCCAGCCACAGGGACCAGGCCAGCATCAACAAGCGGTAGCCCCACACCGGCAGGCTGAAGACCCAGGGTTGGGGCAGGCCTTCGCCGATATGGTCCTGGGTCCAGTGCAAGGCCATGAAGGTCGAGTCGTTGCCCTCGATCTGCATGTCCGGCTGGCCCAGCAGCCCGGCTTCGACCGCCGTGAACAAGGCCACCAGGGCCGCCACGGTCCAGACGACCAGACCGATCTGGATCATATCGAAGGTGAACCAACCGCCGGGCATGGCCTGGCGCTCGCGCAGCCCCAGGGCCACCAGCCAGCCGACGATCAGCAGCGCCAGGGCCGCCGGGATCTGGGTCAGCCCCAGGCCCAGCAGCAGCCATTGCCAGGTTTTGAGCGGCGTCAGGGTCATTCGCCCTAACAGCAGGGCCGCCAGGACAATCGCCACGATGTAGCTCCAGAAGAGCACGGCCGGCCCCCAGCGCGGGCCGCCCACCAGCAGAATCCATCGGTTTTCGGGCATTTGCACGCTGACTCGGGCGTTGACGCCCGCCTGGCCGATCTGGACCGGCGGCACCCGGTAGAACATGGCAAACGGCGCCAATTGCTGCCACTGCACCGCGAGCTCCTGGCTGCCCGGCTGCAACGGCACGGTGACGAAGGCGCCATCCTGCTGAACCGGCAGGCTCCGGCCGTTGACCGTGACCTGCTGCAAATTGGCATTGGGCGGCAGGGAAACGGTATGCTGGCCGCCGCGGCTGCTGCGCAGGTTGAGCCGCAACTGCCCCTGGCCGAAGCGCCGGCCGGGGGTCAGCGTCAGGTCGGCCCGGTCGATGGTCTTGGTCTGACCGGCCACGGCCGGCGGCCGGCTGACCTGGATCGCCACCTGCTCGCCCGGCCACGGCTGCCAGCGCGGCTGCCACTGGCCGCCGGCATCCTGGTGATGGACCACGGCAAGGCCCGTAAGCTCGCAATGCCAGACGGCGCCGGCATCAAGCACCCAGGTCTCGGTCCAGGGCACGTTCCGGGGGGCCTCCAGCAGGATCTTGGGCGCGATCGGCAGATTGGCGCTAAAGACCACCTCCCGCTGGTCCGGTCCCATGTTGATCAGGACCTGGTTTTGTTGCACCTGAATGCCCTCGGTGGTGACCGATTCGCCGGCCAGCAAGGGAATCGCCGCCACCACTGGAACGCCCGTGGGGGTCAGGCGGCGCACCGTGGTGT
>JAKAFO010000096.1 GCA_021819735.1 Deltaproteobacteria bacterium
ATTTTCAAACGGCGCATTCCCTTCCTCAAGTTCTTCCTGAAGCAAGAGCTGATTTGGGTACCCATTCTGGGGATGGCCTGGTGGGCGCTCGATTTTCCATTTCTAAAGCGCTATTCGCGGTCATTTTTGGAAAAACATCCCGAACTGCGGGGCAAGGATATGGAAACGACCCGCAAAAAGTGCGAGAAGTTCAAGACCCAACCCGTGTCCGTGATGAATTTTTTGGAGGGGACGCGCTTTAACTACCAGAAGCACAAAAAGCAAAACTCTCCTTATTGCCACCTGCTGTCGCCCAAAGCCGGCGGTGTGGCCTTGGTGCTCTCCAGCATGGGAGACTATCTGTCCAATGTGGTCGATGTGACCATTGTCTACCCGCGGAACGAGCCCCCTGTGGGCTTTTGGGATATGCTGGCCGGCAACATTACTTGCATCGTTGTCCGGGTTCAGGTCCTGCCCGTTCCCGAAAATGTGGTCGGCGCCAATTACGAAGAAGATCCGGCGTTTCGGGAGAAAATGCAACAATGGGTCAATCGGATGTGGCAGGCAAAGGATCGACAGATCGAAGACCTTTTGACGCAAGCAAAATGCGACGGTCTGAAGCGATAAGCATCGCCGGCAGGCCCCGACCGATAAGCCGTTGACCTCCACCATGGAGGATTACCTGGAGGCTATTTTGGATCTGGGCTCGGCTAAAAAGGTGATCCGGAACCGGGACATCGCCAAGCGCCTGGATGTCAAGTTGCCCACGGTGACCGGCATGCTCCGCACATGAACTGCCGAGTGCGGTAAAAGCGAAGGCGTAACGTGTGATCGAAAATGATCGGGTTACGCCTTTTTTAATGGATTGTTTCCGGGCTGTCGTTGCACAAGCGTCGGGATCAGGCGGTCACCACCTTGATCGTCACCGCCACGTTGCCTTTAATGGCGTTGGAATAGGGGCAGGCCTGGTGCCCGGCCGCAACCACCTTTTCCGCGTCTGCCTGGGAAAGTCCTGCAACCTTGACCTCCATAGCCACCTCCAGGCCGAATCCGCCGATTTCATCGGGGCCGATGCCCACCGCCGATTTTACCTCGATGGACTTCGGAATCAATTTGAGCTGGCGCGACATAAATTCACAAGCGCTGCCGAAGCAGGCGGCATAGCCGACTGCGAACAGATGCTCCGGGGTTGTCGTGCCCTCTTTGCCGAGTCCGCCCATGGCTTTGGGAACTGATAAGTTCACGCTGACAATACCATCCTCCGATTGTGCATGGCCGTTGCGGCCTCCTGTCGCCACGGCATGCGCCGTGTACAAAGCTTTAATTCCCATTCGATGTGACCTCCAGTGTTGTGAGTGTTGTTGAAAGCAGTTTCTAAGCCCTTTACTCCGGCCGCGGCCGGAGGTCTGATGGATTTATATAATCCGTGGAACTATTTTCCACGGCAACTAAATGTCTAAAAAAAATGTTGCTGTCCGTCAAATCTTAATCAACAGCTCCACCAGTTGCCGGGATGCTTTGTCCGGCAGATCGAGGGTGCGGCCGACGATTTGGGCATCGCATTCATGGTGCACCCTGCGCCCCTCATCGGTGATGGAGATGTAGACCACCCGCTGGTCCGCGCTGCTGCGTTCCTTGACCACCCGTTTCTGGCCCGCCAGTTTGTTGATGGAACGGGAGACATTGGGGCTATCTTCCACCAGCAGCGCGCGAATGGCGCTCACCGTTACCTTTTCCTGGGGCAGCATATCCAACACATGCAGAATCTGCAGTTGCGTCAGCGATAGATCGAAGGCCTTGGTGATGGCGCCCAGCTTGTTCAGTAGTTCCTGGGCCGTGCAGATAATCAAAAAAGCGGCCTTGTCCTGGATCGGGAGTTCGCTTTTGTAGATTTTCGTTTTGTCCGCCACCTTCATCTCCAAATTAGTTTCCGGCAAAATAAAGTCCGCGGATGTTAATGTCAAGAATAATGCTTGAAAAGAAAATTGGATGCTCTGAATGAGGCCGTCGTAGAAAGCGATGAATATCTAACAACTCAAGGTAGGTATTACGGTCTTCGGCCCCATGGCGCGAAGAAAGTGAAGGCGTAACGCGAAGCGGTTCCAGCGCATCGGTTGCGCCGAACTTCTGCCCGAAGCCCAACAGGGCGTCGCGGTCAACTGGGACCTTTTCAGGAACACCAATCTGACCGTGGAGTTCCTGCACGGCGAGGTCGAAGACGATTTCCAGAAAACCGACCGCCTGGCGGCCCAACTGGCCATCGAAATCTAGCAGGCTAACTTCCTGCCGTATGTTCATGGGGGGCCGCCAGGCGCGCGGCCCTCCCGGATCGCCTACAGCCCCTTTTTCTCGAGCCACCAGAAGAGCCCCATGGCTCCCACGATGAACAGCGGTATGATGACCCAATGGCTGACCCCCAGCACCTGGGGCAGGGTGATCTTTCCCAGATCCCCCCAGGTGTAGACCGATTCCTTGAGCCAGGGGTAGGCTTCGGCGAACAGGGCCGCGCCCACGATCATGCCCAGGATGCCCCAGACGGCGTCCCAGCGGCCTTCGCCCAGGGCTCCCATGGAGGTGCCCGGGCAATATCCCAGCAGCCCCCATCCCAGGCCGAAAATCAGGGCGCCGATGATGACCGGGCCCAGGATGGTGGCCTTAATGGAAAGTTTGGCCAGGCCCAGGTCATTCAATAGGTAGACGCCCACCATGCCCACCACCACGCTGGAGAGCATGAACTTCACGATGGTCATATCCTTCAAGCGCAGGGCGCCGAGCTGTTTGTCGTAGCGCAGCACGCGGCCCTTTTGTAGCAGGAAGCCGAACAACAAGCCCGTGATCAATCCATAGATAAGCATTTTCATCGTTGGCCTCCTCCATATACCAGGCGGGCGACGATCATGCCGCCGATAAAGAAACACACCAGGGCGATAAAACCGCTGACAGCCAGTTGAAGCGAACCGCTCAACCCGTGCCCGCTGGGTCAGCCATCGGCCAGACGCGCCCCGAACATGGCCACCACCCCTCCGGCAAATGCCACCGCGGCGCGCTTGGCGGTGCTGCCGGCGCCGAAGCGCGCGGCCCACATATCGGGGACGGCCTGCAATTTGAAAGATCCGGAAGTCAGGGCGGAAATCATGGCCCCTAGAAAGATCCCCACCATGAACATCCACTGCCAGTCGATCTTGGGGGCGTTCTTGACGAAATAGGCCATCTGCGCCACGCGTTCGGGGCCGAAGAGTTGTTCGATTAGACCCGCGGTGCGCACGAACGAGGTGGAGGCGCCGAAATACTGCCCGGCGAACCAGACCGAAAGCACTCCCACCACTCCGCTGAGCGCCCCGGCCACATAGGGACTCCAGCCACCATTGCTTTGCTTCATGGGTTGCTCCTTTCTTAGGTTCTAATGGTTTTTGAAAAACTGCTCCTCTTTAATCCTTTTTGAGGCAGCATGGGCGACAGCACCCCCTTGGCTTTACCCCGGCAATAAAGGGTCACCTTCTCGTTCCGATCCAGAGCCTTGAGGATATCGTGCATTTTATACCTTAAATCGGTGACAGATGCATTCATGGCATCACCGCCTTCATATGTATAGTTGGACAACTCAATAATGGGAATCGAATTCAAGTATCGGCCGTTACCAGGCCGTAAGCCATTCCATGCATGCTGAGCAGAAGAATCCTTACTTTTCATTTTTATCTATCTTGGAATCCGCTATTCAAGTAAAGTAACTATGATTTTGTTTTTGCATTTCCGTGCGGGCGGTTTAGTATGTCCCATACGGCTGGCAGAGACCCATTGCCCCAAGTCCAGGCGCAATCCCATGGAGGTCAAGATGGCTTACGAGAATCTGATTGTGTCGGTGGAAGACCATTTCGTGGGCGAGATCACCCTGAACCGCCCGGAGCAGTTGAACACCTTCAACAGCGCCCTGGCCGAGGAGCTCTATAACGCTTTGCTGGCCATGGACAATGATCCCAAGGTGCGGGCGATCTTGATCAAGGGCGCGGGCAAAGCCTTTTGTGCCGGCATCGACGTGAACGAGCTGTTCGGCAAGACGGCCATGGAATACAAGGCCTGGATCGCGCACATGGAGCGGCCCCTGATCACCATTTCACGCCTGAAAAAGCCGGTGATCGCCCAGCTTCACGGCGTGGCGGCGGCCAACGGCGCCGGACTGGTGGCCGCGGCCGACCTGGCTATCGCGGCGGAGAACGCGCGCCTGGGGCTGACGGCCATCAACGTGGGCCTCAACTGCGTGGGGCCGGTGGTCCCGGTAGCCCGTTCCCTGGGCCGCAAGCGGGCCCTCGAACTGCTCTTTTACGGGGAATTGATCAAGGCGCCCGAAGCCCTGGCCATGGGCTTGATCAACCGTATAGTGCCCAAGGACGACCTCGAAAAGGAAGCCCGGGCCTGGGCTCGGACCCTGGCGGCCAAAAGCCCGGTGGCGCTCCAGATCGCCAAGCAGGCTTACTACCGTTCCGAAGACATGTCCTACGCCAGTCAGTTCGAATACATGAACGAAGCCTTCGCGCGGCTGTGCACCACCAGCGACGCCAAGGAGGGCGTGACGGCATTCTTCGAAAAACGCCTGCCCAAGTGGGAGGGAAAGTAGTGAGGCGCAACTTCCGGCTGATTTCTCCGGAACGACTCAGGCGGTCGATAACTGCCGCGATTTCCGGGGGATCACCCCATCTTCGGCCAGGTTTTGATGGATTTTATCCGGCGAAAAGTTGATCATGTTCTTGGAGACCTTGTGAATCCGGTAACCCTTCCGGCCGAGGGCCTCCATCCCGGGAAAAAGAAAGCGACGCATCCGAACGGATGACGCCAGGATGATCTCTTCCGCGTGTTCGGCTTTGGCGGCCTTTTGAATGCGGTCGAGAACCCGGACGGCGAAACGGCGCCTGAGTTCATCTATATGCTGCTCCCGTTTGTCGTCATAGCCATGCACGCCCGCGCCGCGAGGAGCCGCGCCGCGACCCGTCTTGGAGTCGGCGAATAACTCCTGATTGTCTTTCAGCTCCTGATTCTCCAGTTCATGGAGGAGCGTTATTCTGGGACCGGATTCCAACTCGGGAAAATCTACCGGTTCGAGGGTGAAGAAACGCGCCAAAGCGCGATTGACGACCACTATGATATATTGGCTCATTTGTGCTTGCCTCCTTTCGCATCAGAAGCATTCAAGCCATCCCCGCGATGGATGTTCCATGCCGGCGCAGGGGTATCGATGGCAATATACCGTGTCTTCTGGTCTTCGGCTTCGGGTAACGGTCCTCGGTTGCGGGAGACAACCGCGGGGCGCCCAATATTTACGGGAATCCCCGCCAATCCCTGAATGGACAGATTGAATTTTTCGAAATCGACAAGATCGATGACCTGTTCCTGATAGAGACGGATCATGGCGTAACTGGGAAGATGCTTTATCCTGCCGTACACATCCCGGTGAATCTCGAAAAAAACATGGCCGTCCTGGGCGGCGATTTTTACCGGCTCATATACTATCTTTACGAACGTGCCGACCTGCACCAGGTCGAATAGGACGCGAATGTCTTCGGGGTACAAGCGTACGCACCCCTGGGTGGACAAGCGTCCGATGGACCAGGGGAAATCGGTTCCGTGGATTCCGTATCGGGAATCATCCAGGCCCAGCCAATGCTCTCCCAGCGGATTGTCCGGCCCCGCAGGCACCGTCCAGACCTTGTGCTTGGCGCGCAGCGAAGGCGGGACGGTCCAGGTGGGATTCTGGATCTTGGCCGCTATTTTGAATTCTCCTTGGGGCGTGGGGTGCTTCCGGTCGCCGATGGCCACCGGAAAGGTCATGACCGTGCCGCTATCAAAATCGAAGTAGTAAAGGCGAAGCTCCGCCAGATTGATGAGGATGCCTTTTTGGAGCGTCCCTGGAAGAATCCACTGGCTGGGAATGCTCATCGTGGCGCCGGAGGGAGGTAGCCATGGGTCCCAGGCGGGGTATAGATCCTGAATCTCGTTGAATCCCAAATCGTAGGCCCGGGCGACATCCAGCAGGGTTTCATTTTGCCCGAGTACATGCCGCTGGACGGATCCGATCAACTTTTGCGTTTTTGAGAAGTGATATGCTTCCTTGGAGCCGCCTTCGACCCTATCGGGTGCGAACCATACGACCGTGAAGAAGACCACCGCTACCGCAAGTGAATGGAATATTCTTCGATGCATTGGCGTTTTCTCCCGGCACGGACGCCGTTCAATTGCAGTGGCGGTGGTTTCCTCGAACATTCCGGATGAAGTGAAATCCATGACGCCAGCGCGGAAAACCGCACGCGCTTCTATCCGGCGGGGGTGCCTATTTTTTCATTTTCTGCATGAAGATATTCTCGGCTTTGGCGGCGGCCTCTTCCGCCCGCCGTGCCGCATCTTCGGCACGTCTGGCGGCCTCGATGGCCTCGGTGTTTCTCTCGGCCGCCATGGCTTTGGCCGCCTGGGCCTCTTTGAGTGCCAGATCCGCTTGCGCCTGGGCTGTCTGGACCTGGGACGTGCTGGCACATCCTGTCAAGAGGATGGCCCCGCCGAACGCCAGGGCCATGGCCACCATTTTCAGCTTGCTGAGATTACGGTCTTTCATGATTTCCTCCTTCGGGTTGGGGGTGATGGAGCCAACAAACCGGCCGGGCCGGCCGCAGGTTGCCGCTCTTTTCGGTCTTTTATTGTTGGGCTTAGCGGTTTCCGTTCAACGATGCCGCATGCGAAACACTACACCAGGCGATTGGGATCCGAATTCAGCTCTTAACAACCAGAGGTGCCGAGATATAATGGCGAAAGAACCTAAAAGACACGATGAAACTATGCATATATATTGACGTAATCGATTCCATGTCAAGTATGCGGCAAGCGGGATGATCGCCCGCCGGGCAAAAACCGATGGATGCCATGACGAAAACGACCGACCCTATTAAAACTATCCTGGTGATCGAAGACGATCCGAACACCATGGCCCTGGTGGCGCTCTACCTGGAACGCGAGGGTTTCCGGCCGATCACCGCGGCCGACGGCCGCAAGGGATTGGAATTGGCCCAACGCCACGCGCCCGATCTGGTGATCCTCGATCTGATGCTGCCGCGCATGGACGGCTGGGAGGTGTGCCGCCGCCTGCGCCGGCAGTCGGATGTGCCGGTGATCATGCTCACCGCCCGGGGGGAAGAGATCGATCGGGTGGCGGGCCTGACCCTGGGCGCCGACGATTATGTGGTCAAACCCTTCAGCCCGCGCGAATTGGTGGCCAGGGTGCAGGCCGTGTTGCGCCGCACGCCGCGGGCGGCCGAAACACCGCGCAAGGTGATTGCCCATGGCGACCTGTGGCTGGATCTGGAAAACCGGCGCTTGAGCATCGCCGGACGGGCAGTGGAACTCACACCCCACGAATACGCTCTGCTGGAGGCCCTGGCGACCCGTCCCGGCCGAACGTTCACGCGCGACGAACTGCTGGCGCGGCTCTATCCCGCAGGCGATACGGTGGTCGTCGACCGCGTGGTGGATGTCCACATCGGCAAGCTGCGCCAGAAAATCGAGCCCCGGCTGTCGACCCCGTACTACATCGTCACGGTGCGCGGTATCGGCTATCGCTTTGCCGATAAGGCACCGCCTGCCGACCCGGAGGCCTGATGCGCCGTTACTTGATTCTCAAACTGCTGGCCGTCACCCTGGTGGTGATCGTGTTTGTGGTGGCGGTGGTGTGGTGGGCCATCGATACCCTGGCGGCCGGCTATTTCGTCACCTTGATGGAAAAATACCACATCTCGCCCGAGCCGGCCCACGCGATGTTTGTCGAAGCGGTGCACCGCTACCTGCTATGGGCCTTCCTGGGGGCCGTGGTGTTGGCCGCGACGCTCAGTTATGTGATGCTGCGCAAGGTGCTCGCGCCGCTGGTCCGCATGACCGGAATCTCCCGCGATATTGCGGCGGGCGACTTCAGCGTCCGCGTGCCGGTCGACAGTCGCGATGAGGTGGGGCAACTGGCCAGCGCCTTCAACCGGATGGCCGCCGACCTGGATCAACTCGAAAAGCTGCGCCGCAAATTGATGATCGACGTGGCCCACGAGTTGCGTACGCCCCTGACCAATATCCGGGGGTACCTGGAGGCCATCGACGACGGCGTGCTGCCCCCTTCGCCCGAAACGATCACGCTGCTGCACGGCGAAACCATGCGGCTGGCATCGCTGGTGGAAGATGTGCTGCAACTGGCCAAGGCCGATGCCGCCAGGGGGCGGCTGCGGATAGAGCCCATCGACCTGCGCCGGGCGATCGAAACGGCCGTGGAGACATTCCGCCCCGGGTTCGGCCGCAAAGAGATCGCGGTGCAGGTGACCGCGCCGGAGGCCTGCACGGTAGCGGCCGACCGCAATGCCATGGCGCGCATCCTGCGCAATCTCACCGACAATGCCGTCCAGTACACCCCCCCGGGCGCATCGGTGGCCATCGAATTATTGGCTGCCGATGGCCAGGTCGTGATCCAATATAGCAACCCGGCCGGTGAGTTGCTGCCCGAAGACCTGCCGTTTCTGTTCGAACGCTTCTACCGCGGCGAAAAATCCCGCTCCCGCGAGCATGGCGGGGCCGGCATCGGTCTGGCCCTGGTCGCGGAACTGGTGAAAGCCCATGGCGGCACGGTGGGCGCCACGTTGACCGATGGCCGCATTAGCATCCGCATCACCCTGCCGAACCTCTCCGCCGGTCCCGCCGCATAGCTCATCTTTACCAAATCTTTACACGGCTTTTATGCTCTCTTTATCGATCCGGATTATCCTGCATCCAAACAATTGGAACGGCGGGGTCGTCAGCCGCCGTACGGTACCGAGGAGGTGTCTATGAAATTTACAAAGATCGCAATCATCGCCCTGGCGCTGGTTACCCTGGGTTATCTTCCGGTGTTCATCGGTTATGGGAAGAGCGAGACCCGGCAGCGGCCATCGGCTGCGGAGATCAATACCAAAAGCGCGGTCTTCGCCGGAGGTTGCTTCTGGTGCACGGAAGCGGACTTCGAAAAAGCGCCCGGCGTGATCGACGCCATTTCCGGTTACACCGGCGGTCGCGTGGCCGATCCCACCTATGAACAAGTTTCGTCCGGCGCCACGGGGCATGTCGAAGCGGTCAAGGTGATCTACGATCCCGGGCGGGTCACTTACGCAGAATTGCTGGAATTCTTCTGGCGCCATGTGGACCCCACCGACGCCGGCGGACAATTCGTGGATCGCGGCGCCCAGTATCGCAGCGTGATCTTCTATGCCGATGAAGAGCAGCGGCGCCTGGCCGAAGCGTCGAAGCTGATGCTGGCCTCTTCCGGTCGCTTCCAAAAACCCATCGCCACGGAGATTCTGCCGCTGGGGCCCTTTTATGTGGCCGAAGAGTACCACCAGGATTACTACAAGGAAAATCCCCTGCGCTATCGCTACTATCGCTCCGGGTCCGGGCGTGATCGGTTCCTTAAAAAAAACTGGGCCGATGCCGAGGCACAGGGAGGCGATGCCCGGGGTTACCGGGCGCCGGACCCGGAAAGCCTGCGCCGCATCTTGAGTCCGTTGCAATATCGAGTGACCCAGGAAGAGGGCACCGAACCGCCCTTCGACAATCTCTACTGGAACAACCACCAGGAGGGCATCTATGTGGATATCGTCTCGGGCGAGCCGCTGTTCAGCTCCACCGATAAATACGATTCGGGCACCGGCTGGCCGAGCTTTACCCGCCCCCTGGAACCCGGCAACATCGTGGAGAAAAGCGATCGCAGCTTGTTCATGGCGCGCACCGAGGTGCGCAGCAAACAGGCCGATTCCCATTTGGGCCATGTATTCCCGGACGGTCCCAAGCCCACCGGCTTGCGCTACTGCATCAATTCGGCCGCCTTGCGGTTCATCCCCAAGGACGATCTGGAAAAGGAAGGCTACGAAAGGTACCGGTCGCTGTTCCAATAGCCGACCGGGTTCGGAAAGAAGCGCTGGCGGCCGGCGGCCCAGGCCCTCCCGGTTGCCAGCGAAAGCAATTGACATTAAGCGAATGATCATTTAATTAAACTTCCATGCGAACCAAGGATGAGGAAAAGCAGGAGGCCCTCTTCGAGGCCACGGTCAAGGTGGTCAACCAGATCGGTTTCGCTTCAAGTTCGGTTTCCAAGATCGCCCAAGAAGCCGGCGTTTCGCCGGCCACGCTCTACACCTATCACAAGAACAAAGACGACCTGCTGATCTCCACCTACCTCAGCATCAAACGCAGGCTCAGCGCAATCGTGCTGCGCGATATCGACGCAACGCTGCCCATCCGGGATATCTTCCGGCAGGTGTGGTTCAATCTGTTCCGGTTTACGGCGGAGCACCCCGATTACTTCCATTTTTCGGAGCAGTTTTCCAACTCGCCCTTTTTCGAAAGAATCAATCAAAAAGAGATCGACCGCATGTTCACGCCCATTGCCGATATCATCCGGCGGGGTATCACGTTGAAGATCATCAAGAATGTAGAGGTGGACATCATTCTGGCGTTTGTGTTCTACCCGGTCATCATTCTGGCCAACCCCCGCTTGTGCAAGAATTTTCACGTGACCGAGGCGCAAGTGGAGCAGTCGTTTCAGTTGGCCTGGGATGCCATTAAACTATAGCCCGCTTTTTTTATGCCCTATTTATAAACGAACATTCAGTTATGAAAAGCGGCCTACAACGAAAGGAGCAGGAAGATGGGAAACACGAAGATTCAGATCTATGACATCATGGCGTGCAACGTGTACTGGGATTTCAAGGCGTCGGCCATGCCCAAAGAGACCCACAAGATGCTGGTGGCCCTCTATCCCACCCCGGGGGTCGTGGCACCGGACATGATCGAAAGCGTCCGGGCATACGGCCCCAACGGCTACGAGGTGGCTTTCGTTAACCAGAAGTATGACCATACCAAGTTCAATGGCTGGTTCTATACGCCCGAAATCCAGAATTACTGGTACATGGTGAATCTGCCCACCGGCTTTCTGAAAGAGGGCGAGTACACCATCGAGGTCACCAGCAAGGACGGCAGCGTGGTGAAGAAATCGCGTACCCAAAAGAATGCGCCTTCCGATGCGGCCGTGAACGCCTACGTCAAAAATCGCCAGCGCATCTTCGATTCCTTTTCGCCTTCGGAGACCAAGCCGTTGCCGGCCGGTGCCGGCCTGAAAGAAATCAAGCTGAGCTGGTCCACCCTCAAGGAGGTGGCCAACCTGGATGCGTTCTATGTGACGCGCGTGGCGGCGGCATCCACCTCCCGGGAGTTCGACGGCAACAATCTCGCCTTTTTCGATAACATCTATTATCAGCGCCTGGTGAACAACGACCCCAAGGCCGGCCAGAACCGCAATCAAGTCGTGATTCCCAAGGAGCTCAAGCCGAAGACCTCCTACGGCTACTTCGTGGAGATCACCGACGCCAATGTGGGCGGCGAAGCCAATTACTGCATTTTCCAGGAGCATCAGTTCTTCAAGACCGCTTAGGCCGGAAAAGAAAAATAGTTGACGGCCCTTTCCAAAGCTTCTATATGGGCACCAGTTCAAGGTGCCCATATACGGGCTCAATAGGGAATCCCGTGCGAATCGGGAGCGGTCCCGCCGCTGTAACCCCGGCTTTTCTTTAATAATAAGGAAAGCAACCTTTGCGGCCGTTGCGTGCCACTTTTCCGCCCGAGCGGAATGGGAAGGCCGCCGCGAAGGCGGGAGAGCCAGAAGACCTGCCTGAACGGTTGTGGTTGTTTCGTGCGGTAACACGAACAGTCGCTGACATATAAGGTCGGGCCAAGAAACTGGGTAAAGCCCTTCAAGCGCATGATGCTTGAAGGGCTTTTTTATTTGGCGGCACCGGCGGCGGGAGCGCTTCCCACGACCATGGGAAATATTGCCAAAAGGAAAGGGGTAACGGACATGTTGCAAGGCAAATGGTTGCGGGGTGTGGTGGCGCTGTGCACGCTGATGCTGGTCACCGTAAGTGTGCCGGGCTTGGCCGTCGGTTCCGAGGGGCACGGGCATGCGGGCCGAGCAGCTCACAAGGTGGGGATTTTGCTGGTCGCCTTCGGGTCCAGCGATGCGTCGGCCCAGGTGTCGTTCGATACCATCGATCGCAAGGTGGCCGCGGCCTATCCGGGGACCGCCGTACGCTGGGCCTATACTTCCCACATCATCCGCGAGAAACTGGCCGGGCAGGGCAAAGCATTGGATTCACCGGCGGTGGCGTTGGCCCGCATGCTGGATGAACGCTTCACCCACGTGGTGGTGCAGTCGCTGCACACCATCGGCGGCGCCGAATACCACGACCTGCTGCGCACGGTGAACGGCTTCAAGGCCATGGGCGGCTTCGCTAAGCTGGTGCTGGGCGATCCGCTGATGGCCACCCAGGCCGATATGGCGGCCATCGTGGCGGCCATCGCCGGCGTCATTCCCAAGGAGCGCAGGAAAAACGAGGCGGTGGTGCTCATGGGCCACGGCACCCATCATCCGGCCAACGCCTTTTACGCGGCCCTGATGTTCCAACTGCAACTGCAAGACCCCAACTTTTTCGTGGGAACGGTGGAGGGCTATCCGGATGTAGACCTCATCAAGGCCCAGATGCGGGCCAAGGGTATCAAGAAGGCCTACTTGATGCCGTTCATGTCCGTGGCCGGCGACCATGCCAAAAACGACATGGCCGGCGATCAACCCGAATCCTGGAAATCGATTTTTACCAACGCCGGGATTCAATGCGTGCCGGTGATGAAGGGCACCGCCGAGTACGATGCCTTTGTGGATATCTGGGTCGGGCATATCGGGAACGCCATGAAGGCGATGGGGGTGTAGGGCCGGGGAATATGACGATCTATCCTATAGAAGATACCGGTCGCTGGTTGGGAGCGCGTAAACCCTTGTGGTTGTTGTTATCGGGTTTCGCGGCCCTGCTCCTGGCCGAAATCGTCTACGCCGCCGGCAGCGGCTTCCTGGAGATCCCCTTTGCCGAGGTGCTGCGCATTCTCCTGGCGCCACTGGGCGCGGGTGGGGCGGGCGAGTCTCCGGGCGAGATGGCGCCGGTGGTGGTTGTGGATGTGCGCCTGCCGCGTATTCTCACGGCGGCATTGGTGGGCGGCGGGCTGGCGGTCTCGGGCGCGGTTTTCCAGGGCATCCTGCTCAACCCCCTGGCCGATCCCTATACCCTGGGGGTTTCGGCCGGGGCCGCCTTCGGCGCCGCGCTGGCGTTGCTGGCCAATGTTACCCTGCTGGGGGCCTGGTCGGTGCCGGTCCTGGCCTTTGCCGGCGCCGTGGCCACCCTGCTGGCGGTCATCTGGCTGGCCGGCTTGGATGGCGATTTTTCCTCCAGCGGCCTGATTCTCTCGGGCATCATCGTGGCCGCCATCCTCTCGGCCGGGGTGAGTTTCATCAAATACCTGGCCGACGAACAGGTGGGGATCATCATCTTCTGGCTCATGGGCAGTTTCGCTTCCAAAGGCTGGAGTGACGTGGGTCTGACCGCCCTGGCCGTGGGGCTGGGAACGGCCCTCTTTTTCTTCTTCGGCCGGGACCTGAACCTGCTGGCCCTGGGCAGCCGCAGCGCGGGCTCGCTGGGGGTTTCGCCGCGCAAGATGGCGCTGATCCTGCTGGTGGGGGCCTCCCTGGTAGCGGCGGTGTGCGTGGCCGTGTCCGGCATCATCGGATTCGTGGGGCTGCTGGTGCCCCACATGGTGCGTTTTATCACCGGCCCGGACAACCGCCGCCTGATTCCGGTGTCGCTGCTGGCCGGGGCCTGCCTTCTACTGGGTGCCGATACGGTGACCCGGGCCGTGCTGCCCCAGGAGATTCCCATCGGCGTGATCACGGCGCTCATCGGTGGGCCGTTTTTTTGCGTGATTTATCGAAGGCGGATAAAGCAGAAGTAAAAGGGAAGCATCGTATGTTCGCGCTTGAAGACATTGCCTTTTCCTATGGCGCCAAACGCATCTTCGATGGCCTGTCGTTGACCTTCGAACAAGGCTGTTTCTACGGCATCATCGGCCCCAACGGCAGCGGCAAGAGCACGCTCATCGACCTGTTGTGCGGGCACCTGCGGCCGGTGCGCGGCACGCTGCGCCTGGCGGGCCGGCCCCTGGAAGAATATGCGCGCAAGCTTCTGGCCCGGCGCATCGCCCTGGTGCCCCAGGCCTTGCGTCTGGATTTTCCTTACACCTGCGCCGAGGTGGTGATGATGGGCCGCTATCCCCACATCCCCCGCTTCGGCCGCCCCGGAGAGGCGGACCGGCGGGCCGTGGCCAGGGTATTGGGCGAGGCCGAACTGACGGCCATGGCCGGCCGGCGGGTGGACCGGCTCAGCGGCGGCGAACGCCAGCGAGTGGTTTTTGCCCGGGCCCTGGCCCAGGAGACCGATGTGCTGCTCCTGGACGAGGCCACGGCCCATCTGGACATGCACCATGCGATCTCTTTGCTCAACCTGGCGGCCCGGCGGGTAGCCCGGGGCGCTCTGGTGGTCGCCGTCATGCAGGATGTAAACCTGGCGGCCATGTATTGCGACCGGCTGGTGTGCCTGCGGGACGGAACGGTACTCGCTATCGGCCCCACGGCCGAGGTGTTGACCGCGGCCATGTTGCGTGACGTATTCCAGGTCCATGCCCGGGTCGCTGCCATCCCCGGCGAGCAGCACCGACAGGTGGTGTTGACCAAGGAGGGGGTGTGATGCGGATCGGTGCTTGCCCTTGGAGAATAGGTCTGCTGCTCTGGTTTTGCTTCCAGCCCGCCTTAGGCGCGGCATCGGCTGAACCGTTGGTGGATGATGCCGGCCGCCGGATCGTCGTGACGCAGCCGTTTCGGCGGATCGTCTCCCTTTACGGCGCCCACACCGAAAATCTTTTCGCTATTGGTGCCCAAGGGCAGTTGATCGGCGTGAGTCCCAACGAATCGTTTCCGCCCGAGGCGCGGACCAAGGCGGTTTTCTCCTACCACGATGACCTGGAGAAGTTCCTGGCGGCCCGGCCCGATCTGGTGCTGATCCGGCCTATGATCGACCGGGGCTACGCGCCGCTGTTGCGCCGCCTGGAAGCGGCGGGCATTGCCGTGGTCTCGCTGCAACCGGCCACGGTGACGCAGATGTACGCCTACTGGCGCAGCCTGGGGCTGCTCACCGGGCGCAGCCAGGCCGCGGAAGCGATGGTGGCCGGCTTCCAAGCCGGCGTAACCCGCATCGGCCGGCGCACGGCCGCCATCCCGGAGAAGCGGCGGGTGTACTTCGAAGCGATTCACGATCGCATGCGGACTTTTTCACCGGGCAGCATGCCCATCTTCGCCCTGGAGACCGCCGGCGGCGTCAATGTGGCCTCCGACGCGACCTCCCGCCGGGGCACCAACATTGCCGACTACGGCAAGGAGCGCATCCTGGCGCACGGTGAGGCCATCGATGTCTACCTGGCCCAATCCGGTCCCATGAATCGCCCCACCCGCGAGACGATTCAAAACGAACCGGGTTTCGGGCTGATCCGGGCCGTGCGCGAGAACCGCATCCATTTCATTGACGAACAGTTGGTCTCCCGGCCTACGCCGCGCCTGCTGGCGGGGATTTGCGGTATCGGCCGGATGCTTTATCCGGAAGTGTTCGAAAAAGAGCCGGAAGCCATCGGATGTACGGAGAGGGAAGATGAAAGATGAAGGACAAAAGATGACCACAGGTATTTTATACGGCATCGGGGTGGGCCCTGGCGATCCCGAGTTGTTGCCCCTCAAGGCCGCGCGCATTCTGGGCGAGGTGGAACGGATCTTCACGGCTTCCTCCACGCGCAACGATTACTCCCGGGCCA
>JAKAFO010000097.1 GCA_021819735.1 Deltaproteobacteria bacterium
GGGCCAAGCGCGGCGTGATGCCCTCCACCTGGGTGAGGGCCTGGAGCGGGGCAGCAAGCACCCGCTCCGGCGAACCAAAGTGACGCAACAGCCGCGCAAAAAGGAGGTTACCGATCGCCGGAACGCTCTTTAGGGTCAACCAGGGGAAAAGATATTCCATTCGTGTTTCAGGCCGGTGCTTTCTCTCCTTGGACCCTTCGGACTATTTGCGCTTCTGCCAGGCCAGCAGAATGGGACTGGCGACAAAAACGGAGGAGTAGGTGCCAACGACGATGCCCACAAGCAGGGCGAAGGCAAAATCATGGATGACCCCGCCGCCCAGAAAAAACAGCGCAACGACCACAAGCAAGGTAAAGCCGGACGTCAGAATAGTACGGGAAAGGGTTTCGTTGACGCTGCGGTTGATGATTTCGCCCATGGGCCGTTTCTGGTATTTACGCAGATTTTCCCGGATACGGTCAAAGACGATGATGGTGTCGTTGAGCGAATAACCGATGATGGTCAGAATCGCCGCAACGATGGTCAGCGAGAACTCCTTTTCACTAAAGGAGAAGCAACCGACCGTGATGATAACATCGTGAATCAGAGCCACAATGGCGCCCATGGCGTACTTGAGGTTCAAAAAATAGAAGAGCGCCAGACTGGCGATCAAAGCGGCCAGAATCAAGATCGGCATGCTCAGATGGATGAGGTAAAGGGCGTACACCAAAACGGCTAGGACGAGCGTCATGCCGGCGCTGATCAGCCATTTGAACTCGAAGCGACCCGAAATGTAAATATTGATGAACAGCAAGGCAAAAAAGATGGCCAGCATCGCTTTTTGGCGCATATCGCTGCCGACCTGCGGCCCGACTTGTTCGAAGGATTCGATAGTGACCTTGGCCTGGGTGGCAGATGTTAATCCATCTTGGAGTTTCCGGTTCAGGTTTTCGGTTTCGGCTTGTTGGGCATCGATCAAGATGCGAAAGTTATCCGACCCGCCTTTGCCATACTCCTGAACAGTGCCTTTCAAATCGATATCGACCAGCGCCGATTTGATTTTTTCGATGGGTACCGCTTTGTCGAATTTTACCAAAATCTCTGCGCCGCCGGCAAAATCGATGCTGTATTTAAGGCCACCGTGGAGCACCACCGAGACAATGCTTGCCAGAATCAATGTTAGGGAAAAGGCATAAGCCCATTTGCGAACTCCAACAAAATCGACGTTTACATCCGGTTTGATGATCTGCAGCATAATCGGTTCCTCGATCTTGGTGTTTGCTCGTGCCGGCCACATCATGGATGAAGCGGGCGCAGCTGTGACTGGGGATCTCAAACGCTCAAGGTTTTCACACGGCGCGAGACCACAAAGTATTCAAAAATGGCGCGGCATAAGACCAACACGGTGAAGACACTGACCACCACGCCCAGGCTCAAGGTAACGGCAAAGCCTTTGACCGTTCCCGTACCGAATTGGAATAAGACCAGAGCGGCGATCAGGGTGGTGATATTGGCGTCCAGAATGGTCGTCGTGGCGCGCTCGAAGCCAGCGTCCAGCGCGGCGCGGGCTGTTTTACCCATCCGCAGCTCTTCGCGGATGCGCTCGTAGATCAACACGTTTCCATCAACGGCCATACCCAGGGTTAAAATGATGCCGGCGATGCCGGGCAGGGTCAATGTGGCATTGAAGGCCGCCATTCCGCCGACGAGAAGTATCAGGTCCGCCACCAGCGCTATATTGGCGACAACCCCGGACCACTTATAGTAGATCATCATGCCCACGACCACCAGCAGGGTGCCTACCAGCATGGAAATCAATCCCTTGCGAATGGAGTCTTCGCCCAGGGAGGGCCCCACCAATTTCTCATACAGGATTTTAACGGGCGTCGGAAAGGCTTCGCGCAATACCAAAGCCAGGCTTTTGGCACTCTCATCGTTAAAATTACCCTCGATGATCCCCTCGCCCACGATCTTGGAGCGGATCACGGGGGCCGAATAGACCTCGCCATCCAGCACGATGGCCAACCGCTTGTTGATGTTCTCTTCGGTGATCTGGGCGAAGATACGCGACCCTTTGGTGTTGAACTTGATGGCCACATACGGTTTGCCGCTGCCGCGATCGAACTGGACCCGCGCCTCGCTTAGGTATTCGCCGGTCAGCAGTGTCTCTTTTTTCAGCAGGATCGGACGCCCGGCCATCTCGGGATCATCCTTGCGGTAATACCGGACTTCGTCGCCGGCAGGCATATTGCCTTTGAGCGCCTCGCGCGCATCGCCGTTATCATCCACCAGCTTGAACTCCAGGTTGCCGGTACGACCGATCTCCTTGCGCGCCCGTTCGGAATCGATTACGCCCGGCAATTGGACGACGATGCGGTCCTCACCCTGGGGCCGAATATCCGGTTCCCGGGCACCGTATTCATCCACCCGGTTGCGCACCTTCATAACGGCCTTCTCGAAGGCTAACCGTTTTATGTTGCCGGCTTCAGCCGGTTTTAATGTTAGATAGACGGCGCGATTCCCTTCCAAATCTTTTTCGTCAAGCGCGTAATCGCGGAACTCTTCGGCGATCAATCCTTTGGAATCGGAGAACTTTTCCAGGTCAGCCAAACTTACGGCAAACGTGGTCGGATCGATCCTGCGTAGTTCCTTGGGCTGAATGTGGTTCTGCCGAAGGAAAGAACGCAGATCGTCGAACGATCGGTCCACCGTGCTCTCCACCGCTTTGGCCAGATCCACCTGCAAGACCAAATGCATACCGCCCTGGAGGTCAAGGCCCAAATTGACTTTCTTGTAGGGCCACAGGGTGGGTTGGTCTTTCTTGTCCGAAATCATCTGCAAGGTCGGCAAGATGTAAACCAATGCGGCCAGCAGGACCACTATAACAACGACGGGGCGCCAGGAAAGTGTTTTCAATGCTTCGCTCCTCTACAATCGTCTGTGATCGTGTGTCGAAGATGCGGACACAATCTATGGGCGCGGGGCCGATACGACGACCAGGAATCCGCCCACACGGGGTGCGCTATTTTTTGTCGGTTTCGGTCTTTTCTTTTTCCGCAGGCGCGGCCGACTTGGGGGCCTGGGCCAGATCGGCGATATAGCCTCGCCCTACCCGTACCCGCACCTTGTCCGCGATCTCTAGAGTCAAAACGGTGTCGGTGACGCCCGTGATGCGGCCGTATATGCCGCCGGAAGTGACCACCATATCCCCTTTTTTGAGATTGCTGAGCATCTCGCGGTGTTCTTTTTGTTTTTTCTGCTGGGGCCGGATCATCAAAAACCACATGATACCCAACATCAAGATAATGGGCAGCAGCGGAGATGATAAAAAACCCGCTCCGCCTTCGGCGCCCGGGGCGCCGCCCTGTCCCATGGCATAGGCGATATTCATTCTGGAAAGCCTCCCTTTTTAAACGGTAGTCATACTGAATTCGGACCGAAAATTGGCCCGCTTGACGCGAGGGTTAATAAACCGGCGCTGGTATACTTGAAATGACCGTGCAGGTCAACTTAACATTCGGGATCGCATTCGATCTGACATTCGTTGGGTGCCATGCTCGCATCGCCTTCGATAGTCAGGGCGAAACCGCGCTGCATCTCCAACTCAACGATCTCCTTGCGCTTTTTGTTGAGCACGTAGTCGGCCACCGGCTTGGGGATGCTGCCGTGGACCCGTTGCAGACCGCTCTTGTGGGTCACGGTTTTGAGCCGCCGCAAGAAGCGCACCGCCAGCGTTTCGGTGGAGGGAATCAACCCCTTGCCCTTGCAGTGGGGGCAGGGCACCAGCCGGCCGAACTCGATGGAGGGAGCGATGCGTTGGCGCACCATCTCGAGCAGGCCGAATTGCGAGATGCGCCCAATGCGCGTCCGAGCCTTGTCGCCCTTGACATGCTCGCGCAGGGCACGCTCCACCGCGGCACGGTTTTTAAGTTCGCGCATGTCGATAAAATCCACGACGATCAGGCCGCCCAGATCCCTGAGACGCACCTGACGGGCCACCTCCTCGGCCGCCTCCAGGTTGGTGTTTAAGGCCGTCTGCTCCAGATCTTTCTCCTTGGTGCCTCTTCCGGAGTTCACATCGATGGCCACCAGCGCTTCGGTCTGTTCGATGACGATGGAACCGCCCGATTTGAGCGCCACCCGGTTTTCGAAGATCGTGGCGATCTGATCCTCCAATTGGTATTTTGAGAAGATCGGTTTGTCGGCCGCATGAAGTTTTACGATCCCGCTGTGGCGCGGCGAGATGATCTGGACGAAGCTCTTCACCTCCTGATACACCCCTTCGTCGTCGATGAGGATTTCATTCACATCCGATGTGAAGTAATCCCGAATCGAGCGCACCGCCAGACTGCGTTCTTTATATAAGGATGCGGGCGCCGTTTCGGTCATGCCCTTTTCGTTGATATTGCGCCATAAGCGCATGAGGTAATTGAGATCCTTGGCAAGTTGGGTCTTGTTGCAGCCCATGCCGGCGGTGCGCACGATGACCCCGAACCCCTCGGGGATCGTAATGCTCTGCAACACCTCCTTGAGCCGCTTGCGCTCCTCCTCGTCTTCGATCTTGCGCGAGATGCCCTTCTGCTGGGTTCCGGGCATGAGGACGATGTAGCGCCCAGGCAGGGAGATGAAAGTGGTGAGCATGGCTCCTTTTTTCATCATCGGGTCTTTGGTGACCTGCACCATCAGTTCCTGGCCCCGGGCAATCAGTTTTTCCAGGGAACGATCGCCGTCCACGGTCTCTTGGAAGAAGTCACTGTGGATTTCATGCTGCTGCAGGAACCCGTTGCGCTCGGCGCCGTAGTCGACAAAAACGGCTTGCAGACTGGGCTCCACGCGCGTGACGATGCCTTTGTAAATGTTGCCGTGGGTGATCTCCCGGCCGGCCGTCTCGATCTGGAACTCTTCCATGCGGTTTTCGTTGACCTTGGCGATGCGCACTTCTTCCGGATCGATGGCATTGATCAATATTTTGCTGCTCATATGTTTTTTTATTCCTAAAACCGGCCGGGCCGGCGCCGAGTTGGGACAGGGGGAAGCCGAAAGTCATTGTAACGTGTTGATTGATATGCAATTGTCGCCCTGAAGTCAACACAATACCTCCTTCGCGTGTTGCACTTTATGCAAACTTATGGCATTGGAATCAAATTCTTAAGAGGCCCATAGGCGGCCCGTGACTCCGCCGGCGCACGCCGGAAACAATAGGTGAAAAGCGATGGAAGAGCGATATAACGCCCGCAAAATCGAGCAAAAATGGCAGACGGTGTGGGACCGATCGGGATTGTTCAACGTGGCGGTCCAGGCGGATGCCCCCAAATATTATCTCCTGGAGATGTTTCCCTACCCCTCGGGCAAGATCCACATGGGCCATGTGCGCAACTACACCATCGGCGACGTGGTGGCCCGCTATAAACGCATGAAGGGCTTTAACGTGCTGCATCCCATGGGCTGGGACGCCTTCGGCATGCCGGCGGAAAACGCGGCCATCGCCAACAACAGCCATCCGGCGGTGTGGACCTACGACAACATCGCTTACATGCGCAACCAGCTCAAGCAACTGGGTTTCTCCTATGACTGGGAGCGTGAAATCGCCACTTGCCGGCCCGAGTATTACCGTTGGGAGCAGTGGCTCTTTCTGAAGATGTACGAAAAAGGCATGGCCTACCGCAAGGAGGCCTTCGTCAACTGGTGCGATCCGTGCCAGACGGTGCTGGCCAACGAACAGGTGGAGGCCGGCATGTGCTGGCGCTGCGGCAAACCGGTGCGCCAGAAGAAGCTCAACCAATGGTTCTTCCGTATCACCGACTATGCCGAAGATCTTCTGGTTTACTGCGACCAACTGCCCGGCTGGCCCGACAAGGTGCTCACCATGCAGAAAAACTGGATCGGCCGCAGCCAGGGCGCCGAGATCCGTTTCTCGGTGGAAAACAGCGATCTGGTCATCCCGGTCTTCACCACGCGCCACGATACGGTCTTCGGCGCCACCTTCATGTGCCTGGCCCCCGAACACCCCCTGGTGCCGCAGTTGGCCGCCGGCACTGCCCAGGCCCAGGCGGTGAGCGATTTCATCGAACGCATCAGCCTGCAAGACCGCAGCAGCAAGGCCCTGGAGAACTACGAAAAAGAGGGCGTTTTCACCGGCCGCTACTGCCTCAACCCCATGAACGGGCGGCGCATGCCGATCTACACCGCCAACTTCGCCTTGATGGAGTACGGTACCGGTGCCGTCATGTCGGTCCCGGCCCATGACCAGCGCGACTTCGACTTCGCCCGCAAGTACAACCTGCCGATCATTCCGGTAGTTCAGCCGGAAGGCGAGAGCCTGGTCGCTGCCAACATGGGCGAGGCCTATGCCGGCGACGGGTTCATGATCAACTCGACACCCTTCGACGGCTTGCCCAACCGCCAGGCCATGGAAAAGATCGCCGATCTGCTGGAAAGCAAAGGCATCGGCAAGCGCGCCGTCAGCTTCCGCCTGCGCGATTGGGGCATCTCCCGGCAGCGTTACTGGGGCGCGCCCATTCCCATGATCCACTGCGACCGCTGCGGCACGGTACCGGTGCCCGAAAAAGATCTGCCCATCGTGCTGCCCGAACAGGCCCATCTGCTGCCCGGAGGCCAATCGCCGCTGCCCACGCTGGCCTATTTCGCCAAGACCACCTGTCCCCGATGCGGCGATCCCAATGCCCGGCGCGAGACCGACACCATGGACACCTTCGTGGAGTCCTCCTGGTACTACGAGCGCTATTGCAGCCCCCGATGCGACGATGCCATCTTCGACAAAAAGGCCGTGGACTACTGGATGCCGGTAGATCAGTATATCGGCGGCGTGGAGCATGCCATCCTGCATTTGCTTTACTCGCGCTACTACACCCGCGTGCTGCAAGACATGGGACTGATCAACTACAAAGAGCCCTTCACCCGTCTGCTGACCCAGGGCATGGTGTGCAAGGAGTCCATGTCCTGCCCCCAGCACGGCTATCTCTTCCCCGAGCAGGCCCGCGAGGAGCAGGGGGAGTTGCGCTGCACCCTGTGCAACCAGAAGGTCACCGTGGGCCGCGTGGAGAAGATGTCCAAATCCAAACGCAACGTGGTGGACCCCAACGAACTGCTCGAACGCTACGGCGCGGACACCACGCGCCTCTTCTGCCTGTTTGCCGCGCCGCCCGAGCGGGACCTGGAATGGAGCGACCAGGGCGTGGAGGGCAGCGCCCGCTTTCTCAATCGCGTCTGGCGCCTGGCCCATACCTGGCTGCCCGTGGTGGCCAAAGCGGTGCCCTATACCGGTGCGCCGGACCAGCTCCCCGAGCCGTTGCGCCAGACCTATAAAAAGGCCCACCAGACCATCGATAAAGTGAGCCGGGACATCGAAGACCGCTTCCATTTCAACACCGCCATCAGCGCCGTCATGGAACTGGTCAACCAGATGTACACCCTGGATGCCCAAACCGCCGCCTCGGATGGGGTCCAGGCCCAGGTGATGCGCCATGCCCTGGAGACCACGCTGCTGCTGCTCTCGCCCATCGTGCCCCACTTTGCCGAAGAGATCTGGCAGTCCCTGGGCCACACCCAAAACACGTTGCGGGTCGCCTGGCCCGCCCATCGTCCCGACGCCCTGGTCCAGGAGGAAGTGACCATCGTGGTGCAGGTCAACGGCAAGCTGCGCGGCCGCTTCACGACCTCCCTGGACACGGACGAGGAGCAGCTCAAGCAAACGGCGCTGTCCGATGAGCGCATTCAGAAGTTCATCGGCCCCCAAGGGCCGAAAAAGGTGATCGTGGTCAAAAACAAGCTGGTGAACATCGTCGGATAACGAAAACCAAGATGGGAAACGATCGAAGATACCCCTGCCGACTAGGCCTTCTGGCCGCGCTGGGATTTGGAATGCTGCTGGCGGCTTGTGGCTATCGGATGGCCGGCCCGGGAGAGCTTCCGGGCAACAGCAACACCCTGGCCGTGACCATGCTGGTCAACCGTTCGGGCGAATCCGGCCTGGAGGCCAAGGTCACCAACGCCTTGCTGGATGAAATCACCCGCCGGCGCCAGGATTTGGTGGTTTCCCAGGAGCAGGCCGATGCCATCCTCTCCGGCACCATCGACTCGCTCTCCACTCAAACTGCGGCCCGCAGCGGCACCTTGACGGCTGCCGAGCGCAGCGTGATGATCACCGTTTCATTGACGCTCAAGAACCGCAAAGGGGAGGTCCTGTGGCAGGGATCGGGATTGACCGCCGAGCAAGCTTTCCCTGTGGCCGATACCAAACCCCAAACCGAATCCAACCGGAGAGCGGCCATCAACCAAGTCGCGCAACGGCTGGCGGAGTTCGCCTACGAGCGCCTCACCGACTCCTTCTGATGCGAAGCAAAGATATGGGGATTCAAACGAGGCCACGAAACACCCGGCCGCTGGGCCGCCGGGCGTTTGGTGGGCACAAGGGGTATTTACGGTTTGACGGACTGGGACAGCTTGGCCAGGCGGCCGATCTTGCGCGCGGCGGTGCGTTTGTGCAGAACACCTTTTTTGGCAGCCTTGGCAATGGCCGTTTGGGCCGTCTTGAAAACGCCGGCCATATCGGCCGATTTCTCGGCGGCGGCCTCACGGACCTCTTTGACCACGTTTTTCACGCGGGTTTTAACGGCACGGTTGCGCAAGCGACGCGTCTCATTTTGCCCGGCGCGTTTGAGTGCTGATTTATGGTTGGCCACTGGACAGCTCCTTTCACTTTCTTGAATGGCTTTTAAAAATGCTCCTCTATATAGGCTCGCCATCATCATGTCAATAAATTTTGCCAAAGAACCGGGCGCCCCTGCAGGTGACGATACAGACCGGCCCGAAGCGCGCCAAATCGCCGCTCAGCAACCGAGAGACACCTCCGGTCAGGGGGAAAATGCGCGCATGGCCCGGGCTGCCGGCGTCGTCGGCGGCGCGACATTGCTCAGTCGCCTATTGGGTGCGGTGCGCGATATCGTTATCGCCTCCTTTTTCGGAACCGGCCTGGTATCGGATGCCTTCTTTGCCGCCTTCCGCATCCCCAACCTGCTGCGGCGCCTCTTCGGAGAAGGATCGCTCAGCATCGCCTTCGTGCCGGCTTACAGCGACGTTCTCTATCAGCAGGGCCGCGCCCAAGCCGACCAAATGGCCAACAGCGCCTTGCGGCTGGTGGCCCTGCTCCTGGTGGCCGCCGTGCTCCTGGGCCTGTTTGCCGCCCCCTGGCTGGTTCACCTGCTGGCCCCCGGTTTCGGGAAAATCGCCGACAAGTATGCCCTCACCGTGGACCTGACCCGCCTGATGCTGCCCTATGTCTTCTTCATCGGACTGGTCTCGTTGTGCATGGCCGTGCTCAACGTGCTGGGCCATTTTGCCGCGCCGGCCCTGGCGCCGGTGCTGCTCAACGCCGCCATGATCGCGGCCGTTGGCGCGGGCGCCTTTTTGACCCGATCCGATACCCAACTGGTGCGCTGGCTGGCCGTGGGCGTGGTCGTGGGCGGCCTGCTGCAACTGCTGCTCCAGGTTCCTTTTCTGATTCGCAACCGGGTGTACTTCTGGCGTCCGGCCGGCTTGTGGCACCCCGCCTTCGAGCGCATCGCCTGGATGATGGGGCCGGTGCTCTTCGGCACGGCCGTCTACCAGATCAACAGCCTGGTCGTTACCTTGTTGGCCTCGATGCTGCCCGAGGGCAGCGTCTCCTATCTTTACTACGCCGACCGGGTGGTCCAATTTCCCCTGGGCATCTTCGGGGTGGCCACGGCCACGGCGGTTCTGCCCAGCATGGCGCGCCAGTCGGCCGTCGGGCAATACGATGCCTTAAACACAACCTTCAGTCACGCCGTCCGCCTGGTGCTGTTCATCACCCTGCCCGCCATGGCCGGGATCATCGTGCTGCGCGAACCCATCGTGGCCCTGCTCTTTCGCCGCGGCGCCTTTGACGGCGCCAGCGTTTCATTGACGGCCAGCGCCCTGTTATACTATGGTGTGGGCCTGTGGGCGTTTTCTTCGGTGCGGGTGGTACTCAACGTATTTTATGCGCTCAAGGAGACGCGCACGCCGGTGCGCATGGCGGTGGTCGCCATCGCCGTGAACATCGTTTTCAGCGCGCTGCTCATGGGCCCGATGGATCACAATGGCCTGGCCTTGGCGTTGTCGCTCTCCTCGGTCTGCAACCTGGCGCTGCTGACGGCGGCCTTGCGCAAACGCTTGGGGCCCCTGGGATGGCGGCAGATCGCCGGCTCGGCGGTCAAATCCGCCGCCTGCGCCACGGCCATGGGATTTTGCGTGTGGGGCCTGGCCCGCTGGCTGCTGCCAAGCTGGGCTATGTCCGGCGTCGCTTTGGCGACCCGGTTGGCCGCGTGCATGACCACCGGCGTCATTATCTTCTTCGCACTGGCCCATGCGCTCAGGGTCGAGGAACTGCGCAGCGTTCTGGACAGCATTTTGCGGCGCAAAGTTCGGCAAGGGACATCTGAAACGCCGGCCAAGCCGGATTGAGAGTGATCGTGACCCAACGTCAAACGATAGTATTGATGGCGATCGGTATCGCCATGGCCATTTTCCTGCTGGTGGTCGTCTTCGGCGACAATGGCCTGCTGGAACTCAAACACCGGCGCGCCACCCATGCGGAACTGATCCGAGCCAATGACGCGCTGACCCAGGCCAACGTGCGCCTAACCCGGACCATCGAGCGCTTGCAGCGCGATCCGGAATTCGTGGAAGCCCTGGCCCGTCGGGAGTTGGGCATGATCCGCGCCGATGAACTGGTTTTCCAATTCCAATCCAAACCCCGGAGCAGCACACCATGACCCTCTCCCCGGAGTGCTACACGGCCACCATGGCCCGACTCTTCGCCGAGCAGGGCTACCTGCGCAAGGCGGCGGAAATCTACCGCTATTTGCTGGTGCATGAGCCGCATCGCGACGAGCTGCGCAAGGCCTTGGACACCCTGGAACGCAGGCTGGCCGAGCAGCCGGCACCTTCGCGCAAGGATACGGAGATGATGCTGCGGGATTGGGCCGAAACGATAAAACAGAGGCATTCCCTGGCGCGCAATAAACGCGCTTGATCGAAGGAAGTAAATTTTCGTCATGAGCTACACGATTCAAGGAAAGCATATCGTACTGGGCGTCACCGGCGGCATTGCCGCCTATAAAAGCGTGGAACTGCTGCGGCTGCTGGTCAAAGAGGGCACCACGGTCCGAGTGATCATGACCGAAAACGCCTGCAACTTCGTGGGGCCCATGACTTTCGAAGCCCTGAGCCGGCAGCGGGTGTGCCGCACGCTGTTCGAGACCACCGACGAGGCCGCCGTGCAGCACATCCACTGGGCCCAAGAGGCCCAGGCCGTGGTCATCGCGCCGGCCACCGCCAACATCATCGGCAAGCTGGCCGGGGGCATCGCCGACGACGCCCTGAGCACCTTCATGCTGGCGGTCACCTGCCCGGTGCTGTTCTGCCCGGCCATGAACAGCGACATGTACGCCAGCCAGGCGGTGCAGCGCAATCTGCGCATCCTTAAGGAGTTCGGCCATGTCCTGCTCGAGCCCGACGCCGGCGAATTGGCCTGCGGTACCACGGGGCCAGGGCGGCTGCCCGATCCGCCCGTGATCCTGAATGCCGTGCAGGGACTCTTCGCTCCCAAGGATTTCGCCGGCAAGAATGTCATGGTAACGGCCGGCCCCACCCGGGAAGCCATCGACCCGGTGCGCTTTATCAGCAACCCTTCGTCGGGCAAAATGGGGTATGCCATCGCCCGGGCCGCGGCCCATCGCGGCGCCGCGGTCACCTTGATCTCCGGCCCGACCGCCCTGACGCCGCCGCCCGGCGTGCGCTTTGTTCCCGTGACCAGCGCGGCCGATATGGCCGCGGCGGTTCTGTCCGAACTGGACCGGCAGCAAGTCGTCATCAAAACGGCGGCCGTGGCCGACTTCCGGCCGGCCGTGGTCTCGCCGCTGAAGGTCAAGAAAGAGCAGGCCGAGCTGACCCTCTCCCTGGAGCGCACCCAGGACATTCTCAAAGCCGTGGGGGCGCGCAAGCGGCGCAACCAGATCCTGGTGGGCTTCGCGGCCGAGACCCACGACATGGAACGCTCCGCCACCGGCAAGCTCAAATCCAAACAATTGGATCTCATCGTGGGCAACCTCATCGGTTCCGCCGATGCCGGCTTCTGCGCCGACACCAACCGGGCCACCTTTTACTACAAGGACGGCACCAGCGAAAAAATCGACCTGATGTCCAAGGCCGACCTGGCCCATTTGCTGCTGGACCGGGTTGCGGGGATCAAGACCGAAGACTGAAAGACATCCATTCAATATCCAACATTTTGCGAACGGGAAGGGAAAGTACGATGATGCTTTGCCGATCTCTGGGGATGATTCTGGCCGTGCTGTGGCTCTGTGTACCGACCGCGGCCGCCATGGACGAGGCACCGCCGCTGAAGATCCTGCGGATTACGCCCGAGGGCAAGGAAGTTCCCGCCGGCCGCCAGATCGTCATCGAGTTCGACCGGCCGGTGGTGCCCCTGGGGCGCATGGAGCGCACGGCCGCAGAGCTGCCCATTACCGTGACGCCCGAACTCGAGTGCCAGTGGCGCTGGCTCAATCCCAGCGCCTTGGCCTGCCAGTTGGGTGAGGAGCAGCACCTGGCCCCGGCCACCACCTACCGCTTGGCAGTGGCGCCGGGCATCCGCACCCAACAGGGTGGAACCCTGGCCGGCACCGTGCGCCACACGTTCACCACCCTTCGTCCCGCGGTCGAGAACGCCTGGTTTCAGACCTGGCGCTCGCCGGGCACCCCCGTGCTGCTGGTCACATTCAACCAGCCCGTGGTTCGGGGCGAAGTGGCCCGCCACCTCTATCTACGGCAAGTCAAAGGCGAACGCCGACGTTTCGGACTGAGCGTGGAACCCCATCCCGACGACCAGGAGCCACCCATGACCGTGGGCGCGGACGAAGCCCGCACCCGCTGGCAGGTATCGCCGCTCAAAGAGCTGCCCCTGGAGACGGCCGTGGGCCTGAATGTGGAGCCGGGCCTGATCTCGGCCCAGGGACCGGAAGCGGGGATCGAAACCCGGGAAGTGGTGCGTTTCGATACCTTCCCGCCGTTTCGGCTGATCGGCCTGAGCTGCACCGCCAATGCCGGCAAAGAGGTGACGATCACGCCGGGCAAGCCCCTCGAATCCCAACCACTCTGCAGCCCCACGGACAGCATCCAATTGTTGTTTAACGCGCCGGTCGGTCTGGACAAGGTCAAGGCTCACCTGCGGGTCAACCCCGGTTTCGCCGCCGGTCCCGAAGGCGGCGATCCCTGGGATTCGGCCGTCACCTACGGCAATCTGGACTCCCCCCACGAGAAGGGGCAGACCTACGGGGTGTACCTGCCCCAGGCCTGGCGCGCCCGGCAGACCTACGACCTGACCGTGGCGGCCGACCTCCTGAAAGACGATTTCGATCGGCCCCTGACCCAGCCGGTAAAGCTGCGCTTCGCCACCGACCAGATGCGCCCCGATTACTACCTGATGCACAATCCCGCGGTGCTCGAAGCCCAGGTGGATACCCAGGTGCCCCTGTTCGTCACCAACCTGGACGAGATCACCCTGACCTACGACCGGATGACCACCGCCGGCGTGGAACGCAAGTTGAGCCGGCGCCTGAGCCTGCCCGCAGAAAAAGATGTCACCGTGCCCATCCCCCTGGGCGTGCGCGACATGCTCGGCAACCGCTCGGGGGCCGTGACCGGCACCATCACCACCCGCCCCAAGATTGAGGATGACGAGTGGAAGCGCACCTTCTTCGCCCAGGTGAGTCCCTATCAGGTGCACGTCAAACTGGGGCACTTCGGCACCCTGGTATGGGTGACCGACCTGGCCACGGGTGCTCCGGTGCCTTCGGCCCTGGTGCGCATCTATAAGGAAGCCCCGGACGTCCTGGCCGAAGCGCCGGGCAGCGACGCCAGCACCAGCGACCAGGGCATCGCCCTGCTGCCCGGCACCCAGGCCTTAGACCCCAAGCTGGAGGCCCTGGGATGGTGCGATGAAGAGCGCCCCTGCCGGCGCCTCTTCGTGCGGGTCACCAAGGACGACCAGATGGCCCTGCTGCCCCTGGACGACAACTTCCTGGTAGACACCTACCGCGCCTCGGGCGCTTCGATCTCCGATGCCATGCAGCGCGACTACGGCCACATGCAGGCCTGGGGCACCACGGCCCAGGGGGTCCATCGCGCCGGCGAGACCATCCAGTACAAATTCTACGTGCGCAACCAGGACAACACCCGACTGACCCCACCGCCTCTGGAAGGTTACAGCCTGGAGATCATCGATCCCACCGGCAAGACGGTCCACACCCTCAAGGAGATCAAACTCTCCACCTTCGGGGCCTATGACGGCGAGTTTGCCATCCCCAAGAACGGTGCGGTGGGCTGGTATCACTTCAAGCTCTCGGCCGCTTTCACTGAAACCAACTGGCGGCCCATGCGGGTGCTGGTGAGCGATTTTACCCCTTCGCCCTTCCGGGCGCGCGTGGAACTTAACGGCACACTGTTCCGGCCGGGCGACCCACTCCAAATCACGTCGACGGCCGCGCTGCATTCCGGCGGCCCCTACCCCGACGCCCCGTTGCGCGTCGTGGCCCGGGTGGCCGAAGCCAACTTCTCCTCCGAGCACCCGGTGGCCCAGGGCTTCAACTTTTATGACGACACCCAGCGCAACGACCGAATCCTGCCGGTCTATGAGGGCGAAGAGACCTTGGACGACCAGGGCAAACAGGTGGCCGACCTCACAGTGCCCGAAGGCGAGCTCCTCTACGGCCGACTGCTGGCGGAGAGCGCCGTGCAGGATGACCGCGGCAAATACGTGGCCGCTACGGCCTCGGCCACCTTCGTGGGCCGCGACCGCTTCGTGGGCCTCCAGCAGACCCGCTGGGTCTACGCGGCCGGCGAGCCGGCCCAGATCCGCTTCATCGTCACCGATGAAAAAGGCAGCCCGGTGGCCGGCGACCAGGTCGCGCTGACCGTGGAGCGCCAGGAGACGGTGGCCTCCCGGGTCAAGGGCGCGGGCAGCGCCTACCTGACCCAATACACCCATAGCTGGGTGGCGGTGACCGACCAGCACGCCACCGCCGCCGAAGCGCCGGGACTCTTTACCTTCACCCCGCAAACGCCGGGTTATTACCGGGTCACGGCCGCCATCCAGGACACCCGCCAGCGGCCGGTGCGCACCCAGACCTATGCGTACGTGGCCGGCAAGGGCCAGGTGCTGTGGGAGGCCCCCGACGACAACAGCCTGCAGCTCATTCCCGAAAAAGAGAAGCTCCAGGTGGGCGACACCGGCCGCTTCCTGGTCAAGAACCCCTACCCCGGCGCCCAGGCCCTGATCAGCGTCGAGCGTTACGGCGTGATGCGCCACTGGGTGCAGACCCTGGAGGGCAGCACCCCCATCATCGAAGTGCCGGTGACGGCCGACGATCTGCCCGGGTTCTACCTTTCGGTGCTGGTCACCTCGCCCCGGGTGGAGCGAGCCGATGCGGACGGCCAGGTCGACCTGGGCAAGCCCGGCTTGCGCATGGGCTACCGCCGGGTGACGGTGGAAGATCCGGCCAAGCAGATCCGCGTCGAGCTGCGCCCCGATCGCCAGACCTACAAACCCGGCGAAAAGGTGCGCGTGGCCCTGCAGGCCATAGCGCCCCGGAC
>JAKAFO010000432.1 GCA_021819735.1 Deltaproteobacteria bacterium
GATCGCCATGCCCATGCTGCGCTGGCTCAAGCCGGCGATTGTCGATCTGTGGGCCTATCCCGAAACCGGGTTCCATGCCCTGGCGGTGATGGCCGTGCGCCAGCGCTATCCCCATGAAGCCCTCAAGCTGACCCTGGGCATGCTGGGCGAAGGTCAGGTCTCGCTCACCAAGGTGATGATCACCGTGGATGCCGACGTTCGCGTGCGCGATTTCGTCTCGGTGAGCAAGGCCCTGTGGCGCCACCTGACCCCCGAGGGGGTGCACCTGCTGAGCCCCACGGCCCAGGACACCCTGGATTTCACCGGGCCGGCCATGAACACCGGCAGCCGCCTGATCCTGCTGGCCAATCAGGGCTCCGGAGCACCCGTGCGCAACGCACCGCCGCCCCATCCGCCGGCGCCGGCCGATCTGCACCCCGGGATCACTGCTGTTCGCAGCCTGGGGCCGGCCTTCCTGGTGGTGCGGGTGGCCGACGACTTCGGTGATTTCGAAACGTTATGGGAGACGCTACGACAAAACGAGATCACCCGGCACTACCTGTTTCATGTCGCGGTGAGCGGCGACGTGCCCCTGGACGATCCGGTCCTGCTCCTGTGGGGCTGGTTCACGCGCTTCGATCCGGCCGCCGACCTGCATCCCGCCGGCCGCCGCATCCAGGGCAACCGGCTGCTGTTCGACTTTCCCATCGCCATTGACGCCCGCTGGAAAAAGGGCTATCCACGGCCGGTGGCCTTCGATCCGGAAGTAGAACAGCGGGTGAATGCGCGCTGGGAGCAGTATGGGATCAAGATCGGCTAAAAGCTGAAGGTTAAAAGTGAGAGCGAAGATATGAGCCATACGTCGGACACGTTGTTCCAACTGGCTTTGGAAAAAGGGGCGCATGGCCAGCGTCTGGAGGCCGACGAGGCCAGGGCCCTGGCCGCGGTCATCAGCCCGGATCGGCTGCACGCCCTGGGGCGGGCGGCTTTGGCCAACCGGCGCCGGCGCTTCGGCGAGCGGGCCACCTTCGTTTTCAACCTGCAGATCAATCCGGCCAACATCTGCGGAGCGGGCTGCACCTTTTGCAACTATGCCGCTTCCAGAAACGACCGCCACGCCTATGTCATGAGCGAAGACGAGATCCTGGCCAAGGTGGCCCAGTTGCAACCCACCGAGGCCCACATCGTGGGCGGCTTGAATCAAGTGTGGCCCTACGAACGCAACCTTGCGCTGGTGCGCCGGCTGCGCGCCCAATATCCCGGCCTGCACATCAAGGCGTATACCGCCGTGGAGATCGCCTATTTCGCCAAGACCGCGCGCAAAAGCGAGGCCGAAGTTTTGGCTGAACTCAAGGCCGCCGGGGTGGAGGCCCTGCCGGGCGGCGGCGCCGAGATCTTCTCCGAACGCCTGTGGCGCCGGCACTGGCCCAACAAAGTCGGCCCCCAAGAGTGGGTGCGCATTCATCAACTGGCCCACGGCCTGGGATTGACCACCAATGCCACCATGCTCTTCGGTTTCGGCGACACCTGGGAGGAGCGCATCGACCATCTGCTGATCCTGCGCCAGGCCCAGGACCAATCCGGCGGGTTCGCCTGCTTCATCCCCCTGGCCTTTCAGCCCGGCGAGGGCAACTTCATCGCCCACGGCCCCACGCCCCTGGAGACGCTGACGGTAGTAGCGATCGCCCGCCTGGTACTCGATAACATCCCGCACCTCAAATCCTACTGGCCCATGAGCGGCGTAGAGACCGCCGCCGCCGGCTTGAGCTGGGGAGCCGACGACATGGACGGCACCATCTCCGAAGAGAAGATCGCCCACCTGGCCGGCGCGCCTACGCCCAAGGGCTTGGCCCGGGAGCGCATGACCGAGACCATCCGCATGGCCGGCTTCGTTCCTGTAGAGCGCGATGGACGATTCGGGGAGAGAAAGAGGGAAGGCTGAATATGAACTATCCCATTGCCATGATTCCTTACGCGAATATGGCCCCGTATGCTGCCTTGGGCCCACCCGAGGGTTGCTACTTCGTGGCCTGTACCCCACGCAACAGCATTCAGGCCTTGCACAGCGGCACGGTATGGGCCGCGGCCGTGCCCGTGGGCGGACTGGCGGCGCTGGGGCCGGCGGTGGAAGCGCTAGGGCTGTTCGGCATCGCGGCCCACCGCGAGGTGATGAGCGTGATGTTCTTCTCCGACCGACCCTTCGATGTCTTTTGCCGGCCCCAGAGCGTGCGTCTCAGCGACGAGTCGGCTTCCAGCGTACGGCTGCTCTATCTGCTGATGGGCTACCAGTGCGGCTTCGACCGCATCGCCGGGAAGGCCTCGCCGGGCACGGCCGTCAACGGCGACCTGGTGATCGGCGATACCGCCTTGCACTGGCTGCATCTGTGGGAGGCCCAAGGCGAAGTAAAGGGGTATCGCTACGTCACCGACCTGGCGGCCCAATGGGATCGACGCCATGGACTGCCCTTTGTCTTCGCCCGCTGGGTCGTGCGCGCCGATGCCCCCGAAGGTTTGAAGAAAAACCTGCGCCGCTGGCTGGAGCGCTTTGCTGACCAGGAAGACGTCTTGATCGAACGATCCACGCCCGGCGTTGCTTCCCGTCTGGGTTTACCCCAGGAGTATATCCGCCGCTACCAGCAGGTTATCCGGCGTTGCTTGACGGACCAGGACGCGGCCGGCCAGGCCCGTTTTCAGGAAGAGTGGCGCGCCCATGCGGCGGCGGGAGAGGCCGCCTGGTTCCAGGGGCTGCCCGGCAGCGCCGCACCCGGAGGTCATTCCCATGGATAATGGCCGTCTGGACCGCGCCCAAGCCCTGACCCTGTTGACCCGTACGCCCCTAGGCGAAGTGATGTCCCTGGCCCATGCCGCGCGCATGCGCCGCTACCCCGAGAGCCGGGTCACCTTCGTCTTCGACACCAACCCCAACTACACCAACGTGTGCGTGACCCGCTGCCGCTTCTGCGCCTTTTGCCGGTCACCCGAGGCCGCCGACGCCTACACCCTGACGCCCGAGCAGGCGGCGGCCAAGGTAAAGCGCGCCGCCGATTTGGGCGCCACCACCGTTTTATTGCAAGGCGGCCATAACCCAGACGTCCACTTGTCCGATTGGCTGGCCTACATCCGGGCCATTCGGGCCGCCTGTCCCCAGATCCACATCCACCCCTTCAGCCCGGCCGAGTATCTCTTCATGGCCCACCAGGAGCAAACCGAGGTGGGCGCGATCTTAGAGGCGGTGTATGCCGAGGGCATCCGCACCATTCCCGGCGGGGGCGCCGAAATCCTTTCCGAGCGCGTGCGCAAGCATATCGCGCCGGCCAAGGCCGATACCGCCCAGTGGCTGGCGGTGTGCGAAGCCGCCCACCGCATCGGTTTCCGCACCACGGCCACCATGATGTACGGCCACGTGGAGCAGGACGAAGAGATCGTCGAGCATCTGCTGCTGCTGCGCGACCTGCAGGACCGCACCCACGGCTTCGCCAGCTTCATTCCCTGGTCGTTCAAGCCGGGCGACACGCCCCTGGGCCGCGAGATCCAGCGCCCGGTGCACCCGGCCAAATACGTGCGCATCATCGCCCTGGCGCGCCTGGTGCTGGACAACTTCGACCACATCCAATCGTCATGGTTCAGCGAAAATGTCGCCGCCGGCCAACTCGGCCTGCTGGCCGGGGCCGACGACTTCGGCGGTTTGCTCGTGGAAGAAAACGTGCTTCAGCA
>JAKAFO010000433.1 GCA_021819735.1 Deltaproteobacteria bacterium
GCGAGGCATATGCGCGCCACAACCCCCATGGCTTCCGCATGAACCTGGCCGCGGGCGGCAGCAGTCAGTCCTACGCCCTCCAAGCCGCGCAGCATGCCTTATGCAGCCGGGTCATGGCCCGCGGACAAATGCCCTATGCCCATATCGACCTGATCGTCACCCCTGCCGGAGATCTCTATCTTTCCGAGATCAGCCTCAATGGGGGCGTGCACGGGGCCAGGATCTCCAGGGAAGCGTTGGATCGGTTGAAGCATGCGCGCTTGATGGGATTGATCGAAGCAGATGAAAATGGAAAGCCGAAAGCAAAAAGCTGAGAAATGCTATCTTTTGGTAGCCTTTTAAAAAAGGGAGGTCGAGGATGAATGTTCTGGTGATCGGCGGCGGCGGCCGCGAGCATGCTTTGGTGTGGAAGATTCACCAGAGCCCGCTGGTGAAGAAAATCTACTGCGCCCCCGGCAATGCCGGTATCGCCGGCCTGGCCGAATGCGTGCCCATCGGCGCCGAGGAGGTCGAGCAGTTGCTGGCCTTTGCCCGCCGCCAGAAGATCGATCTGACCGTGGTCGGTCCTGAAGGGCCGCTCTCCATGGGCATCGTCGACCGCTTCGAAAAAGAGGGGCTGCGCATCTTCGGCGCCAGCCGGAAAGCGGCCGCCATCGAAGCCAGCAAGACCTTCGCCAAGTTCATCATGAACAAATACGGCGTGCCCACTGCCCAGGGGGCCACCTTTACGAGTTACAAGCCGGCCGAAGCCTACGTGAAGAAGATGGGGGCGCCCATCGTGGTCAAGGCCGACGGCCTGGCCGCCGGCAAGGGCGTGATCGTGTGCGATACCGTGGCCCAGGCCCTTGCGGCCCTCAACCAGATCCTGGTGAAAAAAGAGTTCGGCGAAGCCGGCCGCCAGGTGGTGGTGGAAGAGTGCCTGCAGGGCGAAGAAGCTTCTTTTCTGGCCTTCACCGATGGCAAGACCGTGGTGCCGCTGCCCACCAGTCAGGATCACAAGGCGGTGTTCGACGACGATAAGGGGCCCAACACCGGCGGCATGGGGGCGTACTCGCCGGCGCCGGTGGTTGATAAATTTCTCCACGACCGCATCATGAAAGAGATCATGCTGCCCACGGTGCGCGGCATGGCCGCCGAAGGTTGCCCTTATAAGGGCGTGCTGTATGCCGGCCTGATGATCCACCGCGACCGCATCAAGGTGCTGGAGTTCAACGGCCGCTTCGGCGATCCCGAAGCCCAGCCGCTGCTCATGCGCTTGAAAAGCGACATCGTGCCCATCATGGAGGCGGTCATCGACGGCCGCCTGGACCAGTGCCGCCTGGAGATCGACCCGCGCGCCGCGGTCTGCGTGGTGATGGCCGCGGGCGGCTACCCCGGGAAGTATAAGAAGGGCGATGCCATCAGTGGCCTGGACAAGGCGGCGCGTATGAAGGATGTGATGGTCTTTCACGCCGGCACAGCCCTGCGCGACAATGAAATTACCAGCAACGGCGGCCGGGTTTTGGGGGTGACGGCCCTGGGCGACACCGTGGCCCAGGCCATCGAAAAGGCCTATCAGGCCGTGGCCAAGATCCGTTGGACCGACGTCCACTTTCGCAAGGACATCGGCCGCAAGGCGTTGCGGCGCTACCAGGTCAAGCCCCAGGTGGGGATCGTCATGGGCAGCGATTCGGATCTGCCGGTCATGGAAGGCGCGGTGGCCATGCTCAAGAAGTTCGGCATCCCCTTCGAGATGACCGTGGCCTCGGCCCACCGCACCCCCGAACGGGCCGCACGTTTCGCCGCCGAAGCGCGCCAGCGCGGCATCAAGGTGCTCATCGCCGGTGCCGGGCACGCGGCCCACCTGGCCGGCGCCCTGGCGGCCCAGACGATCCTGCCGATCATCGGCGTGCCCATCGACTCGTCCAGCCTGCAAGGGCTGGATGCCCTGCTCTCCACGGTTCAAATGCCGCCGGGCATTCCCGTGGCAACCGTGGCCGTGGGCAAGCCCGGCGCCACCAACGCCGGCATCCTGGCGGCCCAGATGCTGGCGCTTGCCGACGCCGAGATCGCCGCCCGGCTGGAGGAGTATAAGCAGGAGATGGCGGCCCAGGTGGAAAGAAAGGCCAAAGCCCTTGAAGACTATCGCTAGAATCGCTAGCATGGATGCTCGGTGGCTGGACCGCCGCACGATCGCCCGGGCCGCGGAGATCCTGCGGCGCGGCGCGGTAGTGGTTTTCCCCACCAGCGGCCTCTACGGCCTGGGAGCGGATGCTTTCAACGACCGGGCCGTGGCGCGGATCTTCGACCTCAAAGGCCGCGATCCGGCCAAGCCCTTGCTGGTACTGGTGGATTCGCCCGAAATGGTCGGCCGGGTGGCCCAACCGCCCAGCGCCTTGGCACGCCATCTCATGACCTGCTTCTGGCCGGGCAGAGTGACCTTGGTGGTACCGGCGCTTTCCGGTCTGCCCCTGGGGTTGACCGCCCCCGACGGCACCATCGGCGTGCGCCAGGTGGCCCATCCGGTGGCCGCGGCCCTGGTGCGGGCCTTGGGGGGGCCGCTTACCGGCACGAGCGCCAATCTCTCCGGCGCCGGCGGTTGTGCCTCCGTGGCCGGTCTGGACCCGGCGATTCGGGCCGCCGTGGATCTGGTGATGGATGCCGGCCCCTTGGTCGGCCATCCGGGCTCCACGGTGGTGGAAGTAAAAGAGAAGAGCGTCACGATCGTCAGGGAAGGAGTCGTGCCCCGCGCCCAGATCATGGCCGCGGTAGAACAATTTGCCGCCGCAACATATTGACAAGCAAAGGCAAGTTACGTATAAGAGCGCGAATTCGCCGGAGTGGTGAAATAGGTAAACGCAGCGGACTCAAAATCCGCCGGGCGCAAGCCCTTGTCGGTTCGATTCCGACCTCCGGCACCAATGAAAATCAAAAGGCAACCGTCATGGGTTGCCTTTTTTTATGTGTTCAATCGGTCCCTGCACAGGGAGCGGTGCCTCAGGGCGAAAGGTGTTGCAGGGCAAGGGTGCGGGGGCCGATGGCGGTGATCTTGAAGCGCTCGTCGACCAGGCGGAATTCTTTGCGGGATTCTTTTTCGCTCAATTCATGGGAATAGGCGAAAGTGGGGTCCAGGACAGGGATGATCACATCCAGCCGGAATTTGCCGGAGCCCGAGGCGCCGCGGTAGATAATCTCCAATCCGGCGACCGCGACGCTCTCGTTGAGCGGCAGGATCATGTGCCCCACGGGAAGGGAGGCGGCTCGGCCGACCCCCTCGTCCGGAAGCGGGCCGGGCTCCCGCATGGCGCTCTCGTAGTCGAAGTCCCAGCTCCAACCAAAACCGGGAGAAGGGTTCCGCTTTTCAAGCGGTAGGGGATGCTGAAGGAGCAAGGCCAGGCAGAGCGATAAAACGATGCCCCCCGTTGCAGCCAACACCAGGCTGCGAAGATGGTATGATCTATTTTCTTCCATGCCCTGTATCCCATCCGTCGGCGTTCAACCAAACGCCTTCATCGCAGTCAGCCACAAAGCTAAGGCGTCCGCCGCCGGATGCAACGCGTCCTGGCCATCCGTCCGGGAACGCCGCACTACTTCAGGGCATCGATCTGTTTTTGCAGCTCCTTGATTTGGTTGTCGCGCATGCCCTGGGTGAAGGTGGAACTCAGGGCGCGCTTGTTCAGCGTATCGATCTGCTGCTGCAGCCGATCGCG
>JAKAFO010000098.1 GCA_021819735.1 Deltaproteobacteria bacterium
TACTATTGCTTCGACACCTCCGCGCCGGTTCACCGCGGCGTATATGCGGCCGCCCGGCGGGCCGCCGAATGCGCCCTGACCGCCGCCGCCGAAATCCGGGCGGGTCGGCGCCTGGCCTACGCCCTGGTGCGACCGCCCGGGCACCACGCCGAGCAGCGCCTCTTCGGCGGCTTCTGCTACCTCAACAACACCGCCATTGCGGCCCATTTCCTGAGCCGCCAGGGCAAGGTGGCCATCCTGGACCTCGACTACCACCACGGCAACGGCCAGCAGGAGATCTTCTACCGCCGGGCCGACGTGCTCACCGTCTCCATCCACGCCCATCCGAAATTCGCCTATCCCTATTTCTCCGGATTCGAGGAAGAGTGCGGCGCGGCCGAAGGCGAAGGCTTCAACTATAACCTGCCGCTGGCCGAGCGCGTGGCGGGCCGGGCCTACGGCCGGGCCCTGGAAAAAGCCCTGGACCGCATCCGGCGCTTTGCGCCGCGCTTTCTGGTCATCGCCCTGGGACTGGATACGGCCCAAGGCGATCCGGCCGGCACCTGGAATTTGCTGGCCAAGGATTTCGAAGCCAACGGCCGACAAATTGGTGCGTTGGGTCTGCCCACCCTGGTGGTCCAGGAGGGCGGCTACCGTCTGAGCAGCCTGGGCCGCAATGCCGTGAACTTTTTCCAGGGATTGGCCGGCGCCGAGGTCCGAATCCCTCAGCCGGTTCCTGCTGGCCTTGAAAAAAGTGCTCAGGATTTAAAATGGCGGGACGATCTGAGGCCCGAAGATCCGCAAGCCGTGCGCCAATTGGTGGCCCTCACCGGCTTTTTCAATCCCGAAGAGGTCGGCGTGGCCGAAGAGCTGGTCCTGGAGCGCCTGGCCAAAGGCGAGGCCAGCGGCTATTACTTCGTCATGGCCGAGCAGGCGGGACGCCTGGTGGGCTACACCTGCTACGGTCCCATCGCCGGCAGCGCCGACAGCTTCGATCTCTTCTGGATTGCCGTGCACCCCGACCTCCAGCGCCACGGCCTGGGCCGGCGCCTCATGCAGGAAAGCGAGCGCCGCATCTACGAAGCCGGCGGCCGCCGGGTCTACGTGGAGACCTCCCATCGCCCGATCTATGCCAGCACCCGCATCTTCTACGAGCGCTGCGCCTACCGCCTGGAAGCGGTTCTGGAAGATTTTTATGCCCCGGGCGATGCCAAGGCGATTTACTGTAAGGTGCTCCAATAGAAAAGAAAAGGCCGCTCTGCACTTGAGGTGAGGAGCGGCCTGTCGATCAGGATGCTATTCGAGGAATGGCGCTATTCCGGTTTTTCACTCGTCCACTGCCAACTGGCGCCATCGGCCACGCGTATGACGTCAATGCGGTAGGCCATCCGACCGCCATCTTCCACCGCATAGCTCACCTCGGCATCGCAGGGCACCAGCATTTTTTTAATGCTCACCTCTTTGCCATCCGTGCCGACGATGAGGGTTTCCGGGCTTATCTCGAACTTGCCGCTCAAGGTGTAGATCCGTTGCAGGCTCTTTTTCTCGATGGTGACTTTTATCTTGGATAAATTGAGCTGTTGGCTTTCCTGGTCTTGATTGTTTGGCCGCTGTTCCGGCGGCGCGGCCAGGGTCGGAACCGACACAGCCAGCAGAAGGATCATCACTCCCATGAGCGTGAGATGTTTCATGGATGGTCTTAAAAATTGATTCATAGTGCATCCCCTATATTTAAATTCCATGGTTTTATTCCCGTTGATATGGTTCTACATTTTGTGCAAGCCGTTCACTATCCGCCATCCCCCTCTCCAAGAGGAGAGGGGGAACGAGGCTTGAGAACTTACGGACAAGTTAATGTTCCCGGCGGAACAGCGAGCCGGCCACTTTTCGTCACGCCGGGGTTCTTTTCTTCCAGAGGCTCGATGGAGCCGGTACTGGTCTGGATATAGGCTTGCGAGCCCTCTTCACGACCCACATGGATATTGGGGGTAATGGTCATGCCCGCGCCCAGCGAGGCGCTTTTATCGACAAGCGCGCGACCATCGACCATGTTGCTCGTATCCAGGGAGATGATTTTACTCGCATAGGCCGTACCGGAACGGTAATAGAGCGCGTAGACTTCGCTCTCTCCATCGATGCCGCAAGGATCGTCGGTAGGGATATAAGTGGTAAAGGTCAGCACTTCGCCGGCCAGCACCGCTTCGCCTAAATTGCGTTCACCCACCTCAGCCGTGAACTCCATGCGCCACCCTTTGTAACTGTCTTCAATGGTGCTCACCAGATCCTGGAAATCGCTAAAGCCGGTGACCGTGGCGCCGGTGTCGTAAACCTGGATGCTGGTGGTGTCCAGCAAGTTGTTGAAAAGTACCTGGTTGTAGTTGAACGTCTTCACGCCATCGACGACGGTGAAAGGTTCTTTGATCCCGTAGTAGGATTGCTGATCGGTATTCAGCTTGTCCGCCTGGGAGTAAAAACGGCCGGTTCCGAAGAACAACCAGCGATCTCCGGCCTTGTCGACCGTGGCCGTGGCCGATGCCATGATCGGCTGGCCATTGTCCAGGTTGGTACTGCTGCCGTCGGTCAGATTCAGCAGGGTGCTGTCGAGCGTCCAATTGCTTGGCTGCGTCGGATCCGAGCCGTTTTCAATCACGAGACGTCGCAATTTACCGTTCCATCCCGTCGTTTGATTGCCGAAGCTGATGCCGAAATAGGCGGCATCGGTGTTGAAATCCAGATCCCAATCCACGGCGATGGGCTTGGAGACGCTGCTGTTGCTTTCCGGGAAGCGCACCAGGTAGTAAGGATCAGCCGCGGCAGCCGCCGTATAGGTTTTGGTGCCCGCGCCGGTAAGGGTTACCACCTTGCCATTGGCTGCCAGTTCCACCAGGTCCAAGGTATACATGACCGCCTGCTGGCTGCTGGTGCCATCGATGAGCGCGTCGTAATTGGCGCCGTTCGCACCCAGACCATCCGCTGAGATCGGTCCGGAGCCAAAGAGCAGGTACCACTGGTTGGTCTTTTCTTTGTGAGTATCCTTATCGAAATCCCGGACGGGAATGACTCCCGGATGGCAGAGGGTATAGCCCAGCTCGGGGAAGGTGATTTCGGCCAATAACTTGGGCGGCTCTTCCGGGTTGGTGATATCGAAGATGGCATAAGCCGAGCTCATGGCCTTGTCCACCGCCGGATTGTAGGCGTTGCCATCCTTTTTGTCGATGTCCGCTGCGATCTTGCCGCCGCCAAAGCGCATGCCGCAAACCATGACGGTGGCCCAGCCATTGGGATTGGTGGGATCGCCGGCCCCTTTGTCGGGATAGATCCTGGCATCGAAGATGCGCGGCTGCAAATCCATATAGTAGACATGCGCGTAATCCGGCTGGGTGCGCCAGTACAAATGGGGCAGCAAGTTAAAGGGAACATAGGCCCATAGTTCGGCGCCCAAGGCAAAGGAGCGGTAGGGACCGCCGTCAGCAATCACCTTCTCCTCTGCGTCTATGTAAGGCACGAGTGTGAACTTGTTTAGGGCAGCGTTGAAGAAACCGCTGTTGAACGCGTGCACCATACCGTCGTTGGCGCCCACATAGACCACGTTGCGGCGATTCTGGTATTTCTTGAAGAACGCGGTGTACCCGTAATCCCGATAGATCAGGTCGAAATCCTCGGCCGGCGGGCCCACCACAGTCGGAGTGGAGAAAACAATATCTCCCAGGCGCCAGGTTTCAAAATCGCCGTCGCCTTCAGCATCATATTGGCGGTTGCGGAAGGCGGCAAGCTCCAGCGCGCCGATGGCATCGGGGGGTTGGTCTTGGCCGCGGGTGTAGTTGATGACCCTTCTCACCTGCCGGCTGACCAGGGCTTCGAAATTGGCATCGGTGTTAGCGATGGGCGGTGTATAGGGTGTATAGGGATGGATGTAGGCAAAGTAGTTTCCGGGATCGGTGAGCTGAGTCCAATCCGGATCGGTGAGCGCCACAAAATCCTTTACCTCCCCACTGTCCGCCACCATGTCGCCGTCCTGATCGGCGAAGGTGAAGATGTACCGCTGTTCGTTTGGGGTTATATAGTCGCGCTGGTTCACGGCATCGGTCAAATGGTTGAGCCATCCGTTAGAAGACCAGAGGAATTTGAGCTCGCTGAGCTTAAAGGTCTGTTTCCCGTCATCGGTGACAGGCGTCTCTTCGGATTCGTCCAATTTACTGTTGCCATCGGCGTCTTTGTACTTCTGGGCGGTTTCGCCCTCGAACACGATGAAGTAATCATCGGTTAGATCCAGAGTATGATTTTGATTGGTATCTTCACGCACATTGCCATTGGCATCGGCCAGCAGGGTATGCACTTGACCGACCCATTTTACCGTATTGCCCCTCACGGTTTCGGCGGGATAGAAAATGGATTGGTAAATGGCGCCTTCGCCGGACCGGGAGTTGGAAACCACCGAAGCGGCCGTACCGGAAGATGCGCGTTTCAAGATGCTTTCGATCGCCGCCAGCAACTGCCTTTCCAGCTCATAACCATCGGTGGCCTCATAATAAGTGTCCGGCACCCCGTCGCCATTGGCATCCCACTCCATGCGTTGATCGGCCGGATCGGCGTAGGTGCCGTTGGGCCGGTTGTCGCCGTTCTCATCTTCAAAGCCGCCATTGCGCGCCGCATCCATCAACAGGCTGCGGCCTTTGGGATCCTTGTCGAAAGCATAAACGGTATACAGCAAAACATTCTGGGGATCGTCCAGATCCGCTCGCAGATCGGTTGTCCGAGCATAAAGAGCGACATCGTCCAGAAAATCGGTGCCCCCGGAGGCATATCCTTCGCCGTCAGCGGTGGTGCAGTTAGCGCCGGTGGATTCGTTGCACGACTTAAGGTCTTTGCTGTCACCGTCGAAATCTTTTAGTGCATCAGGAACTTTGGCGTCTTTGGTGGAAGCGCCATCCGTCAGTAGCAATACGAAGCTGCGGGCACAAGGCACGGATTGCTTCTCGACCTTATCCCAATAGGGATCATTCAGGCTGTCCTTGTCGATGCCGAACAATTGCGCCTGGTTGGGATAGTCCAGCCCGGAGGCCACCGGTTCCTGGGCGAAATATTGGGTGGCCACATACAAGCTTTCAGCCAAAGGCGTCCAGGTGTTGCACTTTTGGTTCTGCAAGCCCGGCAGGAAATTGGTGCCGAATCCATCTTCAATTAGGTTTTGCACAAAGCCGCCGCTCTCGCCGCTGTCGGTGCCGGCATTGAACCACATGTTGCCCCAGCGGGCACGATTGCCGATGCGCTGCAACACGCCGGCCAGATTGCCTTCGAAGAAATCCTGAGGTTCGATGGCGATATACTTCTGAATATCGAGCTTGTAGTCGGTGCTGCTGACGTTAAGCAACCCCTTCTCGGTAATGCCATAGGTGTAGTTTCCCTTGTAGGGGGTGGTTGCGGGCCCGTTCGTGCTGGAGAAGGTTTTGTAGAAAGTGCCGTACCCGAGAGCCGCGGATTCACATTGATTCTGCTGGTTGCCGCCGCCCGTACGCGAGGTGGCCTTGCCGCCCATGAGCACTTTGCGCAAGGCGTCGACTCGCCGCATGCTCATCCAGTTCATCCAGTTGCCGTCCCAATAGCCATTGCTCTTGACCGCTGGAGCGATCTGGGCGTCGGTGAGCGTGGCGGAGGCGCCGGCCAAGGTTTTCACGTTCCAGGTATTGGTGGCGGGCACGTAACTCACTTTTTTATAAGTGGGCCAGAAGACATTGCTGCTGTAGCGATAGAAATAGTCGGGGTTGAAATAGCCGTAGTAACGGGTACCGGCGGCCTGGTCGATATAGGTGATGTGCAGCGTCGGCCCCACGGCGGCGCCGCTTTCACGGGATTGGGCCTCGCGGTGGCCGGTGGCGGTGGTGGGAAAGCCCGTGCCATCGAAGCGGAAGAGCATGGCATTGCCCGAGGCCCAGCCGCTGCGATCCACTACCTCCTGGACAACGGCGGTCAGATCGGATGTGCTGTAACGGAAGCCGGCGACCCAGTCGGGAGGCGTCCAGGCGGCGGATGCAGCCGTCACCGCTCGGTTGGAAATATTATAGGGGTTGGTTACATCCAGGAACGGCGCGTCATCGGAAGCTTCCGCGCGGATGGCCAGGTCGGTCACCACCGAGCTCCAGTTGTTTTTGGCGGTGAACTCGATGCGTGCCGAAACAATGGTCGCGCCCTGGGGGAGCGTGACTTCATCAAAGCGAACGGCGATATAATCGCTGCCGAAATCCAGGTCATTGGCGCTGCCGGCGCCGTCGCGCATTGCCCCGGACAGGCTTTGTTCCATGTCATCTCTTGCGAGCGCCACGGGAAAGCTGACCGTGGTGCCGTTATACGGCGTGCCGGTATATCCATCGGGATAGGCCAGATAATTCATACTGCCCGAATTGTCCAGGATGATCATGATGTTGGGTTTGGCTGCATTGGTTATGAACTCAGGAGCCTTGACATATTCGGCCATGGTGGGGGTTCGCCAGTCGGCATAGCCTGGACTTGCCATGATCCAAGCGGCAGCGCCGAGAAGCATCAGCTTCACGACCGGTTTTCCCATTTGAGCAATCAATTTGGCGAAGGTGCGTTTCATTTCAGTTCTCCATTTTTATTGCCTGAGGTGCAATCCGCTAAGAAATAATGCGCCCTTTAAATCACGTGGCGCCAGCCGGTGGCCACGCGCGCCCGGCTCCTGGCCGGCCCTTGCCCGAGAGCGCTGATGGTATAGCGGATTTGAGCGCCGCCGCCGGCCAAACCCTTGCCTCGGCCGTGGTACCCTTCGGGAAGCTGGATGGCGCTTCCCCAGTTGAATTCCGTGTTGCCGCCGAAAACGGCCGTGGTGATATCGGTTTCATTCAAGCTGTACATCTGAATGTCGCCACCGACATTGCAGGTATCGTTTTGCCAGAATGCACTGTTCAGAATCCAAAGGTTGGCGCTGGTGGGGCCATATGCGAAGGGGGTGGCGGCAGATCCGAAACCACGTTCTTCAATGTTCTTTTCGAGCATCTCGGGGGCCAACCCATCGCAGGCGGACTCGGTGGCATACCACACCATCTTGTGCAACTTATCGTGGGAAGCTACTTGCAACTCGATGGTGGCGGTTCGCGTGGCGAGAACCCCGAGGACCGTAACCACCGCCAGGATCAGGACAACAATGACCAGGGCCGAGCCATTTTCGTTATGCAGATTCATGTGACGATTCATAAACCACCTCTCTTAGATGATATCGTATTTGATATAGACAAGATTCATGCTTTTGGGGGCCCCTTTATAGAGCCAATTCACGGTGACATTCACCAGCATGGTGTTTGGCAGGAGCACATCCCGCTGGACATTGTAGGTAAGGGTATAGTTTCCATTTTGGATCGGTCCATGCGTACCGTTCGTTAGATCGGCATCATTCAAATAGTCCAGAGGTCTGAGGATTTCCACCTGACTGGCGGCGAAATTGGCACCCTGGGTGAGACTGCGCGCAATGGAATTCCCATTGAGGGCGGTCATCTGCATGCTGACCGCGGCCAAGATGCCGACGGTGAAGACAAAAATGCCGATGACCGCTTCGATGAGGGTAAACCCCTCTTCCTGGCTCTTATGGTTGCGCAGCATCTTGCGTATGTTGCTTTTCATGGCCTTAACTCCTTGAGCGCCAGCGATTAGAGTCCCAGATAGCGAAACTGGACACTATGGTCGATTATTTGGCGTCTGAAATTGTCTTGAAACCCGCCGGCCTGGGCCGGCACGACATGGGCTCCCACCACGTATTGCTCGATATTGGTATATTGAGGGTCGGCAGTCCGCGTTCGGGCCACCATCCAGATGCGCACCATTCGAATCTGGAGTAAGGTGGCCGGCGGATTGATGATGCCTGCGCCGCCGTCGGCGCTTTCGATGACGAAATTGGCGTTGGCGTCATCATTGATGTCGATGACACCGTCATCATTGGTGTCCAGGTTGGTATCCAGGGTATTGTCATTGTTGGAATCGACGGCCCAGATGATATTGTTGTTGCCGGCGGTCCGGTCCAGTTGGCCATCCCCATCGACGTCGATGGCATAGGCAAAGCCGATCGCTTGGAGGCCCTCGGCCATCAACTGGCGCTGGCCGTTGGTATCCCTTGTCAAATCGATAAGGTTGTCGTTGTTGTCATCAAAGAGGCGATAACTGACGGTAGGCTCGTCTAAGATACCGTTGCCCGTCGTGGCAGCGTTGTTTGGATCCCAATCGTAGGCCAAGGTCATCGAGGGGCTGCCCAGGGGGGCTCCCGTCATGGTGGGGGTCGTATTCTCGTCGGTGATGCTGTAGCTGCGTACGTCAGTGACACCAAAGGGAGAGGTTACCGTCGCCGCGCCGGTCTCGCCCATATAGCCCGCAATACGGATATCCTCTTCCATAAGATATACGGCGCCGCGCAGTTGCTGCTGCAATTGAGCGACCTGGCGCACCATGGTGGAGCTCCGCTGCTGGCTGATGGAGTTGGAAACCATGGCGATCCCAACGATAGCGGTGACGATCATGGCAACCAGCAATTCGATCAACGTGAAACCGTTGTTTGATGCATGGGGTGAATACCTTCTTGGGGTCATCGCTGTTCTCCTACATCCACTTGCCTGTACCGGGGTTATAGAGCTTCTCGGAGATGCCGCCGGCCGCGGATATTCTGAGCCGGAAGGTGAGCACGCCGTTTTGATTGGTCAGCAGAATAGCGGCGGGGACTGTCGAGCATAGCCCCTGGGGAGTGAAGGTGATCGCGGCAGACGAAACCTCTGGAGTGTTGGTAAAGGTGACGCCGCCGGGATATCTTCCCAAGTCGACCACTTCGTTGTTCAGGGAGATGGTGTATTGGTTGGCCGCGGGTGCATTGATGGTAATCGTGCAATTTGCGTTTTCCTTGATGGCCATCAATTTGGCGCGCTGAAGATCCATGGCCAGTTGATCGGCCGCATTGCGCACGCCCCTTTCGCGCAGCCACGCGATGGTTGTGGGGGTTGCGATAGCCATTACGATGGCCGCGATGACGATTGCCACAATAAGCTCGATGAGCGAAAAGCCAGAAGTGTTGCTTTTTCGCCTTTTGTTTTGGTTTTTTATGGACTGGCTCATGCTTCCCTCTGAATGTCGTTTTCGTTGGGGCACCAAAATTGGTGTTGGTATTTGAGTCAGCAAGAAGCATACCACGGGCTGTGGGCGTGGGCCGCGCGTCGCGCTCGGCTATGCTAATTATCAATGAATCAGTATGGTTTAATACCCGCGAAGGGCGGTGGGCGCGTTGGTCGGATTCAATAAAATGGTGCGCGTTGCGCGGCTATTCTAAAGAGCGTATTAAATGACTTAATGGTTTTTTAAAAATATTTGGCATTATGCGACACGCCTTATGCGGCATTTCTAATTTATATAGTGATTGCAGGATAAAATCACACTTTTCGGATAGGAGGATGGAAACAATTAGACGCCCTATTTTGTCTCGATTGGATGGCTTTTTGCAAAAAAGCGGATTGTTCATTTAATAGCTCGCCGCGCTATGCGGCCAAGCGATTCTGTATAGGCCACATAAAAAATGAGGGCCGGAATTTTCCGGCCCTCATGGCTAAATCGCAATCAACGATATGCTTATGGGCACACCTCTTCGTCTGCCTTCCAATACATCTTGCCGCTCTTGGTGACGCCGGGATTGATTTCCTCGATATTTTCGACGGCACCCGTACTGCTTTGAACCATCGCGCTGGATCCCTTTTCCCGGCCGACATGGATATTGGGGGTCAGGGAAAGACCGGCACCTAAGTCGATGCGTTTGAGCACCTTCTCGTTGTCATTGTTGAGATCGGTGTAGTCCAAACCGATGACCGACTTCAAATAGGCGGTGCCGGTAAGGTAATAGAGCGCGTAGAGCTGCGTCCGGCCTTCGATGGAACAGGCATCGTTGGAGGGTACATAGCTCGTAAAGGTGAGTATGTCGCCGGCCAACACCGCCTGACCCAGGTTGCGTTCCGAGTTCGCGGCGTAGTCGAGATCGAGGGTCCATCCCTGATTGTCGTCCACTTCGGATACCAAGGTGTCAAAGTTACTTACGCCGGTGATGCTGGTCTGGACAAAATCACCTTGGCGATAGACGTTGACATCGGTAACGTCCAGCAGGTCATCCCGTTCAACTGTGTCCCAGGTAAAGGTCTTGGTTGATCCCGAAGTGGTATAGGGCTCCTTGATGCCGTAATAAGATTGCTGGTCTGCATTGGTTCGGTCTTTGGTAGAATAGAAACGGCCGGTTCCGAAAAATATCCAACGCTGGCCGGTTTTATCCAATCCCGCGGTGGGTGCGGCAACGACGGGTTGGCCATTGCCCGTATCGGCCCCGATCTCGGCATCCGACAAATCGATCAATAGACTGTCCGTATCCCAAGTGCTGGGATTCAGAGGATTGTTGCTGCCGTCTTGCAATACCAGGCGGCGCACGGCCCCATTCCAGCCATTGACATGATCACCATAGTTGATACCGAAGTAAACTGCGTCCGTGTTATAGTCCAGCTCCCAATCCACTGAAATGGGCTCCGACACAAAGCTATCGGCCTCGGGCAGCCGGGTCAGGTAATAGGGCGCGGCAGAGGCATTCACATTCTTTGTGCCGGTGCCGGTGGCCACCCAGAGTTCGCGGCTCCCCGTTGCTGCGCCGCCCAAGTGGACCAGATCGATGGCATACACCACGCCTTGTTGCTGGCTGGTGCCATCGAGCATCGATATTGTATCCGGTCCATCGGTGCCGGTGGGTCCGGAGCCAAAAACCAGATACCACTGATTAGCCCCCATGGCGCCCGTAATCGGATCGCGGTTGCGCATGGGAACGACAGCCGGGAAGCAGGTCGTGAAGCCGAGGTCCGGGAAGGTCACCTCTCCCAGCACCACCGGCGGTTGTTCGGGATTGGTGATATCCAGGATGAAGAAAGCCGAGCTCATGACCCGGTCGACATTGGGGTTGAACGCCGCGCCATCTGATTTGTCTATATCCGTGGCGATCTTGCCGCCGCCAAAGCCCATGCCGCCCACGAGGACGGTGCCCCATCCATTGGGGTGCACGGCGTCCGGCGGGAAGATCTTAGCGTCAAACACCTTAACTTCCAGATCGCAGTAATTCACATGACTGTAGGGATCGTTCGTCAACCAGTATAGATGGGGCAGCAGGTTGAACGGTACGTAAGCCCACATCTCGGCCCCCAATGCATAGGTGTTGTAGCTACCCGGGACGGGGCTCCCGCTTCGATCCACCGGTTGGGCTACGAAGCTGCTATTCACGGGATTGAAGAAACCGGCATTGAAAGCATGCAGCATGCCGTCGTTGGCCCCCGTATAGACCATGTTGCGCCGGTTTTTATAGGTTTGATAGAAGGTCGTGTATTCCTCATCCTTATAGATAAGATCGAACTCTTCGAAGGGCTTTTCGATCAGCTTGGGCGTCGAGTGAATGACGTCTCCCAGTCGCCACGTTTCTATGGTGCCGTCGTTATCGTAGTCGATCCGGCGGCTGCGGAATGCCGGCAAGGCCACGGCACCGGCGGTAGCCGCGGTTTGATCGGCACCCCGAATGTAATCCACGATCCGTTTGGCCTGGGTGGTCACCACGGCCTGAAAGTCGCTGTTCGTGGTGGCAACCGGCGGCAAGAACGGCTGATAGGTGTGCAGATAGGCGTAGAGGTGGCTGGGGTCGATGACTTGGGACCAGCTCGGCACGGCGGCTGCGGTGAAGTCCTTCTGCTCGCCGCTGTCGGCCACCATGTCGCCGTCTGCGTCCACAAAGGTGAAAATATACCGTTGGTTGGTGTTGGCGCCGTAGCTTCTTTGGGTGAGCGGATCGGACAACTCGTTGAGCCACCCATTGGATGACCATAAAAAGCGGACATCCGTTATGGGAAGCGTAGCATCGGGAGCGATGGCGGTCCCGGCGGCGTTCAAACGTTCCTCCTCATCAAAGATGCCATCGGCATTGTCATCGATGAATTTATAAACCTGGGCACCATCGAAGACCAGAAACATATCCCCGTCATCCAGGGCCTGATTGCCATTGGTATCTTCACGAATGTTCCCGTGGGCGTCGGTCAGGAAGGCATGCACTTGGCCCACCCAATTGACCTTGTTCCCGTCGCCATCGCTTCGTTCCGGGTAAAAGATCGATTGATAAATGGCGCCTTCACCGGAACGGGTATTGGAAATAACCGAGGCCGCTGTACCCGAGGCCACGGATTCCGAGATCTTGTCGAAAGAGGCATTGAGCTGCTGCTCCAGCTTGAGCGGGTTAACCACATAAAAATAGGTATCGGGCACGCCGTCGTCGTCTTTGTCCCACTCTTCTTTTTGATCCGGAAGATTATTGGCGGTTTCGTCGCTCTCTTCGAAGCCGCCCCATTTGGCGGCATACCACAAGGGATTGGGCAGCAGGGAGGCCGCCGAAGCGCCACCGATCGCGCTCGCCGTAAAGGTCCGGGTGTGGGTCAGGGGAAGGTCGCCGGCCACATTGGGTGTGTCCAGGAAGTAATTCACATCCGAGCCCGCCGCCGTATCGCTGTCTCTGACTTCCAGGTAGGTGCCGTCGGCGGTACTGCCGGAAATGATATACCCGACATGTTGGATGACGCACCCCGCGGCATATTCCGAGGTCAAGGTGATCTCCACGGAGGCTGCCAGACCGATGGTGGCGGCCGTGACCGGATTGCCGCCCGCGTCCAGCAGCCTGTATTGATACAGGATGATGGCATCCATGTCATGGTCGGCCGCTTGCTCCACGTCTTCGAAGTTGATGCGGAAGCGTCCATAGTGCGGCTGGATATCTTCGACGAAGAAATCCACGATGGTATTGGTGGGTTGGAACAAGCCTGCCGTGGGTACGACGCCCAGGCAGCCGCCCACCGATTTGGCAAAGGGCACCAGGCGGATGGTTTGGCCCTGGATGGGAATTTCGATTCTCGGCAAGGGCGATGCGAGACCCACGGCATAGGTGCGCACCTTCTGGTCCGACGCGGCCGCGGAGATGTCCTCCTTGCGCCCGTAGTAGGCCACCGAGGCGGCATAGTAGCTGCCTCGCTTGGTCGGCTCTTCGGGGCACAAGCCGCGGATATCGCCGAAGCCGTCCACGCTTTTGGCGGTGCAGGCGCCATCGTTGTCGCTGCCCTGCTGGCCGATGAATTTTTCGCCGTTGCTCAACTCTTCGCCGTAGATCAGATCGGCCAGGGTCTGGACGTTCAGACTGCTGGCGGCGGCGCCAACCGTGGCGGCTGCCATGCTGCCGAAGTAAGCCCCCGGCAACTGGTCCGAATCATAACTGGGATTGATGTCGCTGATCGTCAGAATGAACGGCTTGGCGCAGAAGGGGAAATGGCCGGTGCCATATGGGTCAGTCCAGGCCACATTGGGCAGGCCGAGAGCATTGTCGTCGGCCATAGTGGCGCTGTAATAGGCCGCGGTGGGCGCGGCGGCGCCGCCGAAGTAGCGCAAGGCTTCAAACATCATTTCGCCGGTGGGGTTGCCCCAATCCGGGAATTCGCCCTCGTTCATCGCCCGGGTGGTGACCCAGGCGCCATCCCACCCCGGCAAGTAGTTGTGATCGGTATAGTTGTATTCGCTGATTCTCAAATTGTCGATGGTCCGGATGATGCCGTTGACCGTCGTGAACTGCCCGGTGGCGGCGTTGATCTCATCGGTGATCGAGCTGATGTTTTTGCGCAGCACCCCGCCCGAGGTGTTTTTGGTGTAGGAGCCCGTGATCAGGCCGAAATACATGTTGTCGGATTCTCCCCGGCGCTGGAGAATGCCAACGGGCTTGTAATTGCCGTCGGGATACTGCTTGCAGTTGGATTCGGGCATGGACGAGACGCCCACCAGCACCCGCACGCTATAGTCGGTGATGGCGCTGGCCGGGGTGGTCCGCTGCCAGTATAAATAATAACTGTCCGAGCCACCGACCTCCTGTTGCCGGAACTGGAAAGCATAGCTGCCGGCATTCAAGGTGATCGAACCGGTATGGGTTTGGCAGGTGCAGGCGCCATGGGGGCCGTACCAGCCCACCACCACCTCGCCCGCGTCGTCAAAATCGAGGTCACCGTTGAGGTCAATCAAAAATTCCACCGCATCGTCGCCGTCCACGGCAAAGGTATAGGTGCCGGCATTGGGAATGTTCAGGGTGCCGTTGAAGAGGGTCAGATAGTTGTCGTCGGCGCCGAAGGGGTTTCCCGAGCCGTTGATGGTGCTGACGCTCTGGGTGCCCTGGAGAAGGGCGGGCGTGGCGTAGTTGGTCACCAGTGAATCGTAGCTGGCATTGTCGGTGGGATAGGTGCCGTATCCCGCGGTCGAAAAGACCGTCTGGGTGACGCCCGAGAGGCCGTTGGCTGCGTTCTGGGGTACGATCTCCCAAGTGGTGCCGCCGGCGGTGACTAGAGAGCCGTCGGCCACCGGCGACTCCTTGGCGACCCATTCCCAGATCCGATGGGTGTTGTTCGGCAATACCCGCAGCAGGGGCCGATAGGCGGCATTGGTGGGGGCTGCCAGGGAGGTGCTGGCAAAAAGATGGCGCGTCTGATGGGGCGTCGCCAGGGGCAACTCCAGGGGCGTGTAGTCGCGGATATCGTAGCCGTCCCGGGCGATGCTCTCGTACTCCTTGCCCCACGAATGGGCATCCTGGGGGATGTAGGCCCTGGCGAGCACGGTTTCGGTAGCCGTGTCGGTCGAGCGGTATCCGCCGTAGAGTACCTTGCGGATGGCGTCCATGCGCGACATGGTCAGATAGTTCAGAAAATCGCCGCTCCAGTACGCTCCGGCAGCCGCTTTCTTGTCCGCCGTCACCCCCGCCGGCTCGAACCGGCCGCTGGTGGCGTTGTAGCTGTAATATTTAAAGCTGTCGAAATAGCCATAGTAGTCGATCTGGTCGGGCTTATAGGTAGTGTCCAGTACGCCGTCTTCGTTCAGGTCCGACGCATCGTTGTAAGCTTCATAGTAAAGCTTGTGGTCACGGCCCATCACCAGCATGACCAGCGGCGGGACCGAGGCGGTCACGAAGGGCGGTGTTTTGGTGTATTCGCCAATGGTGGGCGTTTGCCAGTTGGCCGATGCGCTATTCAGATGCAATCCCAAGGCGCCGGTCAATCCGAGCAGAACAAAGAGTAACTGGAGCAGTTTTCTTGTGGCGATGTTAGAATTTACTAACATTGGTTTTCTCCATGCTGTTGTTAAAAAATACCCGCGTGAATCCGTTTTCGAAAACCAAGCATTTAAGTGACATGGCGCCAGCGTTGCAGGATCCTTACCTGGCTGTTATCCGGACCGATTCCCAGGCCGCGGATATCGTATATGATATATACCCCGCCGCCAGCGGCGCCCTTGCCCCGGCCCTTGTCTCCGGCTGAAATCTGGATGGCACTTCCATCGGCTGGCCGACGGTTTTTATACACCTTCAGGTAGGTTGTGCTTTGGCCGAGATGGCTGTCTTGAACATCCCGATTGGTGGTCGTAGGCAGGTTGTCACTGCATACGCTGGATTCTTCGTTCTTCCAGAACTCGCTGGTGAAAACAGTGACGGGTCCATTGCCCCAGGCGA
>JAKAFO010000099.1 GCA_021819735.1 Deltaproteobacteria bacterium
ACGGCCCCCAGGATTACGGTTACCTGATCGCCATCTTCGTCGAAAAAGAGAGCATTCAGATTGCCGAAGCCGCGGGCGAGGTCACGACCCTGGCCAAACACCGGCCGGCGCTGCTGGCGGCCATGGCAAACCTTGCTTCCCCATAATTAAACAAGCGCATGGTCTGCGGGTGGGTTTCGAACATCCAGCGTGCTGTCGGTCGTCTGAATCAGAGCTTATTAAGCAATTGTGTTGCTTCTTGACGATATTTAAATTCATCTGAGGTTTGTAGCGCCCGTTCCAGGTACTGGCGGGATTTCTCCTTCTCACCAAGCCCATTGGTCAGTACTCCCAGATGGTACAAAATGGTGGGATGGCCAGGCAATAGTTGCTCAGCCCGAATAAGTTGTTGGTAGGATTGCTGCAATTTGCCCTTCTGATAGAGAATCCATCCATAGGTGTCCAAGATCATCGCTTTATCCGGCTCAAGTGCGGCTGCTTCTTTTGCCTTGATTTCAGCTTCATCCAGTTTTCCTCGTTGAGACAGAAGGTTGGCCCAATTGTTCAGTGCCAATGCATGCTTGGGTTCTTGTATTAAAAGCTGTTCATAAAGCGCTTCGGATTTCTCAAAATTGCCTTTATCCTGGTAAAGCGTTGCCAGATAAAAAAGTGCTTCTGTTTTGGGGGATTGAAGGTCTACTAATTGCTGGGCGATCTGAATTGCCTTTTCTTTATCGCCCCTCTGGTTGTAGACGGTACTCAGAGCCTTCAGGGCTAAGGGATCATTGGGGGCGATTTTTAAAGCTTCTTGAAGCTCTGTGATTGCTCGGTCATATTGCTTGTTCAAACCGTAATGAAGTCCTAAGCGGTATGCACCAAATGGGCTGTCTGGATATTTTTTTTTCAACTGGCGAAAGGTTTTTTCAGCCAGCACCATCTCATCGCTCAATTGATATACTGTACCCAACAAATCGTAAGTATTGATATCAGCCTTTCCTGATGTAATCATTTGCGTATAAAGGGCGATAGCCTTTTGCGGTGCTTTCTGCTCAATATAAACTTGGGCGAGGCGTTTTTGAATGGATAGGGGATTGGCGCTGTATTTTTCAGCCTTTTGATAGCTTGCCGCAGCATTTGAGAAATCTTTCATGGCAAAATAGGTCTCGCCCAACTGAAAGTGTCCGGTGGACCATTCGGGTTTAAGTTGTACCACCACTAAAAGCGATTCAATGGATTGCTGCAATGCCCCTTTCTGACGATAGGCAATGCCCAGAGAGAGAGGTGCCCGCTCGCTCTTCGGCTCTAGTTTGAGGGCCAATTGAAACTCTTTAATCGCATCATCGAGGCGGTTTAATCCCAGGTAAGCAGTGCCAAGTACGATGTGGGCAGTCGTGTTTTTGCTTTCCGTAGTTACCAAACCGGACAGCAGATCAATCGTCTTTTGAAAGGCCTGCCGTTGATTGTATAATCGACCTAAATCGACCTTAATTCCTACATAGTCGGGTGGTGTTCCCCGCAGGCCTTGCTCGTAATGTTCAATGGCTTTGGCGACGTCAGCTTCGCGGTCATAGATAATACCCAGGCGTTGATGGGCATGACGATCGTCAGGGTTCAAGGCGATGGCTGCCCGAAACTCTTCTTTTGCTGCCTTGGTATCATTGTTAGACATATAGATGTCGCCAATTTTAGTATGGGCGGAACTCTGGTTAGGGTCGACTTTCAAGGCCATGCGCAGGTTCTCGAGTCCGCCGTTCCTATCTCCTTTAAGGGTCAATGCCACGCCGATAATCTCGTAGGCTGGCGCCAATTTGGCGTCGGCAGCCAGGGCGGCTTTGGCCTGGCGGATGGCGCGGTCGTAATCCCCTTTGCGCACCGATATCAATGCATCTTGCAGCACCGCTTGTTCCGGGGTGAGTCGAATATCCTCATGCATGAAATCATCAACGGGCATGGGGACGGCCATTAACGCCACAGGCATTAAAGCAAGCATCAAAAGTGTTGAAAGCCATAGACATACTCTCTTAGAAAAATTGATGATGCATCGGCACAAGGACACGGTATCCTCCTCGGGTAAGCGGTAATGGGTTAACCAAAGTCGGTCGAAATGTAGCTTTGTCCGCTCCTATCCAGCCATATCAAAAATAAGGTGGAAAGGGAACCTTCCCCCTTCCACCTCACTATTGCGTTGGAACTTTAAATAGTTAGCGACTTGTCTTTTTTGATTTGCGGCGTAATCCTGCTAGGCCCACTAAACCGGTTCCCAGCAGCAGCATGGTGGCCGGTTCCGGTACAGGCGCCCCACCATCGGTCACGGTAATAGTGTCCCACTCCGTGGCAACAATGCCGCCATCCGCCAAGGCATAGATCGGGAATTCGTATACGCCCTCCGCGAGCCCTGTAATGGTGACGGTGAATGCATAGGTCTCTGTTTCCGCGCGACTGAATTCACCCGTATAAGTCGCCGGGGTAACAGTCACGTTGACGCCGTCGGGCACATCGCCAAGACCGAGGGTCACTTCACCGTACTCGCCGAACGTAGCTTCCACCGAATCCAGAATCGTGGTCACGATAGTTTCAGATGATACTGCTCCGCTGGTCAATGTGCCGTCGGTTTCATCCGTTATCGCCGTGGCTTGGCCCGTGGAATCCATGTTTGATAGATCAATGGCATGCACTGTAATGTCTTCCGCAGTCAAGGCTGCGATGGTATCGTTTAACCCAATGCGACTGGGGTAGGCGGACTCAAGATCACCGTCATGGCCCGGCGCATCGCCAAACCATACGATTACTTTGGTGGAACCTTCGCGCCAGTCAATTTCCTCGGACGCCGTGGTCAACGCGTAAAGGTTGGATTCTTCCCAATCATATCCGTTCCCCAAGGTAATTGCTTGGATGGCACTGTTTGCAGCGGTTGCATTCGTGGTCATATCTTGCCATTCTTGATATGGCAGATCATCACCATAGCCATATGAACCCACCGCAAAATCTTCATAGGTCGCTACGGCAAAGGCTACGTCCCCGTATGCTGAATCAAGGCCTGTTAAAATTTCAGTCGCCTTGGTCTGAGCCGCCGCAATCAGGCTTCCCATGCTGCCGGTGGTGTCAAACAAAAAGAGAACGTCCAATTGGGCGCTGGACACATCTTGATCAATGGTCACGGTTTTTGAAATTGTGGTGCTTTCGCCAACAGCAATGGTATCTATAAAAGTATTGGGTGTAATGGAGTCGGCCATGGCTGCTGCGGGAAGTACTAACAATGCTACTAAAAAGCCGCACAACAAGAAGTTCCGTTTCATTTTCATTCATTTCCTCCTTTACGATGCAATTTTTAGATGAAAGTCAAATTCATTTTCTCAGAACCCGATTGTAGTTAAGTGTCACCTCCTTTTTCTGCAAAGCTGCCGCTCTTTTTTGATTTGGCGTGGAATTTGAATTGGAGATCCCCAGGCGGAGCTCAAGGATTACCTGAATAGATAGTTAGGGGTCTCAAAGTAAATGGATATGCTCGATCACAAAGCATAGCATGTGCCATTGCGTTGCATTTTTTTTAATGCTGTGTTTTTAATGTGTTAAGGAAAGTTGCTTTTTTGTATTTCAGCGCTTTGTGAAGGACCCCCCATAATTTCTATGTAGTTTTTTACATATCTGAAGTATGGCCTCCGCCAGCGTCGAAGAGGGGGTAAGGTAATGATGACGGAGTCGGCTCATGGCCTTTTCATAAATCTCACGGCCGATCTCGCCTGGCATAGGTGCACAACGGGATGATTAGGGCGTGCTTGCCATGTGCCGGGTAAAAAAGGCTGTTACGGATCCCGATTCGAGCCATGAAGCTGGCCGCGTGGGTGAACTAATAGGACGCAATGATCGCGTAGATGTGCGATCGACTATCTTACAATCAGTTCTTTCTCTTGTATTCAGAATGATAAAAGAGCTTGGGGCGGGAAGATGGCTTTCCGGATCCGGAGGCGCTGGAGGAAGCGGAGTACTGTCCCGGCGCTCACCGTCCCGGTTTTTGCGGCTGGATGATCACGTCGATGCGGCGGTTCTGGGCCCGGCCTTCGGCGGTTTCGTTGGAGGCAATCGGTCGGGTCGATCCGAAGCCCACGGCCGTGATGCGGTCGGCTTGCACGCTGTAGTTGGCCAGCAGATACTGGCGCACGGCCTCGGCCCGGCTCTGGGAAAGGGCTTCGTTTTTGGGCACCGAGCCGGTGGCGTCGGTGTGGCCTTCGACCACCACATTGGGCTTGCCGAAGGCGGCGATGGCTTTCTGGACCTTGGCCAGCAGGTCGTAATTTTCGGGCGTGATCTCCGACTTGCCGACGGCAAAGCGCATGCCTTTGAGACGGATGACGAGCTGGTCTTTCTGCTTGTAGACTTCGGCCTCGTCGGCGCTGAAGTACTCCTGCACCAGGCTGAAGGTCTCGTTGAAACGCTTCTCGGCGGCCAGTTGGGCCGCGTCGAGGCGGGCCTGCTGGGAGCTGCCCTCCAAATCCGCCATGCGGCCCATCAGTTTCTGGATGGTCTCTTCCTTTTCCACGGCGCCCACATATTCGCTTTGCAGGGCCGCGATACCGGCCAGAATCGTCTCTTGCTGGCGTTCGAAGGGCTGGTTGCGCCGGTCTTCGGTTTTGAGCCGGGTGCTGGTTTCGGAGAGCATGCTTTCGATCCACAAGGCGATCTCTTCGGGCGCCATTTCTTCCAGCTTGCGACTGGTCTGGGCCAGCGTCATGGCGCGCTGGGTCATGAAGCGCGCGGTATCGGCCTTCAAGCGGATGGTTGCCTGGTCGTAGCGGTTGGTCGCGATGTGGGCTTCGGCCTGGGCCAGGGCTTCCCGGGCCTGGGCAAAGGACTTGGGGGCCTGCCGGGGCACGCCGCTTTGCTCGGCCTGGGCCAGCAGGGCGCGCACGTCGCTCAAAGCCGCATGGTCGATGGCGCGCAATTCCAAGGCCCGAAAGGTTTCGGTCACCGCTTTGCGGTTCTGGCGGGCATACTCGAATTCTCCATCTTCCAGGGCCTGGGTCAGTTTCAGGAATGCTTCTTCGGCCGAGGCGTAGGCGGCGCTGAACTGCTGGGCATCGACCGCCCGGGCCGCCTCCCGGCTCTGGATGGTTTCTTCCAGTTGGTCGCGGCAGCGGATGGCCACCACATCGGCCTGCTGCAGCTCGGCCCGGGCGCGGGCAATGTGTTCGAAGATGGCGTCCGCGGCGGCGCCCTGTTCGAGCCCCTTTTGGGCGCGGGCATGGGAAGCCTGGGCTTTGCGGAACCAGGTGGGCGATAACACATCCACCCCATCTTCCTTGGCAGCGGCGATCTCCTGCCCCACGCGGCGGATCAGGTTGGAGGGATTTTCCGTCGGGTCCACCGGGGCCACTTGCAGCGCGGGGCCGCCGCAGCCCAACAGCCAGACCAGGCCGACCGTCAGCAACAGGATTGATTTCGTTCTCATTGGTGTTTCCCAAGAAAGGCCGCCGCTGGGGGCCATGGGCCAGCCAGCGGCGGTCATCGCGTTTCAATAACCGGGCTCAGGGCAGCTCATCGATCCAGTTGGTCTTCTCGATCCACTTGAGCTTCAAATTGGTCAGTTCGCCCGAGGCGCCCATGGTGTTGATGAAGTTGGTCGTCCAGTTGAGCAGATGATCGTCGCCGGCCGGCAGCGCGATGCCCAGCGGTTCATAGGTAAAGGGCGTGATCAACGTGATCAGGCCCTTTTTGGGATTGCGCACCAGGGCCAGCAGGCAGGCGTGATAGTCGCTGATCATGGCGTCGGCCTTGTTGTTCACCACCAGGGCCACGGCCTCGTCGTAGTTTTTGACGGCGACATAGCCGGCCTGGGGCATGGCGGCTTTGATGAGCGCTTCGCTGGTCGAGCCGGCCAGGGAAGTAAAGGTGAAGGCGTTGGAATTGAGCGCCGCCAGGTCCTTGGCTTTGGCCAGGGCGCCGTTTTTGGTCAGAAAGGCTTTGCCGGTGACATGGTAGGGGCCGGCGAAGGCCACCTTGAGGTTACGCTCGGGGGTGATGGTCATGCCGGAGATGACCATGTCCACCTGCCCGGCTTGCAGGGCGGGCAGCAGCTCGTCAAAGTTCTTCGTGACCAGTTGCAGTTGGACGCCCATGGCGCTGGCGATGTACTGGGCGATATCGACATCGAGGCCGGCCGGCACGCCCTTTTTGGTCGTCATGTTCAAGGGCGGCATGTTGGCCGCGGTGCCGACGATGATCGATCCGCGTTTTTGGATCTTATCGATGGTGGGCGAGGGGTTGTTGCCGCCGGCCGTCAGATTGGCGCAGCCGACCGCCAGGAGCAAGAAGCATAAGAAGAGCACGAGCAAAGGGGATCTTTTCATCGAATGGCCTCCGAAGTTAATGGTTGGTGAGAAAGACGATTGGCTGCCACGATAATATGGGCCAGGCGACAATTCAAGAGCGGAAGGAAGATTTCCAGGCACGGCGCCGATTTCCGCCAAATCGGCGCCGAGGCGTTCAGCCCACGAATTGCCGCCGCAGGATCGTATCCTTGAGCCAGCGGTCGTCGTGTTGGGGATATTGCAGGTTGTAGTGCAGGCCCCGGCTCTCCTTGCGGTGGCGGGCGCACTTGATGATCAATTCGGCCACCGTGGCGATGTTGCGCAGCTCGATCAGATCGGGGACCACCTTGAAGTGCCAGTAGTAATCGTGGATTTCGTTCTGGATGGCGTCGATGCGGCGCTGGGCCCGCTCCAGGCGTTTGTCCGAGCGCACGATGCCCACGTAGTTCCACATGAGGCGCCGGATTTCGTCCCAGTTGTGGGTGATTACGATCATCTCGTCGCTGTCGCTGGTGCCCACGTCGTCCCAGGCCGGCGGGTTGGGAAGCGGATTGAAGGTCTTGTTTTTCAGCAGGCCGATGGCCTCCTGGGATGCGGCTTCGGCATAGACCAGGGCTTCGAGCAGCGAGTTGCTGGCCAGGCGGTTGGCGCCGTGCAATCCGGTGCAGGCCGTCTCGCCCACGGCGAAGAGATTCTGGATGTCGGTGCGGCCGTGCATGTCGGTGACCACGCCGCCGCACATGTAATGGGCCGCCGGCACCACGGGAATGGGGTCCTTGGTCATGTCGATGCCCAGGCTCAGGCACTTGGCATGAATGTTGGGAAAGCGCTCCCGGATCAGGTCGGCCGGCTCGTGGGTGATGTCCAGAAAGACCGAATCGTGGCCGCTCTTTTTGAGCTCGGTATCGATGGCCCGGGCCACCACGTCGCGGCAGGCCAGGTCCTTCTGGGGATCGTATTCGGGCATGAAGGCGCGGCCGTTGGCGTCGATGAGGATGCCGCCCTCGCCGCGCACCGCCTCGGAGATCAAAAAGTTCTTGGCCTGGGGATGGTAGAGGCAGGTGGGGTGGAACTGCACGAACTCCAGGTTGGCCACCGTGGCCCCGGCCCGGTAGGCCATGGCGATGCCGTCGCCCGTGGCGATGTCCGGATTGCTGGTGTACAGATAAACCTTGCCCGTGCCGCCCGTGGCCAGCAGCGTGATGTGCGCCGCGAAGGTCTTGACCCGGTTGCTGCTGCGTTCCAAGACGTAAGCGCCGCAGCAGAAATCCTCGTGGGTGGTGGTGACCAGTCCGCGTTTGATGCGCGTGGACTGGGTGATCAGGTCGATGGCAATATGGTTTTCGAAAAGCTGGATGTTGGGGTGGTTGCGCACCAGGTCCAGCAGCACCTGTTCGACCTCCTTGCCGGTGAGGTCGTGGGCGTGCACGATGCGGTTTTGGGAGTGGCCGCCCTCGCGGCCCAGGTCCAGGGTCGGATGGACGCCGGCGTCCGGTGTCTTGCGCTGGAGGTTGAAGTGCACCCCCAGTTGGATCAACTCGTTGATGCGCGCCGGGCCGGCCTTGACCACCAACTCCACGACATCGCGGTTGCACAGCCCGTCGCCCGAGGCCAGCGTGTCTTTGATATGCAGGTCGAAGCTGTCCATCTCGCCGAAGACCGAGGCGATGCCGCCCTGGGCCAGGTTGGTGTTGCTCTCCATGGCCTCTTTTTTGGTTACCAGGGCCACCGTGCCGTGCGCGGCCACCTTGAGGGCAAACATCAGGCCGGCTACGCCACTGCCGATCACTAGAATATCCGTTTTAATATCCGTCATATGAGTTTCCGATTGATTCCTATGGACCGCGGGGTTTTGGGATTACATCAACGGCGACCGGCGCCTGGGACGCTTGAGGATGAAGCCGGCGATGAATCCGAAGATCACCAGCCCGCCGCCATACAGAAAGCCTTCGGTCAACTGGCTGCTGTCCAGGCGGTTGAGCTCGCTCTCGAATTTATTCGCCCGTTCCTTGGCCTCGTTGAGCTCCTTGAGGTTCTTGTCGTAGTTGGCCTTGAATTTGAGAAACTCGGCCGACTCCTTTTTGAGCGCTTCGAAGGCCGCTTCGGTTTTTTGCAGGGCTTCCCGGGTCTGGGCCAGTTCCGTGTTGACGGTTTTGCTTTCGGTGGCGACCGCGCCCATTTTCTCCTGCGTCTCTTTGCTCTGGGCCAGGGTGTCGGCCAGCTTCTTCTCCATGCGCGCCAGTTTGATTTCCGAGGGCAGCTCGGTGCTCAGATCCTTGGTCTGGGCCCAGCCCTCCTTGCCGCTGCTGGGAAGGCGCACCTCGCACCACTCGTCGCCGGCGTTGATGATTTCCACCGCCGTGCCGGACGGCACCAGGGCAATGATCTTGCGATCCAGGGCCGGACCGGTGCGCACGGCGATCTCGCAAGATTCGGACACATAGCGGGTCTCGGCCGAAGCGACGGCCATCCCCATCCATAGGGTCAGCAAAAAGCAGAGTCCTGTTTTGGCTGTCAATTTCATCGATCATACTCCCTTGGGCTGCGTAGATTCTTGGACCTACGGATGGATGCCCTTTTTGAGGCAGGGCGGCGCGCATCCGGTCCCGAAAACCGAGGCGGCGGTCGGACCGCGATGCGCCATATCTAACAAACCAGAAGTTCGAAAGCCTGCGTTCCCATCCATGGGCGCGGTTGTGCGGGCGCTGTTCCGTAAAAGGGCAAGTGAAAGCGGAACGGGGCGTATTCTTTGATGAAAAAAGCCCGTCTGTCAATAATTACTTTAAAGCGGGGGCACGATGTGCTATTTTATGACTGATTTCAGCAATAAAGAGGTTTCCGTGAGATGATTGCCTATGATCTGCAATGCCCGACCGGCCACCGTTTCGAAGGCTGGTTCGAGGATTCCAAAGCGTTCGAGCAGCAACAGCGGGAAGGCTTGATCGCCTGTCCGGTGTGCGGGCATACCGATGTCGCGCGCCTGCCTTCCGTCTTTGCGATCAAAGGCGTCAAGCACGCGGAGGTTTCGCCGCCCCAGTTGCGCACACCTTCCGAACAAGAGATCATGGCCCGCGCCATCATGCATTATGTGCAGAACAATTTCGACAACGTGGGCACCGACTTTGCCAAAGAAGCCTTGAAGATCCACTACGGCGTGACCGAGCCGCGCAACATCCGGGGCGTCAGCTCGCCCCAGGAGGAAGAGACCCTGCGCCAGGAGGGGGTCACTTTCTTCAAGGTCCCCGTACCCCCCTCCTCGGATTCCGAACCCCCCTCATCCGAATCCGACGCCTAGGCGGCGGATTCGGCGGCCGGTCCGAAATCGGCAAAAACAGCCATTTCTGGATGGATGCTAATTCGGGGCCATGCTTTCCAGATGGGTCAGCAGGATGCGGCGCACCTCTTCGATGACCAGGGGGTGACTCTGGCACGAGTGGCCGCTGCGCACGATGAATTCCGATGCCACATAATCCACATGGGCGCTGCGATAGGCGACGACGCCGTCCGCGCCCTCCGGCGGCACTTCATCACCGTCGATGGCGATGATGGAATGGCCCTGGATGCCGGGGGCCGGGGGGATGGCCGCCAGGGCCAGCAGACCGGGGTTTTTGGGCGACATGCTGTCCAGGCTGGTGCCGAATTCATCGGCCACCCCTTTCATGCCGATCTTCTCGGCTGTGGAAAAGAGCTCCGATGTCGTTTTGACCAGATCCACGGGCAGCATGATGATGCTTCGGGCCAGGCGGCGCGCCCACTGACCGGCCAGGTAGCTGCCATGGTGGGGGGTCGAGATAAAGACCACGCGGCGCACGAACGGCAGCGGCTTGTAAATCAGGTAACGTTTCACGATCTCCCGCTCGTCGGGCGCAAGTTGAAGTTCCTTGAATCGTTTCTGGGCGATGGCCTGGACCAGGGCATCGCCCGTGTCGGTGGCGGTCAGTTTGGTCAGCAGCCCGCCCTGGCTGTGGCCGACCACGACCATTTGAGCGAGCGCCGGATCTTCGCCCTTGGGGTCCAAGGTCTCGATGGTCCGGGTCAAGGATTCGCGCAGGTGCTGGGCCGAGAGCACGAGGGGCTTGCTGCTGTCATAGATGTAGCACCAGAACTGATACTTGGCCCACAGGAGCGGGTCCGCCCGCAGCGTGTTGAACATTTCGGCCCACCAGACCGGGCTGCTGAAGGTGCCGTGGACGAAGACCACCGGAATGCGGCCCGGGCTGTACGGCTGCATGGGATAGATGCCGCTGGGCACGACCTCGCCTCTAAAAAATTGCAGACTCCCGGCCCGCCACAGCAGCGGCTGATTGAGGGCGTAAGCCAATTGCGCGGACAAATCGAATTCCAGCGGCACGACTTTGCTGTCCACCGTCACATCCCGGGCTTCGTAGGCGGAGTACAGTTCCATCAAGCCCCTGCCGCCCTGGCGCAGACTCCGCACATCGCCTTCCACGCGCAGAAACAGCGCACCGGGTACGGAGCGGGTGACCGGGGAGTCCGGACGCTTCTTGGCCACCGCGATGAAGGGCGTGCCCAGCCCGGGGTGCCGGTCGCGCACCGTCAGGCCATAGACCGAGAGCTCATCGGCGGGAATGAAGGCGTCATAGCCATCCTGGGCATCGGGGAATTTGGCGATGCGGCGCTCGAGGAAGATCGAGCCCACGGGCAGTTGGCGCGCGCCATCCTCGAACTGGCGCTCTCTTTCGCGCAAGGCCAGCACCTGGGCCAGGCCTGCATTGTACAGGTCGCAGGCCACCCGGAAGCGCCGGTCATAAGGGTTGGGCGGGTCTCCGCCGCGGGTGCCCAACAGATAAAGGTAGGCGTACACCGCGGAGGCCAGGTAGTATCGGCCGGCCCGCTCCTGGGAGGCCGGGTCGATCAGCTTGTGGGCCTTGTCGCCGCTCAAATAGCACAGCTCGGCGAGCGTGTAGAGCAGGTCGCGGCGCTCATCCTCGCAGGCCTTGTCGTGGAGCGTCGCGATGACCTGGTCCGGGTCCTGCTTGAAGGTCTCTTCCAGAAAAAAGCGGTGCAACACCAGGGCCGAGGCGGTGCTGTACCCCTCCTCATTGACCGCCGAGATATGGATGCGCTCATAGGATTGACGCACGCCCACATCGCGGGTGCCGATGGGTGTGGCGCAAGCGCAGAAGAGAAGCAGGCCGGCCATGATCGATACGGCGTATGCACCGCGGACTTTGGCCTTGTCGGTCCAATGCGCGCCGAAGTTGCCTGTCGTGCGTGTGCGGTTCAACGTCCACCGCACTCGCGCCTCACGGTTAGAAGAATAGCCGCGCATACAACTGTACCCCGGTGTAGTTGAAGTCCACCTTGCCCCTGAGATCGATGGCCGGATAATCCTCGTCATCGGCTTCCAGGCGGATGTTCATGGTGTCGAAGCCCAAGCCGAACCCCACATGGGTCCAGGGGTTGTACTCCACCGCGGCGTGAAAATTCATCACCCCTCCCGTGAAGCTTTCGTATTCCGCGTAGAAGACCTGGGCCCTGGAGCGGATGAACCATTGGGGGGTCAGCGCAAAATCCATGCGTAGCCCCACCACCGGCAGGGGGGCGGTGAAATCCTGGGAGCCCGATTCATCCACTAGGCCGGTAGCGCTGAGGCCGAAATCCATGGGCATGACATAGAGGCCCAGGCTGGCGGCCAGATCCACGCGGTCATCCTGGAAGAAGGAATAGCTGTAGGCCAATTCGTAAATGTCCAGATCGAAGTGGCCCTCGACCGCGGTGCCGGCCTCGATGGTGACCGGGTTGCCGTCCGAGTCCTCGATGGTGATGTCCTCGCCGATCTGCTTCGATCCATCCCGGTGGATGGAAAACCAGGTGAAATCCAGCCGATGGCGCCGGTTTTGGGTGAAGCGCCACAGGGCATCGGCCCGAAACGCGGTGAAAGAGGAATCCAGATCCAGGGCTTCCTCCACATCCACGCTCACGCCCACGCCGCTGCCGATGCGAAATCCGCTGGAGGTGGCCGAGGCGAACAGGCCGAGGTTGAGGGCCGCCTTTTCCCACGGAGGATATGCCGTCGCAGCCGGTTTCTGCGCCGCGGACTGCTCCTCCGCCGCGGCCTGCAGCGGCGCCACCTGGAAAAGCAATGCCGCCAGTATGCCCAAGCAGGCGATGGTCCATGATTTCATTTTTTTTCCTTTCGGATAGGGGTTGTTTAGCCCCCTGCGGTTATGCCCCTGCGCCGTCACAGGCGTTCAACCGTTCAGGGGGCGGAACTTTTCAGGGGCCATCCGGCCTTTAAGCCTTGCAAAGAGAGGATTCGCCGTGATGGCGATGGCGCTTACATGCCCGGAAGCCCTTGCCGGATGCGCTTGGAAAACTCAGGGTCCTGATCGGCCGCCACGGCTTTTGTATTGATGATGCTTTTGGGTTTCAATACCTCGAAGGGCAGGGAGCGATCCAGCACCCCCACCTCGTAGGCCATCTCGTCGATATAACCATTGGCCAATATGCGCCAGTCCCAGCTTACTTTGCCGGCATAGGGCCGGGTGTGGCCGCGGATTTCGGTGGTGCAGTTGCCGGTCAAGGCGTTGTACCACTCGGGTTGTGTCTTGAGGCCGTTGATGCAGCGCAGGTAATCCAGGAAGATCAGACGCGCAACCTCCCTGGACGAACCGATCAACCGGTAAAGGTAGACCGTTTCCCCCTTGCGGTAGTTGGTCCGCAGGCGGATCAGATCGCGTTCGTCGCCCACCACGTAAGTCAGTTCATACTGCCGGAAGAAGCCTTTCAGGTTGGAGTACTCCTCGCCCACCTCCTTGCGGGTTTCGATGGAGATGCACAGGTAGCTGCCATCCTCGAAGCCGAAGCTGACCAGGGTGTGGACGATGGTTTTCAACCCCCAATCGCTCAGGAAGAGATCCATGCTGCGCAGTTGAGAGAGCGCGAAAGTCTTGTCGTAATGGCGCACGGTGTAGTCGGTCTCGGTGCGGTAGTCGCAGTTGCGGATATTGTGCACCGTGATTGCATCGCCCTGCACGGTGCTGTATGGCAGCACGGCCACATCCGGCTGCCAGTTGCGCTCGTTGGACGGCGGCAGGAACAGCCAGCCGATGAGGACGATGGCAAACAGCGCCGTAAAAGCCGCGACGGCCTTGCGTTTGGGCCGCACCAGCAGCAGCGCGGCGGCCGAGGCCGCCACGAAGAGGCCGGCGCCGACATAGCGCAACGGGGCCGGCAGATCGGCGAAGTAAATGGCCAGGGTGCCCCAGGCCGCCATGCCGAACAAAAACACTGCAAGCAGTATGGTGCCGATGATCTTCATTATTACTCCCTGGAAAAGTGCGTCCAGTGCTATTTCATTTTTATGACCAGCGGACCCTTGACCGCCTCCATGATATGTGATGCCGGAAGACCGTTGGCCAGCAATTGGGTCATGGCTTGCAGGTACTTGCGGATGTGCAGGAAGAACCTCTTATATCCCTCGCAAAGATAGTGCAGCCCCGGTTCCCCGTAGCAGGTGGTTTTAAAGCGCTGCTTGGGACACCCTCCCCGGCAGGCCGCCAGGGCGTCGCATTCCAGGCACCAGCGCGGAAGGGCGGTTTCTTTGGAGATGCCGAACCCTGATCCCAGGGCGCTTTGCGTCAGAACCGGCAATGGTTCTGTAAGGATATTTCCCAGTCGGTATTCGGGATATACGCAGTGATCGCAGGCATAGACGTCGCCGTTGTGTTCGACCACCAGCGACCGGCCGCATTGGCTGGCATGGGTGCAGACGGGCGAGGGGTTGCCGATCCAGGCATTGAGCGCCCACTCGAAGTTCATGACGAAGACGTTGCCCACATCGTTGCGGACCCATTCTTCGTAAATGGCGATTAAAAAATCGCCATATTCTTCGGCGACGACGGTCCAGGGCGTGGTCCTGGATTGATCTTCCGCCTTGCTCAAGGCGGCAGGTCCGGCAAAACGAAAACCCGGTTGGGCGCTGAGTGCGTCAGCCGGCAAGCGTTCGACGATGGGCGCAAATTGGATAAATTCGATGCCTTCGGCCTTAAAGAAACGGTATACCTCAAGGGGATGCTTCGCCGTATCGTGGGCCACGCTGGCCATCACGTTATAGGCGACCTGATGTTTTTGGAGCAGCCGCAACCCCTGCATCGCCTTTTCAAAAGATCCATTCCCCTTGCGGTCGCGGCGATAGCGGTCATGGATCGCCTGGGGGCCATCCAGACTGATGCCGACCATGAAATCGTGCTTTTTCAGGAACAGGCACCATTCATCGGTCAGCAGGGTCCCATTGGTCTGAAGCACATTCCGGATCTTCTTGGCGCCGGCCAATGGCCGCTGGAAGGCGATCACCCGCTTGAAGAAATCGATGCCCAGCAAGGTCGGCTCCCCGCCCTGCCAGACAAACTCGACCACCGGCGTGGGTTGGGCGGTGATGTAGTTGGTGATAAATGCGCGCAGGACCTCATCGGACATCCGGTACTGCTCCCCGGGGCCGAAGAGGGCCTTTTTTTCAAGGTAGAAGCAGTAATCGCAGGCCAGATTGCAAACCGGCCCGATAGGCTTGGCCACGACGTGGATGCCCTGGGCAAGGGCTTCCGATGGTTTGCTTTTCTCCGTGTGCTTCATAGGAAATTTTTCGTTTTTGTCCTGGCCGCCGGGGAGGGGCTGTCCCCTGGGGGAAGCCCTCCCCGATCCATCAGCTCTTAATTTACTTCACGGCCTCGATCTCCCCCGGCCGCCAGGTTTTGTCGAACCACGGCTGTAGAGGGCCATAAAGGCGCAGCAATGTGTTCCAGCCTTTGCCGGGAATGGTCTGCACCCAGTTGTTTTCCTTGCCAGGTGGCGGCTTGGGTCCGAAATAGACATCTACCGAACTGTCTGGATTGACCAGGAGCCCCTTGGTCTGGCTGCTGACCGCCGGCCACTGCTGGTCGGTCTGGAGCATCGAGCGGGTCTGGTTGTCGTACAGGATCACCGACCAGAAGTTGGCTACCGGGATGTTGGGCGGCAGGTGCAGCTTGTAGTTCTTGCCGCCGTCCAAGGGGTTGCCTTTGGCATCGACGAAGGCCGCCATATACTGCGACCCCTGTCCTACCATCTTGGAATCCATGGCCGGTGTGATACCTGTTGCATAAAAGAAGAAGAACGTATCCATATCCAAGAGGTGTACGCCATCTTGCTCAAAGGTATATCCGCTGGCGTTCATTGGGTTA
>JAKAFO010000100.1 GCA_021819735.1 Deltaproteobacteria bacterium
TGTTGATGCCGCAGTGGCAGATGAAAACGCCCACCCGGGGAGGTTCTCCGCGCACATCGCGCTCGGCGGGCGCTTCGGCTTGCACGGTCAGCGTATGGCGGCCGGCGGCCAGATCGGCACCGGCGCACAAGGCCGCGCTGCCGGCCTCGATCACCGACTGGGGGATATCCTTGGGCCCGGCGAAAGCGCCGCAAACGTAAATGCCGTCCCGGGAGGTGGCCGTGGGCCTGAAATCGTCGATGCGGGCAAAACCGCCGGGACTCAGTTCAACACCCAGATCCTGACCCCATTGGCGCAGATCCTTCGAGGTTTCGAGCCCCACCGAGAGGATGACCAGGTCGAACTGCTCCACCTGGACATGGCCGTCTTCGGCGAGATGGCGCAACGACAGCAGGCCGCTCTGCTCATCGGGAAGCACGGTGTGGACCCGGGTCCGCAGGAAGCGCACGCCGTGCTTGTCGCGCGCTTCGTTGTAGCAATCCTCGAAGCCTTTGCCGTGGGTGCGCATGTCCATGAAGAAGATGCTGCAATCCAGGGGATGGTCCGAGTGTTCCTTGGCGATGATGGCCTGCTTGATGGCGTACATGCAGCACACCGCCGAGCAGTAAAAGTTGCCGCAGCGGTTCTGATCCCGGGAGCCGACACATTGCAGCCAGGCGATACGCCTGGGCTCGCGCCGGTCCGAGGGCCGCATCAGGTGGCCGCCGTATGGCCCGGAGGCCGAGAGGATGCGCTCGAACTCCAGGGAGGTCATTACGTTGGGATGACGACCATATGAGAGATTGTCCAGACCCGAGGGGTTATAGGCCTGATAGCCGGGCGCCAGGATCACCGCCCCCACCTTCAGCGTCTGCCGGGTTTCCTTCTCGTCCAGGCGGATGGCGCCGGCCGGGCAAACCTTGGCGCACGCCCCGCATTTGCCTTTCTGAAGGTAGATGCAATGCTCGGCATCGATGGCATATTTGAGCGGCACGGCCTGGGGATAGAGCACATAGGCGGCCTTGCGCTTGATCAGCCCCTGATTGAATTGATCTTCCACTTTCTTGGGGCATTTTTCGGCACATACGCCGCAAGCGATGCACTTTTCCAGATCCACATAGCGCGGCCGCCGGCGCAGCGAGACGCTGAAATCGCCCTTGACCCCGTCGATGGAAATGACGTCGGTCATGGTGAGGATTTCGATGTTGGCATGCCGGCCCACCTCCACCAACTTGGGACTCATGATGCACATGGCACAGTCGTTGGTGGGAAAGGTTTTATCGAGCATGGCCATGACGCCGCCGATGGCCGCCTTGCGCTCCACCATAAATACTTTATAGCCCGAATTGGCCAGATCCAAAGCCGCTTGAATGCCGGCGATGCCGCCGCCGGCGACCAGAACGGCACCGATAGGTTGAAACATGCTAAAATTCTCCTTCCGATTAAACGCTCACGGCCTTTTCATCTTCCGCTACCGGTGTCTTGATGAACTGTCGCGCCGGCCCCAGGGCAAGGATGGCGTCGGTCACGCGTTGGGCCGTGGCCGCGAACTTGGTCGATTCGGCCGAAGAGATCCAGGAGAAGTGCACGCGGCCCGGCGAAAGCCCCATGAACGCCAACAGATTGTCCATCAGGGCGAACTTTCGGCGGGCGTAGAAATTGCCTTCGATGTAGTGGCAATCCCCCGGATGACAACCCGACACCCAGATGCCGTCGGCCCCGTTGCGCAGGGCGGAGAGCATGAACTTAGGGCTGATGCGGCCGCTGCACGGCACGCGCACCACGCGGATGTTGGGCGGGTATTGCAAGCGGCTTACACCGGCCAGGTCGGCGGCGCCGTAAGTACACCAGTTGCAGAAAAATGCGATGATCTTGGGTTGCCAGGCTTCCATCGAATCACTTCTCCTCTTCCATAATCGCGGCGGCGGAACAGCGTCCGACGCTGGTAATCGGGGTCGGCCCCAATTGCCGGATGGTCTCGGTCATCTCGGTGGCGATCTCGGCGAAACGCGGCCCCATGGCCGAACTCAGGTTGAACATCCGCACCCGCTCCGGCTCGATGCCGGCCTCCGCCAGCAGCTTCCGGACCGCGGCCACCTTCTTCTTGGTCTTCAGGTTGCCTTCGAGAAAGTGACATTCGCCTTCCAGGCAGCCGGCCACATAGACGCCGTCGGCCCCCTCCTCGATGGCCCGCAGCAGGTGCAGCATGTCCACCCGGCCGGTGCAGGGCACCTGGATGATCTTCACATTGACCGGATAGTTCAGGCGCATGCTGCCGGCCAGATCCCCGGCCGCATAGGCGCAGTACTTGCAGCAAAAGGCCAGGATCTGGGGCTCGAACCCCTTTTCAGCCAGAGCCGTCATCGTTTATCTCCCTTTGTTTACTTCATCCTTCAGTCTTCGGACTTCGGCCTGCTTCCCAACAAGGGGTTGGGCGTTCCCGGTTCGCCCGGCAGCCATACCTCTTTCAAATCGTCGCCCAGATACTCCCGCTCGTTTTCCGCCAGAACCCCCAGCGACAGCGCGATGATGGTCCACAGGTGGGTCACGTGATAATTGCCGCCGAAATGCTTGGCCAGCTCATGGCACTGGGCATGGCAGTTATGGCAGGGGGTCAGGCAGTAGTCGGCGCCGGTGGCCATGATCTGGTCGAATTTGATCTTGCCGTACTTGAAGCGCGCCTCGGTATAGCCCGATTGCAGGTAGCCGCCGCCCCCGCCGCAGCAGTAGTTGTTGGATTTGTTGGGGAACATATCCACGAAGTTTTCTTCGCCCACGCAGGCCTTGACCACGTAACGCATCTTGTCGGCCTGCACGTCGCCGAAGCTTTTGCGGATCTGGTTGCAGGGGTCCTGGACCGTGAACTTGATCTTCAAATCCTTGTTCCAATCGGAGCTGACCTTGAGTTTGCCCGCTTTGATCCACTCGTAGTAGTAGGCCACCATGGGCGCGATCTCCAACGGGGAGTTGAGGCCGAATTTGCGGTTGCCCTGCCAGACGGAAAAGGTGGAGTGGCCGCACTCGGTGTTCAAGTAGACCTTGCACCCCAGCGCCTCGGCGCGCTGGAGGGTGTTGTTGGCGATCTTCTTCCAATTTTCGTCGTCGGCCAGAAACATGCAGTAGTTCTCGCCGCCCCAGGCCTGATTGCTGTAGGTCCAGTCCGCGCCGGCCAGGTGCAGGATCTTCCACAGCGGCACCAGTTCGTCCGGCTCGGTGACCGGCTCGCGGGAGTTCTGGCTGAGGAAGAAGTGCGCGCCCTGTTTTTCCAGCGGCGCTTCGAGTTCTTCCCAGCCGGGCTGGGTTTCGCGCACCTCGGCCACCACATCCTCCACCACGAAGGTGAAATCCTCGGGCGGCGTGCCCATGGCGCTGCCGCTCTCGTTGCGCAGGGCCATGTCGCACGATCCCAGAATGCCTTTGGGACGCTCCTCCCGGGGCCACAGCTTGCGGGCCTCGTACACCAGGCCGGCGATGTTGATCTCCATGGGGCACACATAGGTGCAGCGGGTGCACATGGAGCACTGCCACACCCAGGGGTGCTTGGTGATCTCCTGGTCCAGGCCCAGGGCCACCATGCGCAGGAACTTGCGCGGGTCCATGTTTTCCAGGCCCGTGGCCGGGCAGCCCGAAGCGCAGGCGCCGCAGGTGAGGCACAGGCTCAGATTGCCGCCGTTGGGCAGCAGGTGTTTGACCTTATCGATGAAACGTTCGTGGTTCTCTTTTTTCAGAACGATGGGCTGGGACATCCGGGAAGCTCCTTTCGCGCGTAAGCCGATTCGAATTTGCATGACCAAGCGATCTGCGCGGAACGGACCCCGGACCGATGACGCGTGCGGGAAGGCATCCAACCTTTAAAACCCGACCCGGATACGGTGCGAACTTACTGAAGAAAAGGACTCAGACGACGGGCACCGATCCTCGGACGAAACCTGCGCATGCCGGCCCGGGCTGCGAACAGCCGCTTGCTCAGGTAAAGCCTATGAATCGGTGTGTGTGGGACATATTCATCTATGGCGATATCGACTGTTTTACGTTAAGAATCAAAGGCAGCTTTTAGGAAGGCGGCGACGAAATGTCAAAGTGATTTATCCGATAAATCATGGCTGTTGCCATTTGGATATTGAATAACAGGTGAGCCTTACTGAATGAAAACCATCCAATGAGCGCTAAAAATGAATGCCAACCGGACCCCGAAATCCTGCTCGCGCTGGTCAGGATGCGCATGCCGTTTGGCCGGTACAAAGACCGGCTTTTGATCGATCTGCCGGAACCTTATGTCGTCTGGTTCTCACAGAAAGGCTTTCCGGATGGGTCGCTGGGCGAGATGCTGCGCATGGTGTATGAGATCAAGGTCAACGGCCTCGAATACCTTTTCGACCCCCTCCGGAACTTGTAAGGCAACAGGGCATGGACGCTTAAATCCCTGAAACGGTCCGGCGATCAGCGTCTGACCGCGCGCGGGCATAGTGCAGGTAGGGGATGATCGCCTCGTTCTGGTTGCCGCCGGTGCCGTCGTAGGTGATCGACACCATGGGAACGCCGGTGTTCTTTTCGATGCGCCGGGCCATGGCTTCGGTCACCAGGGCCGGGCAGCAGAAGGCCGGACTGGTCTGCACCAGCAGGGCGACGTCGGGGTGCTGGCCGATGAGGTGATGAATCTTTAAAATGTTGTCCATGGATTCGCCGGTGTTCTCCAAGCGCAGGTTGTATTGGGAGAAAATCTTTTCCGGCTCCTGGTCGAAGACCGGTTCGGGTTCCTTCAGAATCCGCTGAAAGTACTGGTAGTAGACGCTCTCCTGCTGCTTCAATCCCAGGCTGAAGAGTTTGGTGGAAAGCACAGCCAGGTAATGGCCCTCGATGAGCCATTTGCGCAGGTAGGGCCTGGCGATCAGCTTCAGGTAGTCGCTGTAGGGCATGGTGAGGGCCTCGCCGCCATTGGCTTCGATACAGCCGATCAGGTCCTTGTTGATGACGTCGTTGTCGCGGGTGTACAGATCGCCCAGAATCGCCACTTTGGGCCGCCGGTCCGGGCTGCCGGCGATGGGTTCGAATCGGGCGATGACCTGGGCCAGCGCATCTTCTTTGCCGCGGTGGCCTTGGAAGGCGGACACCAGAAGTTCCAGGCTTTCGGCCACTGCCTTGTCGGTTTGTCCTTTGAACTTCTCGCCGGGACGCAGGCGACATCCCATCCGGCGCAGGTAGCCGCCGAACATGTAAGCGAAATAGACGTTGGGCGGCAACTTGATGGAGATGTCTTGCAGTGAAATCGGCCCCAAATAGATGCCGGTATGCTCCAAACCCTGGCCGTAGGCTTCCAGGGCCTTGCGGATGTGCACTGGATAGAGGTGAATGTTGCACGCGATGCTCGATGCCGCCATCCACAGGGCGGTCCTGTCTGGGCTCAGGCCGTACTTCTCGATATACTCGATCACATTCTGGGCAATGATATTGAGCGGAATGCACTGCCCTGTATTGTGGCGCAGGCTCTTTTGGATGCTGGCCGGGCTCTCTTCCAGCAGGCGCGCGTCGATGCCTTCCTTTTGCAGGGCCGCCACCACCAGGGGCAGCGCCAGGGGGTCCCAGTTGGGCAGCAGCAGGGTCCTTTCCAGCAGGGCCTGCTTCTTGAGCGGCACCAGCGCCGCGCCGTAGGCACCGGGCGCCCGAGCCGTCGCGGCCCCCTTCGCATGGTGATTGCGGAAGGCGCGCAGGGCCGCCTCGATGCGGGTTTCATACCCGCCGGCGGCGTCGTGTTCGTCGACTTGCAGCACCAGGTAGGGCTTGCCGTAGGCCCCCATCACGCTCTTGAAATAATCGATGGCAAAGGCATCGGGCGAACATTTGAACGCGGTGACGAAGACCGGATAGGCCCCGGGGGTCTGGGCCACGGTCTCGGCCGCCGTCAGAATGGCGGCGGCATAGTGCCAATGCAACGTTTGCAGCAGGGCGGCGGCGGCGCGCAAGGCCTGGGGGTCCGGCGAAAGCATGTCCTGGAAAAAGGTTCTGACGCCCAGGCCGGCCAGGATGGCCGGGATGCCTTTGTTCAAGGAGGGCGCCAGGACCGCGTAGGGCCGGCCCAGCAGCACCACATGGATATCTTCGCCCTGGCCGGCGGCCTTGGCATACTGCTTCTTCAGTTTTTCCAGGGCCGCGCGCTTAAAGGCCAGGGCCTGGTCGTAGGCCGTGGAAACGGCCACGAAGCCGACCGGTCCGAAGCCAACGCTTTTGAGCGTCCGGTAAAGCTGGGCCTTGGTGTGAAAAGGGTTGTACAGGTAGTACACCAGCGGCATCAGAAAACGCCGGCGCTGCCGTTCGTCGCCCACCGCGGAAGCCAGGGGCGCGGCGTACTGGGTGTAGTAGCAGTACTGCCGCCGGAGGCCCTTGCCGCCCGCCCTGGTCTCAAGGTAGAAGGGCAGAAAGACGAAATCGGCGCGCTCGAGCAGATGTTGCACGTGGCCGTGCAAGGCGGCCATGGGCGCGCAGAACTCGGCGCCGGCGGCGTGCTTGCCTTCCCGGACCGCGTCCGGATAGGCTTCGCTCGTCAGCGTGGCGATGCCCAGGCGGTCGAAGAAGTACTGCCACATGGCCGTGTCTTCGAAAAGATGCAGGGCCGCCGGAATGCCGATGGTCCGGTTTTCGCGACGCGGAATCGATGCTTTGAAGGCAAAGGCCCGTTGCCGGGCGCGCGGCAGATCGAAACCCGAGGGGTTGCGGTGCACATAGTGGGGCGTGTCGTAATCCCGGCCGCACAGAAAGCCGTAGGCCACCTTCCGGCCGTCGATCTCCATCAGGCTGATCTTGCAGTGGTTGGGGCAAAAATCGCACACTTCCGATTGCAGGGGGATCGGCTGCTTGTAAAGATCGATGCCTCTGAATTGGGTGGTCGTCACCCCTTGATCCGCAAGGCTGAGGGCCACGCCCAGGGCCCCGGTCAAATGGCAATAGCGCGAAACATGGATCGGCTTGCCCAGGCGCTGTTCGAAGGCCGCCACCAGTGCCCGGTTTTTGGCCGTGGCGCCTTGAAACAGGATGGTGCTGCCGATCTTGTCTTCCACGGCCACCTTGGTCAAATAGTTCTCCCGGATGCTGTGCAGCACGGCGGCCAGCACCTCATCCACGCTGTAGCCCTGGCTCAGGTAGTGGTGCAGGTCGCGTTCCATGAACACGGTGCAGCGGTCGCTGGCCAGGGGGGATCGCTGGTGCTGGGTGCGGGCGTTCATGTCAGCCAGGGCACAGCCCAGTTGCTGGGCCTGCTCTTCGATGAAGCTGCCGGTGCCGGCCGCGCACACCGTGTTCATCACCGCCGAGGTCACCAAACCGTTCTCCAGGGTGGTAAATTTGGCATCCTGGCCGCCGATCTCGATGATCGTGTCCACCCGGGGGTCGAGCTGCCAGGCGGCCCGGGCATGGGCACTGATCTCGTCGAGCACCAGATCCGCGCCCAGGGCCCGGCCGATGAACTTGCGGCCGGAGCCGGTGGTGCCGGCCCCCAGGATCTGTAGATGAACACCATGGCGCGACTGCCAGTCGTCCAGGGCCGACAGGATCGATTGCAGGGCGGCCAGGGGCCGGCCGGCCGTGCGGGTATAAAAGCCGGCCAGCACCGCTTGGGCCGGGGTGAGCAGGACGGCCTTGGTGCTGGTCGAGCCGATATCGACGCCCAAGTAGGCGTCCTGGTCACTTTGGGCACTCCGGCCGGCGTAGTCGTCCACCTCCACGGCCTGGAAAGCCGAATGCTCTCCGGAAGTAAACAGATAGGTCGCGTGGTCATCGAAATCGGGATAGTCCGACAGGCGCAGCGTCAGCGGGCCGTAGTAGTAAGACTTGGGAGGGGTGCCGGTCCGCAGCAGATCTTCGACCGATATCGGGTGCAGCGGTTTCCGTAACGGCCCTTCATCGTCTAAACTCAAGGCCGCGCCCAGGGCGCCGAAGAGATGCCCGTGGGAGTGAACCGCGATGGGTTGCCCCAACAGGCGCTGGATATGCGCCGCCACGGCCTGGTTTTTGGAGACGCCGCCGACAAACAGGATCGGGTTGAGCACCGGATCGCTCGCGAACAGCGTGTCCACGATATTCTTGGCCAGGCCATAGCACAGCCCGTCGCAGATCGCTTCTAAAGGATATCCCTCCTGCTGGGCATGGATCAGGTCGGTCTTGGCGAACACCGCGCAGCGGGAAGCGATCTTGGGCACGACCCCTTTGTTCTTCAAGGCAAGGTCGGCGAGCGCCGCGCTGTCGGCAAGCCCCAGGCGCCGGGCCTGTTGATCCAAAAAGCTGCCGGTGCCCGCGGCACAGGCGCTGTTGGCCTTGAACCCGTGGTATTGACCGTCGGCGTCAAAGCGGATCAGCCCGAATCTTTCGCCGCCCACCAAGAGAATGGCGCCGAGGGCCGGATAGAATTGGCGGGCCGCCCGGATGACGGCCAGGCGCGGATCGTATTGCCGGCCGTGCTTGATCCAGGGGAGTGTCGCGGTCGTGGCCGCCAGGCCCGCGATGCGATCCAGGCGCATCTCCCGCAGCACGCCGGCGAGGATCTCGCCCGTGTGGCCCCCATGCATGCGGTAGGCGCTGTGCAGGATCTCGCCGCCGGGGGCGACTTCCACCACTGCCACCGAAACCGATCCGATGTCGATGCCTACCATGGTTTGCATCAAGGATACCTCTTTTACTCTTCCGGATGGTCGAAAATATACCCCACCGAACGCTGGCTCCTGAAATAGATGGGGCGCTTGGGGTCCGGTTCGAAATACTTGCGAAACCGGACGATGAAATTATCCACCGTGCGGGTCTGGGTGCGCCGGTCGTAGCCCCAGCCGATCTCGAGCAGTTGGCCGCGGGAAATGGGCCGGCCGCGGTGGGTGACAAACAGTTTGAGCAGTTTGACTTCCAGTTCGGTGAGTTCGATCTTGCCCCACCGGCCATGGGCCGTGGCCGTGGTGAAGTCGATGCGATTGTCCCCAAAGGTATACGTCTGTGTCGGAACGATTCGCTCGCCGCTGTCGGCTCCCCCCTCACCCGGCCGGGGCGCCCTGAACAACAGCCGCTCGACCCGCAGCAGAAACTCTTCCAGATGGAACGGTTTGGCCAGGTAGTCGTCCACGCCGAAGGCAAAGCCTTTGACCTTGTCTTCCAAATCGCTTTTGGCCGACAGGATCAGGACCGGCAGCCGCTCGTCTTCCAAACGGATGTTGCGCAGCACGGACAGGCCGTCGATGCCGGGAAGCATGATGTCCAGCACGATCAGGTCCGGCTGCCACGCCTTCCACGCCTGGAGGCCCTCCATGCCGCTGGCGGCCATGCGCGTGGCGTGGCCTTTCAAGGTCAGGTTCAAGGCCAGGCCTTCGGCGATGTGCGTTTCATCTTCGATGATCAGAATGCGCTTTTTATCGGAGGCGGCCATGCGCTCCTCCTATCGAATAGGGTTTTCGCGGGCCGGCCAGGGCAGGATCACCGTGAAGACCGATCCTTGCCCACGGCCCTTGCTCTGGGCGCGGATGCGGCCTTGATGCAAACGCGCGATGCTGTCCGCCAGATACAACCCCAATCCGCTGCCCTTGGCGGTCATGTTTTCCGACCGGCCGACCTGGTAGAATTTTCGGAAGACCTTCTTCAGCTCGCTCCGCGGCAACCCGATGCCGTTGTCTTCGAAGCGGATATGCAATTGTCGGCCATCGGGAACGAACGTGATATCCACGCGCGGCGCCGGGGAATCGTTGTACTTGACGGCGTTGGCGACCAGATTCATCAGCAGCATTTCAAACAGGAAGAGATCCACCGCATAGTAAAAGTTTTGGCCGGATGGGTTGTGAATCCGGATCGTATCGTCGCCGAAAAGGTGACGGCTCTTCCGGCAAAACTGCTCCGAAAGCGCCACCAGATCCTGTCTCCGGAAATCGGCCTGGTAGGTTTTGCTTTCGATGCGGGCCAGGCTTAAAATGCGGTTGACATGGTCGGCCAACCGGTCGACATCCTGGAGCATGTAGCCGATGTACTTGCGCTGATCTTCCCGGCTCAGATCGTGCTTTTCCAAGGTCTGCAAATACAGCTTCAGGGAAGTGACCGGCGTTTTCAATTCGTGCGTAAAATTGTTGATGAAATTGCGCTGCAGGCGCAGGAGTTGAAATGTCTTTTGGTTGTAAACGAAGATGATGAAGATGCCGACCATGATGATGCCCACCAGAATCGAGAGCACCAGAATGACCACCCAGGTCTGGGCGGCCAGCACCTGGTCGGGATCGAGGTTGGCTTTTTGGATCACCGCCTTGAGGCCGGCGCTGACTTCCACATACCAGTAGATATACAAGGCCAGGGAAGTGGCCACGGCCACGATGGAGAAGATAAAGATCGCAATCGGATGCAGGAACCATTTGGTTCGATACATGGCCATGGCCTCGGACCCGGGGAGGAAGAACTGAATCTGCTGATTCCGCTGGCGGCGCGCATCCCGGGATTTTGTAAAACTTTTGTAATAGAGACCCGTCGTTGTTTCATTCTCTACTGAAGTCTATTAGTTTAGAGCCATGAATACAACCGATAAACACGAGCGTGCCGAGGGTACGTTTGTAAAGGAGTTTTGCATGACCCCAACAGCCGTTCATCCGCTCGGCACCCGCGCCAGAATTCTACTCAGCAGCGTCTTCGGACCTTATGCCCAGGACGATGCCTTCGGCAGCCGAAGCGTCAATCCCATGGAATTATACCAAAACCAGGTCACGCGCACCCAAGGCGCGCTCTCGCTGCGCATGTTTCACCGCTCGTTCGGCTTGATGCTGCTGCAAGCCAATATCGATGCACCTTGCACGCTGTTGGATTTTCCCTCGCGCGAGCGCTTCGTCCAGGAGCTCCAGGAGCAGCCCTACGACGTCATCGGCATCGGGGCCATCCTGCCCAATACGGCCAAGGTGGTGGAGATGTGCGCGCTGGTGCGCCGTTTCCAACCCAGGGCTACCCTCGTGATCGGCGGCCACATCGCCAACAAGGGCGATCTGGACCGGATCGTCGATGCCGACCACATCGTCCGAGGCGATGGAGTGCAATGGTTCCGCAAGTTCCTGGGCCAGGACGAAAAGGCCCCGGTCCGCCATCCGGCGGTCCTGTCGGGATTCGGCACGCGCATCATGGGCACGCCCCTGCCCAAGTCCCCCGGCAGCACGGCCGCCATCCTGATTCCTTCCGTGGGTTGCCCCATGGGCTGCAACTTCTGTTCGACCTCGGCCATGTTCGGCGGCAAGGGCAAGTTCGTCAGCTTTTACGAGACCGGCGACGAGCTGTTCGCCGTCATGCAGCGCATCGCCACCGAACTCCAGGTGCGCTCGTTTTTCGTGCTCGACGAGAATTTTCTCTTGCAGCGCAAACGGGCCCTGCGCCTGCTCGAACTGATGGAACAGCACCGCAAGAGCTGGTCCTTGTACGTCTTCAGTTCGGCCCGGGTGCTGCAATCCTACAGCATGGAACAGTTGATCGGCCTGGGCATCTCCTGGGTCTGGATGGGGCTGGAAGGCAAGCAGAGCCAATATGCCAAACTCAATGGCGTGGACACCCGGGCATTGGTCAAAAACCTGCAATCCCACGGCATCCGGGTGTTGGGATCATCGATTATCGGCCTTGAGCATCACACGCCCGAGAACATCCAGGCCATCATCGACGACGCCATCGCCCATGACAGCGATTTTCATCAATTCATGCTCTATACGCCCATCGCCGGCACGCCGCTGTATGCCCAACACCAGGCCCAGGGCACATTGATCCCCGAAAGCGAGTTGCCACCGGCCGATGTGCATGGCCAATATCGCTTCAACTATCGCCACCCCCATATCCACGACGGCCGGGAGGGGCAATTCCTGCTCGATGCCTTCAATCGCGACCTGGCGGTGAACGGCCCGAGCCTGGCCCGCCTGATCCGCACCACCCTCGACGGCTGGCTGCGATACAAAAAGAGTCCGGACCGGCGCATCCGGGAGCGTTTTGCCCAAAGGGCCAAGGTGTTGCGCACCACCTATGCCGGCGCGGTATGGGCCATGGCGCAATGGTACCGGGACGATGCCCGCATCGGCGGTCAAATGCGCGCGCTGCTGGCCAGGCTTTATCGGGAATTCGGCTGGTCCACGCGCATCGTCGCCGCGGTGGTCGGCCGCTACCTCTACCGGATGATGAAAAAAGAGGACCTGCGCCTGGCCCAGGGATGGACCTACGAGCCCGCCTCCTTTTATGAGCACAACCGCGCGGCCCTGGCCTTGCCGCCCATGCTCCCCAAAGCCATCCAAGCGCCGCTTCCGGTGATGGGCGCTTTGCGAGAAGATGCCATGGGAAAATCGATTTGATGTCGCGGACGAACGCTGTCTGAAGAAACCCGCCCAGAATGGAAGGACAAGAAGGGATGATGCCATCGGCATCAGACGAAAAGATCGATCTCTACCCCTGCCACCGAAGCCTTGGCCAAAGTGCCGTCCGGCCCGTAGACGAGACCCTCATCCGCCGGCCGGGGCGCGACGCGATAGACGCGCGGTCGCCAGTGCCGGCGCGCGGGGGTTCGCTGCTCCAGAAGGGTTTGAATGCCGGTCCCGATGCGGGTTGGACTGAGGACGGGCAGATAGATGGGATCCGCTAGCGCGGTCATCGCACGTATCTTCCTTTTAGCCGAATCACGTTCAATATCCCCCGGGACGAACCCGGGTGCGGCTTACGTGGCTGTGGTCCGCTTCGGTCGCGCACGATCTATTGGATGCTGCTGGTGCGTGCCGCGGGCCGGGCTGCACCGGGGCGGGGGCCCTTGCAGCGCCATGTCGCTGAAACATCCCCGTCGGGGGTGACACTCGGGAAGGTTTCAACACCGTAATTGCTCAAGACACTAACACAGGTTGGGCCGCTTGTCGATGCGCGGGCCGGGGGGTTCTGTTGTCATTTACGATTGGGTGTTTGACATTTTAACAAAATCCCTTTTAAGCTGAGGCCTTAACCCACAGGAGCCACACCCCCCATGAATTCCATTCGACGCACGTGCCGATTCTTATTGGCCGCCCTTTTGGCAGTTCATCTGATCCTGCCGATAGCCCCCTGCCCGGCCGATATCTACCGCTGGCAGGACGAACAGGGGTATTGGCATTTTTCCGACAGCCCGCCCTCCAATGCGCCCATTAAAGAAGCGCCGATCCCGGATCGCGATACCCGCCGGCCGGCCCCATCGGAGGTGCCGCCCCGGATGCAAAGCGCGCCCGGGCCGGCCGCCGCTCCGGCGCCTGGTTCTGGTGCCGATGAGGCTTCCGGTGCGGCCACTATCCAAGGGGGTCTGTTATGGCAGGTGTCCCAGAAAGGCGTCGCGCCCAGTCATCTGCTGGGCACCATCCACAGCGCGGACCCGCGCGTGGTCCGCTTGCGGCCGCCGGTTGCCCGGGCACTAGACCGGTCCGAACGCTTTATCATGGAGATGGTTCCGGATGGGACGGTCATGGCGGAACTGGCCACCAGCATGCTGATCACCGATGGGCGGGATCTGGAAGCCTTAGTGGGCGACACGCTATACCGCCAGGTGCAAAAAGCCACAGCCGATTTCGGCCTGCCGGAGGCTGCGGTGCGCGCCATGAAACCCTGGGCGGTCATGACCTTGCTCAGCATGCCCAAGCCCAGCGCCGATCCCATTCTGGACCTGGTGCTGCACCAGCGCGCCACGGCGGCCGGCAAAAGCACCGCCGGACTGGAAACCGCCCAGGAGCAGTTGGCGGTCTTCGATGGAATTTCAATGTCGGACCAGATCGACCTGCTCAAAATGACCCTGGCCCAATTGCCGGAACTGCCGGGCTTCTTCGATCGGCTCATCCAGGCCTACGCGGCCGACGACCTTCGGACGATCGTCGATCTGAGCGAAACCTATCAGCGCCAAAACGACAGCGAGGCCGTCCAGCGTTTTTCGCGGCGCCTCAACGACGAACGCAACCACCGCATGCTCGCGCGCATGACCGCCTACCTGCGCCAGGGCAACAGCTTTATCGCGGTGGGCGCGTTGCACCTTTCGGGTCCCAGCGGCCTGCTGCAACTGCTCCGGGAGAACGGATACACGGTGACGCCGACCCGTTAGAAATCGATCCAAGGAGAAACCATCGGTATGCCAACCTTTAAATCGATCTCGTTCTCGCCGACGCCCGATCACTCCGCCCTGCCCATGGAGGTTCATCCCCTGACGCTGACCTTCAGCGGCCCCTGTGCCTTCCTGGAAGCGCCTTTCCTGGACGACTTCGTGGATAAATCCATCGCCCAGATTCGGGTAGCGCTGCTATTGAGCTTTTTCTTTTACGCCACGTTCGGCATCCTGGACGCCATCGTGGCCCCGGAGATCAAAGAACGCCTCTGGGCCGTGCGTTTCGGCATCGTCTGCCCGAGCTTTGTCCTGATCTACCTGTGCTCCTATTCCCGCCATGCCGCCCGATTTCTGCAGCCCCTCATGATGGCCATGGCGCTGATCGGTGGCCTGGCCATCGTTTATATGACGATGGTCGGCAATGCGCTGGTGGCGAGCACCTATTATGCCGGCCTGATGCTGGTGCTGATGTTCATCTACAGCTTCGTATGGATGCGCTTCGTGCGCGCCACCCTGTGCGGCTGGACCATCATCGTCGTCTATGTCGTCACCGCCGCGTACAACGATGACATGCCCAGGGAGATTCTGATCAACAATCTTTTCTTCTGCATTTCGGCCAACCTGATCGGCATGGCCATGTGTTACGCCTTCGAATACTACAACCGCCGCGATTTTTATCTGCGCCGGCTTTTGAACCTGCAACACGCGGAGCTGGAGGCGGCCAAAACCGCCCTGGAAGAGCGGGTGAGCGAACGCACCCAAATGCTGGCCACGGCCAACGAAGAGCTGCGGCGCAAGATCGAAGCCCATCAACGCTTGGCCTGGGAAAAGCAGGTGCTGGAAGGCCAGTTGCGCCACGCCCAGAAGATGGAAGCCATCGGCACCCTGGCCGGCGGCATCGCCCACGACTTCAACAATATTCTGGCCGCCATCATGGGGCACAGCGAACTGGCCTTGATGCAGATGGCCAACCGCAAGGAGGCCGAAGCCAGCCTGATGGAGGTGCTCAGCGCCAGCCACCGGGCCAAGGATCTGGTCGGCCAGATTCTCTCGTTCAGCCGCCAGAGCGAAAGCGAACTCAAACCGATCCAGATCAGCCTGATCGTCAAGGAGGCCATGCGCCTGCTCAAAGCCACGCTGCCGGCCACCCTGACCATCCGGCAGAACATCCAGGCCGCCCAGAGCATCGTGGTGGCCGACGCCACCCAGATGCACCAGATCGTCATCAATCTGTGTACCAACGCAGCCCACGCCATGGAGCCCGAAGGCGGCACCCTCACCGTGGCCCTGGAAGAGATCGACATCCAGTCCCAGGCATCCTCCGAAAGCACACACCCCAGCCAATTGGAAGCAGGCAAATACGTTTGCTTGGGCGTCACCGAT
>JAKAFO010000434.1 GCA_021819735.1 Deltaproteobacteria bacterium
ACATCCTCATGCCGGTCATGGACGGCTTCGAGTTTTGCCGCAAGGTCAAGCAGGACGAAAAGCTGCGCGCCATCCCGTTTATCTTCTACACGGCCACCTACACCGGTCCCCAGGACGAGGCGCTGGCGCTCAAGATGGGGGCCGACCGCTTTATCGTCAAACCGTGCGAACCGGACGTTTTCATGCAGGCCATGGAGGCGGCGCTGGGCGCCGCCGCCCGGCGCGAGACCGACACGGCGCCTGCGCCGCTGCCGGCGGACAACGAAACGGTCTTTAAGCTCTACAACGAGCGGCTGGTCCGCAAGCTCGAGCAGAAGATGCAGGAGGCCGAGCGCGAGATCGTGGCGCGCCAGGCGGCGGAAAGCGCCCTGTTGGAAAGCCGGGAACGCCTGATAACGGCCCAGCGCATCGCCAAAATGGGCGATTTCACCTGGGAGATCGACAGCGGGGTGGTCACCTGGTCCGATGCCATGTTCGATCTGCTCGCCTATGAACGCAGCGAGCGCTTCGACTACGCCCGGATCAACCGCGAGATCCATCATCCGGAGGACCTGCCCCAGGTCACCGCCTGGCTGCACGCCTGCATGGCCTCGGGCGAGATCCACCATGGCCCCAAGGAATACCGCCTGGTGCGCAAGGACGGCAAAGTCCTGTTCGTTCAGGCCCTGATCGCCGTGCGCTACAAAAATGGCAAACCCGCGGAAATCTTCGGCACGATCCAGGACATCACCGAGCGACGCAAGCTCGAAGAGCAGTTGCGCCACTCCCAGAAGATGGAATCGGTGGGCCGCCTGGCCGGCGGCGTGGCCCACGACTACAACAACATGCTCGGCGTGATCCTGGGCTACACCGAACTGGCCCTGGCCAAGGCAGCCCCGGGAGACGCGCTGCATGCCTACCTGCAAGAGATCTTCGATGCGGCCCGGCGCTCGGCGGACATCACCCGCCAGTTGCTGGCCTTTGCCCGCCGGCAGACCATCGTGCCGGTGGTCCTCGACCTGAACGCCGGCGTGGAGAGCCTGCTCAAAATGCTGCGACGGCTGATCGGCGAGAACCTCCACCTGGCCTGGCTGCCGGGGCCCGGGCTGTGGCCGGTGCGCATGGACCCTTCCCAGCTCAACCAGATCCTGGCCAACCTATGCGTCAACGCCCGGGACGCCATCGGCGACATCGGCCAGATCCGCATCGAGACCGCCAATGTGACTCTGGATGAGGCCTACGGCGGCGCGCACCCCGGGATCGCACCGGGCGACTACGATTTATTGATGGTGAGCGACGACGGCCACGGCATGACAAAAGAGATCATTGACCATCTGTTCGAACCGTTCTTCACCACCAAAGAGGTGGGCAAAGGCACCGGCCTGGGGCTGGCCACGGTCTACGGCATCGTCCAGCAGAACGAGGGTGCCATCCATGTCTACAGCGAACCGGGCAAGGGGAGCACGTTCAAGATCTACCTGCCCCGGCACGCGGGTCAAGCCGTGGCGATATCTGCCCCGGAAGCAGAAGAGATCCCCAAAGGCCGGGGCGAAACCCTGCTGGTGGTGGAAGACGAAGAGGCGATCCTGACGCTCACCCAAAAGATTCTGGAAATCATGGAATACCGGGTACTGATTGCCGGCAGCCCCGAGGCCGCCATCGACTTAGCCGGCCGGCACGACGGACCGATCGACCTGCTCGTCTCCGACGTGGTCCTGCCGGAGATGAACGGCCGCGAACTGGCCGAAAAGGTGCGCTCGCTGCACCCCGAAGTAAAGTGCCTTTTCATGTCCGGCTATACGGCCGATATCATCGCCCATCGCGGGGTGCTGGACCAGGGCGTGCATTTCCTCCAGAAACCCTTTGCCACCCGGGATTTGGCGCGCAAGGTGCGACAAGTACTAGATCATGAATGATGCAAAGGATCTCTTGAATTGACGCGCCATCGATCTTCCGGGATTTTACTTCCCGCCATATTCGTGTTGCTGGCAGCCGGCATCTTCGCCGGCGGCTACTTCTATTATCTGGGGTTGGAACGGCGCATCCGGAGCGACAGCCATGCGGCCTTGGCCTTCACCGCGGATCTGAAGGCGCGTGAAATTGCCCAGTGGATCGACGAGCGGCGACAGGATGCGGAGATGATCCGTGCCGACCGTTTTCTGGCCAAGGAGGTACGCAACGGCCCCACGCGCGATCTGCCTGCCTATCTGGCCGTGCTCAAACAGCACCTGGACTACCAGTCGATCCTACTGGCAGACACCAAGGGCAACGTGCTGGCCGCCATGGGCGAAGAGATGCGCTCCCTGGACGCCACGACCGCCCCACTGGCCGCCCAGGCCGTGGCCTGCGGCTGCGTGGTGGTTTCCGATTTTCAGCGCGAGACGGAGCCGACGGGGGACGGGCAACCGCCAAAAATCCACCTGGATTTTCTGGCGCCGCTCAAGGTCGTGGCTTCCGGCAAGGAGCGGGTCGTGGGCGTCATGCTGCTGCGCAACGATCCGATCACCTCTCTCTACCCCCTGGTGCAACGCTGGCCCAATGCCAGCCCCTCGGCCCAAACCCTGCTGGTGCGGGCCGAAGGTCAGGATGTGGTCTTTTTGAACCCGCTGCGCCACCAGGCGGACGCGGCCCTTAAGATGCGCATGCCGCTCGAAAGCGCCGATCTGCCGGCGGCCCTGCTGGACCAAGACCGGCGCGAAGTGGTGGAAGGGGTCGATTACCGGGGCATCGCGGTGCTCGCGGCGCTGCGCCCCATCCCCGGCACCCCCTGGTCCATGGTGGTCCAGGTGGATGCCCGGGACCTGTTCGCGCCCCTTTCGGCCGGCGGCCGGATGATTCTGAACGTCTGCCTGCTGCTGGCGTTCTTCGCCGCCGCGGCGCTTTACTTCGTCTGGCTGCTCCGCAAAGGGGTTGCCCGCCAGCGGGCGTCTGTGCAAGCCGAACGCGCCGCCGTCGAAAAGCATTTGGAAACCTTGATCGATTCGGTCGCCCACGAGCTGCGCGCGCCCCTGCGCGGGGTGGACGGCTGCGCCCAAGAGCTGAAAGCGCGCCTGGACGCCGCCGGCCTCGCCTCCCTGGAGCAGATCCAGGCCCATGCCCGAACGATGGCGCATCGCATCGATGACCTGCGCGCCTTCGCGCGCCTGAGCAATTCCGCCATGACCCCGGAGACGATCCCCATGTCGGCGCTGTTTCAAGCGCTGGGCGATGAGCTGCGCGCGGCCGCGCCCGACCGACAGTTGCGCCTGGAACTCAGGCCCCTGCCGTCCGCCCAGGCCGACCCGGCCTTGATCCGGGAGGTGGCGCGCAACCTTTTGGGCAATGCCCTCAAGTTCAGCCGCTCGCGCAAGACGGCCAAGATCGAAGTGGGTTGCCTGCCGGCCCACATGGGCCGCGACGGCTACCGGACCTACTACGTCAAGGACAATGGGGTGGGGTTCGATATGCGCAACGCGGACAAGCTGTTCGGCATTTTCCAGCGCCTGCACGACCCCCAGGCGTTCGACGGCAGCGGCCTGGGCCTGGCCGTGGTCAAACAGATTGTCGAGCGCCACGGCGGAAGGGTTTGGGCCCAGTCCTCCGAAGATGAGGGCGCCGTCTTCTTCTTTAGCCTGCCTTCCCGGGAGAAGTAATTTAAGCTTTGCGCAATCGTCGCAGGTCGGCGATATG
>JAKAFO010000435.1 GCA_021819735.1 Deltaproteobacteria bacterium
GGCTCAATCGCATCGTGGTGGCGGCCTGCTCGCCCAAGACCCACGAGCCGCTGTTTCGGGAGACCCTGATGGCCGCCGGGCTCAATAAATATCTGCTCGAGTTCGTCAACATCCGCAACCAGGACTCCTGGGTGCACATGAATCAGCCTGAACTGGCAACGGCCAAGGCCAAGGATCTGGTGCGCATGGCCGTGGCCAAGGTACAGCGGCTTTCCCCATTGAAGGAAGAAATGCTGCACATCTCCCAGCGCGCCATGGTGGTGGGTGGGGGTGTTTCCGGCCTGGCGGCGGCCCTGGCCCTTTCGCGACAGGGATATCCGGCCGTGATCGTCGAGCGCGACGGCGCTCTGGGCGGCCAGGCGCGCCACCTCTACAAGACCGCCAAAGGGGATGCTGTCGAGGGCCGTCTCGGCCAACTCATCGACCAGGTGCAGGCCGACCCGCGCATCAGCGTGCATCTCAATGCCAAGCTCGGCAAAGTCGAAGGCTTCGTCGGCAATTTTAAATCCACCGTGGCCATGGGCAATACGGAAATCACCATCGAGCATGGGGTCACCATCATTGCCAGCGGCGCCCAGGAGTCACTTCCGACCGAATACCTCTTCGGCCAGGACGAGCGGGTCATCACCGGCCTGGAACTGGACCGGCTTTTGAAGGCCGGCGATCGGCGTCTGGCGCAAGTCCGGACCGCGGTCTTTATTCAATGCGTCGGCTCGCGCGAACCCGAGCGGCCTTACTGCTCGCGCATCTGCTGCACCCATTCCGTCCTCGCCGCCTTGCATTTGAAGGAACTCAACCCGGAGATGGAGGTGTTCGTGCTCTACCGCGATATCCGCACCTACGGTGAACGCGAAGCACTCTACCGGCAAGCGCGGGAGAAAGGCGTGATCTTCATCCGCTATGACCGCGACCACAAACCCCAGGTCCACGCAACCCCCGAGGCCCTGGAGATTTCGATCATGGACCACGTGCTCCGGCGGCCGCTGATGATTCCCGCCAATCTGCTCACCCTGGCCTCGGCCATCGTGCCTTACCGCGATGAGCAACTGGCGCAGTTTTTCAAGGTGCCCCTGAATGCCGACGGCTTTTTCGTGGAAGCCCATGTCAAGCTCAACCCCTGCGCCTTTGCTACCGACGGCGTTTTTCTCTGCGGGCTGGCGCACTATCCCAAGCCCATCGACGAATCCATTGCCCAGGCCCAGGCCGCGGCGTCGGCCGCCACCGTGCTGCTGGCCCAGCAGACCATCCGCACCAGCGGTACCACGGCCCAGGCCGATGCGCGTGTATGCTCGGGTTGCGGGGTGTGCGTGAGCCTGTGCCCCTACAACGCGCCCGCCTTGAAAACCCAGGGGCCCATGGCCGGCAAAGCCGAAATCAACCCGGCCCTGTGCAAAGGCTGCGGGCTGTGCGTGGCCTCGTGCCGTTCCGGTGCCTTGCAATTGCAGGGATTCGACGATGGCCAGATCATGGCCATGATCGATGCGGCGTAGAAGCGGACTGAAGGCTGAGGGATTAAGGTGGAAGGGTGTGAATCATGCTGCAGTGTATTCATCTGGACCCGAGAATTCACAAATGCTTGGAAATGCTGCGGCGGTCCGGAAAGAAGGCGGCTCTGGCCGCGGACAAAGTCGAGGAGATCATCGCGCGCCTGCGCAACGGCGGCGTGATCCCGGACCGGGTGGGCACCGTGACCAAGCACGGCGAACTGCGCATCAAGGGCGTCATGAAGTACGACCTGGGCAGCGGCTACCGCCTGGTCACCTACAAACAAGGCCGCCGCTTTTTTCTGCTCTACGCCGGCAGCCATGACGATTGCCACCGCTGGATCGAGAACAATCGGGAACTGACGGTGGCCCAGATCGAGGAGCGTTGCGTGGTTCTGCCTGTTTGTGGGGCGGACGACGCCGATAGGTCGGCGGAACGCGAAGATATTTGCGAGGAAGAGGATTGCGATCCCCTGGCGGAGATTTCCGAACGGGACTTGCGCAGGGTATTCTGCGGCTTGGTGGGCGCAGCCCATTGATCGCCGAGGGTATTTGCGGATCGGGAGCGAAGCCCACTGAGCGCGGTAGATCGATTTAAATCGCATGCCTACGAGAATATCGATTTATGAAAAGGAGTAGAACTCATGCTGAATGTAACGGAGCAAGCGCAGGAGCAGATTGCGAACTATTTCAAAGAAAACGAAATCAAGCCCATCCGGGTCTTTTTGACCAACGGCTGCGGCGGCCGGCAGATCGCCCTGGCCCTGGACGCGGCCCGGCCCGAGGATGCGGTTTTCGAGTTCGCCGGGGTCCAATACCTGGTGGAGAAATCCTTCCTGGCCCAGGCCCAGCCCATCGAGATCGATTTCGCCGGCCATGGCTTCAAGGTCTCTTCTTCTCTACAGTTGGGCGGCGGCTGCGGCGGCGGGTGCGGATCGTCGGAAGGTTGTTGTTCGTAGGGTGCCTCGACGGGAAGGTGAAGATGAAAGCAAAGGTGCCGTGCCATGGGTGAAGCGCGCATGCTGACCATCAACGGCCGGGAGTTGTTCTTCGAACCTGGCGAGACGATTCTGGCGGTGGCCAGGCGCCACCACATCGACATCCCCACCCTGTGCCATTTGAAGGGCGCCGGTCCCACCGGCGCCTGCCGCATCTGCGTGGTGGAGGTGGCTGGGGCCCAAACCCTGCTCACCGCTTGCAACACCAAGGTGGATGCCGGCATGCAGGTGCAGACCGAATCGCCCGCGGTGGTGGCGGCGCGCAAGCGGATCGTCCAACTGATGCTCAGCTCGGGCAACCACAACTGCGCCGTGCCCGGCAGCGACCGCCAGGAGTGGACCGACTTTCAGATCAAGGTCCAGGGCGAGGACGGCAGCAATCAGTTATGCCCGGTGTGGGGCGACTGCCGTCTGCAGGACCTGGCCTTCCGCTACCAGGTCAGCCCCGAGCACCTCGATACCACCCCGGCCCGTTATCCCATGGAGACCGTCAACCCTTTTATCGTGCGCGATTTCTCGCGCTGCATCCATTGCGGCCGCTGCGTGCAGGCCTGCAACGATGTGCAGGTCAACAACGCCATCCAATTCGGCTACCGCGGCCCGGAGGCCAAGATCGTCGCCGGCGGCGACCGGCCCCTGAAGGATTCGGACTGCGTCTTCTGCGGCGAGTGCGTCCAGGCCTGCCCGGTGGGCGCCCTGGTGGAAAAAGATGCGCGTTACAGCGAGCGCCATTGGGAGACCCGGAAGGTGCGCACTACGTGCAGTTACTGCGGCGTGGGCTGCCAACTCAACCTGCACGTCAAGGAGAACCAGGTGGTCAAGGTGACCGGCGTAGACGTGGCCCCCAACAACGGCAGCCTGTGCGTCAAAGGCCGCTTCGGCTACCACTTCATCAACTCCCCCGAACGGCTCACCGACCCCTTGATCAAGGAGCACGGCCAGTTCCGCAAAGCTTCGTGGGACGAAGCCTTGGACCTGGTGGCCGACAAGTTCAAGCAGATCCGCGACACCCACGGCGGCGACCGCATGGGCGTGCTGGTCTCGGCGCGCATGACCAACGAAGAGAATTACGTGGCCCAGAAGTTTGCCCGGACCGTGCTCAAGACCAATAACGTGGACCACTGCGCCCGTTTGTGTCACGCCTCCACCGTGGCCGGCCTGG
>JAKAFO010000101.1 GCA_021819735.1 Deltaproteobacteria bacterium
GTTTTGCCGAAAGCCAGGTTGATGTAATTGACCAACAGATCTTCGACACTGGTCGGTCCTGCGTCCGCGGACGAACCGATCAGGTTGGTCAGGGAGATGGTGCATCCCGAGCATCCGGCCCCCTCGAGCCAGATCACCGTGGGCATCTGCTCGGTTCCGGCCAGCAGCTTGGACAGCTTTCCCACCATCATGGCATCCAGCCCCAAAAGCGCGGACGAACCGATGCAATACTTCAAAAATGCGCGTCTACTTATACCCATGCCTCTTGCCTCCTTTGCCGTGAAATTCAATCGGGAAACCATGCCTTCGCGAAACAAGGTTCCTGTAAAGGCCTGGTGCCCCATGCCCTTAAGCTGTAGATCTATTTTTCAGATTTTTAGACTATTTTTAAAAAAGACGTTCCACCGGGTCCTGGCCGTGCACACACAAGCGCACGATTATAACCGCGTCCATCGGTGGAACTTCCGGGAGGGAAAGCTCTTATTAGCAATCATTATTAATAGAATAGGAGATCCATGTCAAATTATAACTCGCTGGCTTTCGGCCAGTGTTAAAACCCTTCGAATCCCAATGAAAAACAGCTTGTTTTATTGGGCCGGACTCGCTATATTTAGGCGTTTTTAAAGTTAAGAAATACATGATGTTGTAGTTCATCGAGGATTCATGGGTCTGCTGTCAGCGAGTACATCGGCCACGCGTTACCGGGTGGACGGTCAATTGGAAAATCCGATCATCGAAACCGTGGGCGCGGCGCTCAAACGCTATGCCATCACCGAAATCGACGGCCAGCCATCCGAGCAAGCCGAGGGGTGGACCAGTTTCCAGAATCCTTTTTCCACCGATTTTGAAGGGTCGCGGTTTCTGATCGGCACGGCTTTCATCTTTTCGTTGCGGGTCGACAAAAAATCGATTCCACACAAGCTGTTGCAAAAGCATCTGAACGCCGAAACCGCCCGGCGCACCCAAGCCCTGGAGCGCGATTTTTTGTCCAGGGACGAGCAAAAAGCGCTCAAGGAGCAGATCGTCCAGCGCTTGCATCAAAAAATTCCGTCCACGCCCAATGTCTACGATGTGGTCTGGCAGTATGAGAAAAACGAAGTGTGGTTTTTCTCCAATCTGAAGAGCGCCAACGAACATCTGGAAACCTTGTTTCACAAATCGTTCGGCTTGCACCTGTTGCGCTTGATCCCTTACACCATGGCCGCTTTCGACAAGTCGCTCTCCGGGACCCAGCGCGATGCCCTGGAAAAACTCTCCTTTGACGCAAACGAGGCTTGATTCCTGACCGATGCTTGATATCGCCGTTGCCTATAACCGCTACCGCTTCCTGGGAAACGAGTTTCTCACCTGGCTCTGGTTCGCCATCGAAAACGACATGGAAAAGATCCGCCAGTGCGATGCCGAACTGCTGGACCTGGATGTGGGCAACCGCATGGTGCTGGAAAACAAGCTGGCCAACGGCAAGGAGAACATCACCATTAAAGGCGATGCCGCCGGCATGGAAGAGGCGCTGCTGGCGTTGAGCAAAGGCGCCTTGATCACCGACATGCACCTCGTCTACAAAAGCGGATCGGCGGAATGGCAATTTGCGGTCAAAGGTGAAAGTCTGAGTTTTTCGGGCCTCAAGCTGCCCGAAACCGGCCCCATGGAAGCCGGTGAAGAGATGGAAGGGATCATCCTCGAAAAGATCTTCCTCTATGAGAAGCCGTTTCGGTTGCTGGACACGCTCTATCAGCAGTTCATCAAGTTGCGCTTGTCGGAAAAATGGAACACCCAGACCCTTCCCGCCATGAAAAAATGGATCGTTTCCGCCAAGCGGGAGTAGGTGTTCGCGCCTTCATCGACACCTTTATCGACAAAAGATGTTCATAGATTGTTCATAAGGATGAAGTTATCGGTGATTTTAAAAGTGGTGTCGATAAAGCGGGAGTTATGGATTTTTTATCAGTGCGCTTATCAACATGCGACAACGATTTTTATGCTTTAATAAAGACCGGATAAACAACCTTTGAACATATGCACAGCCCCTATTACCATTATTATCAATCTTTAATAATAAAAGAAGAAGAATAGGGATACCGCAATGAAGTGTACGATCGACAAGAACAGCATCGTGGATGTGTTGGCCAAGATTCAGGGACTGACCAATCGGCGCAGTAGTCTGGCCATTACCGAATGCATTCGGATCCAAGCTTCGGATGGCCATGTGCATCTGACGGCCACGGACCTGGAGACCTGTTTCGAAGGACGTCTGCCGGCCGAGGTCAACACGCCCGGCACCATCGCCATCAGTTCGCGCAAGCTGTACGAGGTGGCCCGGGAGTTTCCAAATGCCGATATGTTATTGGACGAAAAGGAGAACCGCTGGGTCGATATCGGCACCCAGAAGGTCCAGTACCATCTGATGAGCATGAATGCCAATGACTTCCCGGAAACCCCCACCTTCGAAGCGGTCGATCTGTTCGAGGTTTCCGCGGCCGACCTTAAAAAGATGATCGATAAATCCATCGTCATCAGCGGGATCGGCGAGGACAAAAAACCGCATATCAATGGGGTGCTGTTCGAAAGAGCCAGCCAGCTCAATCCTTGCCATCTGCGCATGGTCTCCACCGACGGTAGCCGTTTGTCCAAATTCGATCTGACGATGCCGGCCGACGCCGTGGTCACCGCCGGACCCAATGTGCTCATTCCCAAAAAAGGGTTGCACGAGGTCAGCAAATTCTTGGGCGTCAGCGGAACGGTTCAAATTGGGGTGCAGTCCAGTTATTTCATCATCAAGAGCGCAGACGACACGCTGGCGATCCGCCTGCTGGAAGGCCAGTTTCCCAAGTACGAAGAGATCGTCTTGCGCGAGCACGGACACGCCATCCAGGTGGATAAGGATTCCTTCGGCAACATGCTCAAGCGCATGTCGATCCTCTGCAGCGATAGCTACCGGGCCGCCCTTTTCACCTTCGCCGATGGGATGCTGGTGATCAATGCCACCAATCCGGAAATCGGCGAAGCCAAGGAAGACATGGCCATCGCCTACGACGGCGAGAAGATCGAGGCGGCATTCAATCCGCGCTTTTTCATCGAAGCGCTCAACGGCGTGGACGATGAAAAGGTCGTGCTCAACATCATCAGCGACAACAAACCCTGCCTCATCGACGGAGTCGAAGATAAATCCTACGTGAGTGCGGTAATGCCCATGAGAGTATAATAGTATATGGAAGACAAAATTTACGACGCCAGTAGTATCGATGTGTTGGAAGGCCTCGCGCCGGTTCGGCTGAGACCCTCCATGTATATCGGCAATGTGGACGTGGCCGGCCTGCACCACCTGGTTTACGAGGTGGTGGACAACAGCATCGACGAAGCCATGGCCGGTTACTGCGACCAAATTACCGTACAGGTGCACCCGGACAACAGCGTCAGCGTGGAAGACAACGGCCGCGGCATTCCGGTGGGCATCCACAAGACCGAAAAGGTGCCGGCCGTGGAAGTCGTGTTAACCAAGCTGCACGCCGGCGGCAAGTTCAACAACGAAAGCTATAAAGTCTCCGGCGGTTTGCACGGCGTGGGCGTATCGGTGGTCAACGCCCTCTCCACTTTATTGGTGGCCGAGATCTATCAAGAGGGTAAAATTTACCAGCAATCCTTCGCCTGCGGTCAAAAGACCAGCGAACTGACCGTCATCGGCGCTACCGATAAACGCGGCACCAAAATTCACTTTATGCCCGACAGCACCATCTTCAACACGGTGGAGTTTACTTACGACATTCTCGCGCGCCGGCTCAGGGAACTGGCCTTCCTCAACAAAGGCATCCGCATCCTGCTCGAAGACGAGCGCGCCGACAAGAAAGAGGAATTTCACTACGCGGGCGGCATCGTCTCGTTCGTGGAGTATTTGAACCGCCATCACAACGGCTTGCACAAGCCCATTTTCATCGAGGGCGAAAAAGGCGACACCCAGATCGAAGTGGCGATTCAATACAACGATACCTATAAGGAGAATCTCTTCTCGTTCGCCAACAACATCAATACGGTGGAGGGCGGCTTTCACCTGATCGGTTTCAAAGCCGCCCTGACCCGGGCCTTGAACCAGTATGGCAGCAACGGCAACGTGCCCAAGAATTTGATCGCCAAAATCAGCGGCGACGACGTACGCGAAGGCCTGACGGCCATCGTCAGCGTGCGCATCAAGTCGCCGCAGTTCGAGGGCCAGACCAAGACCAAGCTGGGCAACAGCGATGTCAAAGGCCAGGTCGAATCGCTGGTCAACGAGAAGCTGAACGCCTTCCTGGAAGAAAATCCCACGGTGGCCAAGAAGATCATCGCCAAGGCCGTGGATGCGGCCCGGGCCAGGGATGCGGCTAAGCGTGCCCGGGATATGGCGCGCAACAAGGGTTCGTGGGCCGATGCCACTCTCCCGGGAAAACTGGCCGAATGCCAGTCGTCCGACCCCAATTTGCGCGAAATTTTCATGGTCGAGGGCGATTCGGCCGGCGGCTCGGCCAAGCAGGGCCGTGACCGTAAGTTTCAGGCCATTCTGCCGCTCAGAGGCAAGATCCTGAACGTCGAGAAGGCGCGTTTCGATAAGATCCTGCGCAGCGAAGAGATCAAGAACATTATCACGGCCCTGGGTACCGGCGTGGGCCGCGAAGAATATGAAATCGAAAAGATTCGCTACAAGAAAGTGATCATCATGACCGATGCCGACGTCGACGGATCGCACATCCGGACACTGCTGCTCACTTTCTTCTACCGTCAGATGCCCGAGATCATCGAACACGGTTACCTGTACATTGCCCAGCCGCCGCTCTTTAGAATCGGCAAGGGCAAGAGCGAGCAATACCTGAAAGACGAACAGGAGTTTAACGATTTTATTCTGAAAAGAATTTGCGAGAAGATAAAAATAAAACTCAATAAAGAAGATCTGCAGTTGGCCGAGCACCAGTTATATCTCTTTGCCGGCAATCTGACCGAGTACCTGAATCTGTGCACCAAGCTCGAAAACCAGGGTATTCCCGAACCATTGATGGATGTTCTGGTGCAGGAGGGTGTCGAAGATAAAAATTTCCTGCGCGATCAAAGCCGGATGGCGGCGCTGCACGCCACGTTGAAAGCCAAGGGTTTCGACGCCCAGGCACCGGTCTGGAACGGTGAAAAAGAGATTTTCGAAATCTCGATTCACCGCAACAACGGCAAGAAAAGCATGGCGCCCATCAAGCTGGGCCGGGGTCTGGTTTACTCCAGCGAATATCAGCGCTGCATGGCCGCGGGACGGCAGGTCATGAAGTATAACTTTCCGCCTTTTGATGTGATCTCCCTCGAGAGCGGCAAAAGCAGCGGCGCCTTTCAGGAGCTGCGCGCGCTGATGCGCCATCTCATCGAGGAAGGTAAAAAAGGCATCAGCATGCAGCGCTATAAAGGTCTGGGCGAGATGAATCCCGAGCAGTTGTGGGAAACCACGATGAACCCGGATAAGCGCATTCTGTTGCAAGTGGGGATCGAAGATGCCGTGGAAGCGGATGCGATCTTTACGATTCTGATGGGCGACGAGGTGGAGCCGCGCAGGGATTTTATCCAGAACAACGCCCTGGAAGTCAGTACGCTGGATATCTAAGCGCGCCGCAAAAAGAGCGAACCCCTAAGACCTGCGGCCGGGTCTTAGGGGTTCTGAGTTGGGTGCGCTTTTTAACCGTCTACAAGGCAAAGGTACGGCTCAGGGTCCGTTCAACATTGTCGAAACAAATAGTAGGCCGAGGGAATTAGCGAGAGTTCAGCGCACGTTCCCATTCTCATAAACGGGAATGGGTGTCAAATAAAATTTTTCGGCACCGAGGACATTCAGTTATGAATATTCATATGCTTCGCGCCCGCGACCTGCCCGATCTATGGTTCCAGGCGGTTCACGACATTTTGGATCACGGTTCGCGGTTCACCATCGACCGGGGGTCGTATGCCGGGCAGACGCGCCTGGAGTACGACTACTTCATGGGGCACGTCAAATTTCCCGGCACCCAGCCCCTGATCCCCGATATTCCCGCAAGCTGCGGCATTCCCAATCCGGTGGAAGAGGCCTACATCTATGGCGGCCAGGGATACCAGCGCTCGTATATCGAATACCTGATGACCGGCCACAAGGAACCGGGCGAGTCATATACCTACGGCGAGCGGCTCACCCGCGTGCCGTTGCGCGGCGACAAATTGACCTGGTGGCAACAAGGCCAGAGCGAGATCATCGACCGGCGCCCGGTGGACGGCAAGATCGTTTTCGAAGAGGATGGCCAGCTCTACCTGAACCAGATCGAATGGATCATCGACACCTACAAACGCTTCGGGCACCGCAACAACCAGATGGTGCTGCAGGTGGCCCATCCCTCGGATGTGACCCTCGTGGATCCGCCCTGCCTGCGCTCCATCGATACCCGCATCCAGGACAACACGCTGCACTTTTTCGTCTATTTTCGCTCCTGGGACCTGTGGGGCGGGTTGCCGGCCAACCTGGCAGGGATCCAGAACCTAAAAGAGTATATGGCCGGCCAGATCGGGGTCCAGGACGGCGAGATGGTTGTGGAGAGCAAAGGTCTGCATCTTTACGGATACGCCGAGGATCTGGCCAAGCTGCGCTGCTTGAAAGCTTAAAATTCGATGCTTTTAGGGGTCCGCGGGAAGGGAATCACGTCGCGGATGTTGGTGATACCGGTCACCATCATGATCAAGCGCTCGAAGCCTAGGCCGAATCCGCTGTGGGGCACGCTGCCGTACTGGCGCGACTCCAGGTACCACCAGTATTTTTCCTTGGACAGCTTCATCTGGGCCATGCGCTCGGCCAGCACGCCGTAGCGTTCTTCGCGCTGGCTGCCGCCGATGATCTCGCCGATCCCCGCCACCAGCACATCCATGGAGGCCACGGTCTTGCCGTCGTCGTTGAGGCGCATGTAAAAAGGCTTGATCGTCTTGGGAAAGTCGTAGACGATCACCGGCTTTTTGAAGTGCTGTTCGGTCAAATAGCGTTCGTGCTCGGACTGCAGGTCGATGCCGAACGTTACCGGGTATTCGAAGGGCTGCTTGCTGCGCTCCAGGATCTCGACCGCCTCCGCATAGGGCACACGGCTAAACTGCGCCTGGGCCAGCAGCTCCAGTTGGGGCAGCAGGTTCTTGTCCACGAAGCGGCCGAATAGATTCACGTCGTCGGCGCAATGTTGCAGCACATGGCCGGTGAGAAAGTGGATCAATTCCTCGGCCAGGGCCATGTCTTCCTGTAGGTCGCAGAAGGCCATCTCCGGTTCGATCATCCAGAATTCGGCCGCATGCCGCCGCGTATTGGAGTTTTCCGCCCGGAAGGTGGGGCCGAAGGTGTAGACATCGCCGAGCGCCAGGGCCAGCATCTCGGCCTCCAGTTGGCCGGATACGGTCAGGTTGGCTTCGACGCCGAAGAAATCCTCCTCGATCTTATGGGTGCCGGGCGGCAAGGTGGTAACCCGGAACATTTCGCCGGCGCCCTCACAATCCGAGGCGGTCAGAATCGGCGTGTGGATGTAGCGGAAGCCGCGCTCCTGGAAGAAGCGATGCACGGCAAAGGCCAGTTCCGAGCGGATGCGGAAAGCGGCGCCATATTTGTTGGTGCGCGGCCGCAGATGGGCGATGGTGCGCAGGAACTCGTCGGTGTGGCGTTTTTTCTGCAGGGGATAGGCTTCGGGCGCCGATCCGATCACGGTTACTTGCGCCGCTTGCAGCTCCCACTGCTGGCCCTGGCCCTGGGAAGGCACCAGGCGCCCCTGGACCGCCACGGCCGAACCGGTGGTCAGTTTGCGGATCTCTTCGTAGTTGGGCAGATGCTCGTCGGCCAGCACTTGAAGATTGGCCAGGCACGAGCCGTCGTTGAGTTCGATGAACGAAAAGCCCTTGGCGTCGCGCTTGGTGCGGACCCAGGCCTTGACCAGCACCGAATCGTTCTGGGCCCCCGATTTCAAGAGCGAGTGGATTTTGATGCGCTGCATATCGATCCCCTTCTGGTTGGTGTGGCCGCGGGCCGATCCTAGGGCGACAGGCGCACCGTCAGATGGTACACCTGGGGCCCGCGCTGGATCAGCATGAGCATGGAGGATTTGAGGCGGCCGCGGATCATGGCGTTGGCAAACTGCTGCTCATCGGCAATGGTTTGGTCATCCATCTGCAAAATCAAGTCCCCGGGCGCCACGGCGATGTGATGCAGATAGGAGCCCGGGCGCACGTCGGTGACGACCACCCCTTGTTTGGCGCTCAAGCGGAAGCGCCGGCGCAGCTCCGGGTTGATGGTTTGGACCGCCACCCCCAAACGGCGCCAGGCCAACTGCGGGGCGCGATCCTCGGGATAGGTGGTGGTGCGGATCTCGCTGCGCTGGGTGCGACCGTCGCGCCAAAAGGCGATCTGGACGGCATCGCCGGCGGCGATGGCGCGCTCGGCCGCCTGGTAGTCGTCGAACGAGTTGATCTTGGTGCGTCCCAGGGAGAGGATCAGGTCGCCGTCGCGCAGGCCGGCCTTGGCCGCCGGGCTATTTTCTTCGACCTGGGTTACGATCACCCCCTGGGCATCCTGGCGCTGCAGGTAGGTGGCCAGGCGGGCGTCGATGTCCTGGACCACCACGCCGATCCAAGCCTGGATCACGTGACCATACTGGATCAGGTCGGCGATGATGCGCTTGGCCTTGTTGATGGGGATGGCAAAGCCGATGCCCTGGGCTTTGGCGTAAATGGCCGTGTTGATGCCGATCAGCTCGCCGTTGATGTTGAGCAAGGGGCCGCCGCTGTTGCCCGGGTTGATCGAGGCATCGGTTTGAATGAATTGCCGGTAGACCCGGTCGTCGCTGTTGATGCTGCGGTCCACGGCGCTGACGACGCCGGTGGTCACGGTGTGCGAGAAGCCGAAGGGATTGCCGATGGCGATGATGGTTTCGCCGATCATGATGTCGTCGGAGTTGCCCATCTGCACGGCCGGCAGCTTCTGGTCCGATTTGATCTGCAGCACGGCCAGGTCCGAATCGGCATCGGCGCCCACGATGCGCGCCTCGAACTGGCGCTCGTCCTGGAGCGTTACGTTGATTGTGGCGGTACGCTCAAGCACGTGGGCGTTGGTCAGGATGAAGCCGCGTTCGCCGTCGATGATCACGCCCGACCCCAGGCTGGTGCGCTTCTGGGGACCGGGATCGAAGAAATCCTTGAAAAAATTGTCGAAGAAAGGGTTGGCGCCGAAAGGGTTCTGCTGGTTGTGGACCTCGACTTCCGAGCTTATGTTGACCACCGCGGGACCGACCTTGCGCACCGCCTGAACCACCGGGGTTTCGCGGTCAAAGGCCTGGGCCGGGGCGGCGAGCAGCAGCAGGCCGGCCAACAGCGCTACGGTTTTGAGCTTGCTTTGATAGTGAAAGTTTGCCATGAAGGGCCTTTTTCTTAATCTTCTCCAACAATTGGAAGAAAAACAGGCTGCAGTGCAACCTATTTAACATGCAACCGACACGCATTCAAGAAATCTTGGGCCAAGTCGAAAAGCCCAGCCGCTACCTGGGGACCGAGTGCAACCGCACCCTGAAGGACCCGAACCGGGTGGCGCTGCGCATGGCTCTGGCCTTCCCAGACCTCTACGAAATCGGCAGCTCCCATTTCGGCATGCAGATTCTATATCATTTGCTTAACCAGCGCAGCGATGTCGCCGTGGAGCGGGTGTACGCGCCGGCCAAGGATATGGAGGCGCACCTGCGTCAGGAACGTCTGCCGCTCACCAGCCTGGAGAGCCAGACCCCTTTGGCCGAGTTTCCCATCGTGGGCTTCAGCCTGCTCTATGAGCTCAATTTCACCAACGTGCTCAACATGCTGGATCTGGCGGGCATCCCGCTGTATGCCAGCCAGCGCGGGCCGGCCGATCCCATGGTGATCGGCGGCGGGCCGTGCGTCAGCAATCCGGAACCCATGGCGCTTTTTTTCGATGCCATGGTTTTCGGCGATGGGGAAGAGGTCTTACCCCGGATGGTCGATGAATGGCTGGCATGGCGCGGTCAAGGCGAGCAGAGCCGGGAGGCGCTGCTGCGCCGCTGGTCGCGCATCCCGGGCGTATACGTTCCCGGATTCTTCGATGCGCATTGGGACGAGCAGGGAATCCAGCACTTGACCCCGCGCTTCGACGACTACCGACGCATCACCCGCGCGGTGGTATCGGACTTGGACAGCGCCTTTTTCCCGGAAAGGCCCATCGTGGCCTTCGGCCGGCCGGTGCACGACCGCTTGCGGCTGGAGATCTCCCGGGGGTGCGGTCGGGGCTGCCGCTTCTGTCAGGCCGGCATGATTTATCGTCCGGTGCGCGAACGATCGCCCGAGACGCTGCTGCGGCTGACCGAGGCCAGCCTCGCGGCCACGGGGTACGAAGATCTCTCGCTGCTTTCCCTGAGCACCGGGGATTACACCTGTCTGGGCGGACTCATGGAAGCCCTCATGCAGCGCTGCCAGGGGGAGCATGTGGCTGTGTCGTTGCCCTCCATCCGGGCCGGCACGTTGACCCCCAAGCTGATGGGCCTGATCAAACAGGTGCGCAAGACCGGTTTCACCATCGCCCCCGAAGCCGGCAGCCAACGGCTGCGGGACGTGATCAACAAGAACGTCTGTTTCGAAGAGATCCAAGCCACCGTGCGCGATGCCTTTGGTCTGGGCTGGCAGGTGATCAAGCTCTATTTCATGATCGGTCTGCCCACCGAAACCGAGGCCGATCTGGATGCCATCGCCGATCTGGTGCTGGCCCTCAAGCGGATCAAACCCGCCAAACGGCGCGGACAAATCAATGTCAGCATTACCAGTTTTATTCCCAAGGCCCACACCCCATTTCAATGGGCCGGCCAGATCGGCATGGACGAGGCCTGGGCGCGCATCGAACGGATCAAGTCGCGCTTGCGCCAACCGGGCATCCAGGTCAAATTCCAGCACCCGCAAATGAGCCTGCTGGAAGGCGCCCTGGCGCGGGGCGATCGGCGCATGGCCGGCATCATCGAGCAGGCCTGGCGCAACGGTGCCACCTTCGACGGATGGAGCGATCAGTTCGACTTCAAGCGCTGGCAGCGCGCCTTCGAAACCTGCCAGATCCCCATCGATGCCTTTAGCGCCCGCACTTGGGCCCTGGATCAAGCGCTGCCCTGGGCGCACATGGACGCGCGCGTGGACCCCGATTTTCTGAAGGCCCAGTGGCATGCGTCCATCGAAGGCCAAACACTTGCCGACTGCCGCAAGGGCCATTGCCATCAATGCGGCGTATGCGATTTCGAGCGCCTGCAACCCCAGCGCTTCGAAAGCTGCCCGACGGCCGAGGCGGCGGCGCCCGAGGCAGCGGCGACCTATCAGACCCTGGAGCTGGTCTACAGAAAGCTCGGCAGCGCTCGGTTTTTCGGGCACCTGGAGCTGGCCAACCTTTTTGCGCGGGCCTTGCGACGCGCAGGGATTCCGGTGCTTTACTCCCAAGGCTTTCATCCCATGCCCCGGCTCTCCTTCGACGATCCGCTGCCGCTAGGCATGGAGAGCCGGGCAGAACGCATGTGGCTCAAGGCCGATGCCGGGCTCGACGGGCAGGCGGTAATGGAACGCCTCTCCGGGCAACTGCCAGCGGGCATTGCGCTCGTGAGCTGTCAGCCCCTTCGCCCCGGCAAGGGCAAAAACAACGGCGCCCTGGATCGTTACCATCTATTCTTTGCGGCCATGGAAACAGAGGCGGCCTTATTGGAGAATTTTCAGGGCCAGAGCAGCTGGCCTTACGCGCGCACCAGGCACAAAGGTATATCCCGGCAAATCGATTTGAAGAGCTGTATCGTGCGCCTGGCGCGCATCGACAGCGACACGCTGGAGATCCAAATCCGCAAGAGCGGCACAATCACCCTGAGGCCGGCCGATGTGCTGCGCAGCGTCTTGGGCCTGAGCGAAAGCGCGGTCGCCGCGGTGCGCACCGTTAAGCTATCATTCCACGAAAATTCAGGCCCTGAAGGCGATGCTTGTTGACACCGGGGAGCGAAAGAGGTAGCCTCAATCATCCCACAACCAAATGAAAACATTATAAATTATGCCAAACAAAAAAATCATCATCAACGACATGCCCCACGAAACCCGCGTGGCCCTGCTGGAAGAGGGCGAGATCGCCGAACTGTTCATCGAGCGGCAAGGCTCATCGGACAGTTCCGGCAATATATATAAAGGTAGAGTTCAGCGGGTCTTGCCGGGAATGCAAGCCGCCTTTGTGGATATCGGCTTGAGCCAGGCCGCCTTCCTCTACGTCAATGATATCAAAACCGACAATTACGAAGATCTGGAAGCGGCCTTTGGCGAAAGCGTGGAGGTGGGTTTCCCGACCAAGGAAGAGGAGTCGATGGGTCATGCCTTCTCCCGGGGATCGGAAAAGATTACGCCCAACATCGTGGATCTGATCACCGAAGGCCAGGAGATGCTGGTGCAGGTGGCCAAATCGCCCATCGGCACCAAAGGGGCGCGCATCACCTCTTATATCTCGCTGCCCGGGCGCTTTCTGGTGCTCATGCCCACCTCCAACCACATCGGCGTATCGCGCCGAATCGAAGACGAAGGCGAGCGGATGCGACTCAAGGAGATGGTCAGCGAACTGCGCAAGGACCATCTGGGCTACATCGTGCGCACCGCGGCGGAAGGCGTGGGTCCCGAGAAAGTCGCCCAGGAGATGGACTTTCTCAAAAATCTGTGGAGCGGCATCCAGCGCAAATACCAGAACTCGCCGGCCCCCTGCCTTATTCACCAGGAGCTGGACATCAGCCTGCGGGCTGTGCGCGACCTTCTGGTGCACGAGGCCGAAAAACTGATCGTCGATTCGCGTAGCGGCTGCCAGGAGATCCTGTCGTTTCTGGACACCTTCATGCCCAACCTGAAAGATTCGGTGGAGCTCTATGAAGGCAGCGAGCCGATCTTCGACGCGTACAACCTGGAGGGAGATATCTTCCGGGCCTTGAAGAAAAAGGTGTGGCTCAAGTCCGGCGGCTATATCATCATCGAGCACACCGAGGCCCTGGTGGCCATCGATGTCAACACCGGCCGTTACGTGGGCAAGCACAACCTGGAGGAGACGATCCTCAAGACCAATCTCGAGGCAGTCAAAGAGATCGCCTACCAGATCCGGCTGCGGGACATCGGCGGCATCATCATCATCGATTTCATCGACATGGAGAAAAAGGCCAATCAGGAAAAGGTGTTCAATGCGCTCACCGAAGCCTTTTCCAAGGACCGCAGCAAGACCCACATCCTGCCCATGTCCGAGATGGGGCTGATTCAGATGACCCGCAAACGCATCCGCAAGCCGCTCACGCGCCAATTGTGCGAGGCTTGTTTCTACTGCGAAGGCGAGGGCCATCTGCTTTCGGGCAAGACCATCTGCTACAACATTCACCGGGAAATCCTGCGCAACTCCCGGGACATGATGGGCGTCGGACTGACCCTCAAGGTCAATCCCCAGATCGCCGAAATGTTGCTGGGCGAAGAGAACCATATCATCGTCTCGCTCGAAAAGAGCATCGGGCGCCAAGTCACGATATACCCGGAAAGCCGCTTTCACCTGGAGGAGTTCGACGTCTTGGAAAGCTACGGCAAGCCGGGATGAAGCCGGCGCTGAATTAGGTATTGACAAATTTCGGAGCTTGGAGATAAGGTTGCGGTTTGAACAAGCGGCCGATTTTGATAACCGGTCGAAATTTTTCGAGAATCAGGGGCGCCGACCCAATCCCAATACACTGGAACCATAAGGGAAAAGAAACATGAAAAGAACATATCAACCGAGCAAGATCAAACGTGTCAGAAGCTGTGGATTTCGCAAACGCATGTCTACCAAAGCCGGGCGGGCGGTGATCAACCGCCGGCGCGCTAAGGGACGTAAGCGCCTGGCGCTCTAAGCGACCGCAATTCAATGGTACGCGGCAGCCTAAGCGCTCTGACGCGTACCATGCAGTGCAAACGGCAGGGATGCCGCCCCGAGAGTCCGCAGTTCGATGCCACCGGCATCATCGGCAGAAGGCCTTAAAGCGCGAATTCAGGCGACATCCGGATTGGAATCCAAAGAAACATCGTTGAATTGCCGCTTCACCAAGTCCGATCGGTTGCTTAAGCGCGCCCAATTCGTGCACCTGGCAAACCAGGCGAAGAAAGTCGGTAGCCATCTCTTCATCGCTTTCTTCGAACGCAGTCCTCTTGCCAGCAGTCGCATCGGAATAACGGTCAGCCGCAGAGTTGGCAATGCCGCGACGCGCAATCGCCTCAAGCGCCTCGCGCGCGAGTACTTCCGGCAGAATCGCCGCACGCTGGAACACCCTTGGGATATCCACGTGATTGCCAAAAGAAAAGCGGCCGGTAGCGGTTATCAGGCAGTATTTGGATCTCTTGAAAAGATTTTTAAACGGATTGAAGCATCTATCGAACCTCCCAAAGCCGATTAAGCGATCTGGCGTTATACTCGCCAAGTTGCTGATTCGCGCCTACCAACTCAGCATTTCACCACTGATCGGGCACGCCTGCCGGTTCGAGCCGTCTTGCTCCCACTACGCCATGGAAGCCATCGAGCGCTATGGCGTACTCAAAGGAGCCCTGCTGGCTTGCCGGCGATTGGCGCGTTGCCATCCGTGGTGCGATGGAGGCTTCGATCCAGTCCCCTAGGGCGGCTCAGTGCCGACCTTAGCCCAAGAGCGTCCTGCCCACCGCCTGATCGACTCTATGCTTCCGGCCGCAACTTCAGCTTTTAACAAATGGGATCGATGATGCAGGCTTACGGTTACTAAGGAGAAACAAATGGAACAAAAGCGGCTTTTGTTAGCCATCGGCCTTTCCTTTGTGGTTTTTTTCTTGTGGAGCGTAGCCTTCGCGCCTAAATCCACCGAAAAACCCGCGCAACAAACGCAGGCCATGGACGCCGGCAAAAATGGCTCCGAAAAGAAGGCGGTCGCATCGAGCGCTCCCCAATCCCCTGCGAAAGAAGATACTAAACCGGTCGCGATGGTCGAGGAGGAGCGCAGCGCCTTGCGCGCCCGGGAAATCATCGTGGAGACGCCGATGTTCCGCATGACCCTCTCCGAAAAGGGGGGCGCGGTGATCAGTATGGTGCTCAAAGGTTATCGCGAAACCACAGCCGCGGATTCCCCTCTAAAAGAGTTGATCCCTAAAGAGACTATAGGCGGAACGGCGCTGGTCTCCTTCGGTGCCGAAAATGGCGCCGCTTTGGAGCGAGCGCTTTTCACCGCCGATAGCGCGACGGATAAGATCGAAGTTCAGGGGGAGCACAGCGATCTTAGGTTCAGTTTCCGTACGGCCGACGGCCTGAGAATCGACAAGAGCTACCGCTTCTTTCCGAAAAGTTACCTTTTCGACCTCAACATCACCATCC
>JAKAFO010000102.1 GCA_021819735.1 Deltaproteobacteria bacterium
GTCCGCGGTTAACGTCACCGTAACTTAGTCCGATCCTTTCAAATTACAAAAGGGCATGCCTGTGATGGGCATGCCCTTTTGTATTCGTGATTGCGGATTCGAGATGGATTTACTTCCGCTGCCGGGGTTTCTTCGCGAGGCCGGCCAGCAGCTTGATCTCCTCGGGCCACAGGCTGTCATCCGGAGTTTCCAGGATCAGGGGGATTCCGTCCAGCCGAGGGTCGTTCATGATGAAGCCGAAGGGCGCCAGGCCCAGGGTGCCTTTGCCCAGGCTGGCATGGCGGTCCACGTGGCTGCCTTCGCCCTTCAGCGAATCGTTCAGGTGCATTCCTTTCAGATAACGCAGGCCCACGATGCGGTCGAATTGGGCCAGGGTTTCGGCGTAGCCCTGTTCCGTGAGAATGTCGTAGCCGGCCGTGAAGCTGTGGCAGGTGTCAAGGCAGACCCCCACCCGCGATCGGTCTTCGACCCCGTGAATGATCTCGGCCAGATGCTCGAAGCGGTGCCCCACGTTGCTGCCCTGGCCCGCGGTGTTTTCGATCACCGCCGTCACCCCCTTGGTGCGGTCCAGGGCCAGATTGATGGATTCGGCGACTCGCGCCAGGCATTGGCTCTCGGAAATCTTGCCCAGATGGCTGCCGGGGTGAAAGTTGAGATAGATCAGCCCGAGCTGCTCGCAGCGCTGGAACTCGTCAATGAAGGCGTCGCGGGATTTGGCCAGGGGCTCGCTTTCGGGGTGGCCCAGATTGATCAGGTAGCTGTCGTGGGGCAGGATCTGGCGCGGCTCATAACCGCACGCTGCACAATTGCGCCGGAAGGCCTCGATGCTTTGGCCCGTGAGCGGTTTGGCCTGCCATTGGCGCTGGTTCTTGGTAAACAACGCAAAGGCCGTGGCGCCTATGGCCTGGGCGTTGAGCGGGGCGTTTTCCACGCCGCCGGCGATGCTGACATGGGCGCCGATGTATTTCATGGGGTGCTCCTTTGACAGATTCCAATCCGGTTTTGCTTTGTTTTTCCGTTCAGGTTTGATAACGACCATAGTAACCACCAACCCTAACGATTGGGAGGGCCAAATGAAATTCTCGGATTTTTTTGTACCCAAAATCGTGCGCAGCGATCCAAAGGTCAGAATCGATGCGGTCAACAAAACGGACGATGCGAACTTGCTTCGACAAGTGATCGCAAAAGATCAAAGCGAAGAAGTTCGCCAGGCGGCCGCCCAGAGATTGAAAGCGCTCGAGGAGACCGTTTGACCATCTGCTGGCATATTCCGGTGACTGTCCGCCGGACAAGGCAGCAATAAGTCGCCTCACCCCCACCCACGGTCTGCTTTGCCTCTATTGACGCAGTTGGCCCCTGGAAAACGAGAAGCACGTGCCTGCCACGCAACGTCCCGCGGATATGGAAAAGATGGTCTTGCGGGATTCGACGAACGCGGTCCTGGTGGCCACCAGGCGGCGAGTGTTCGCAAACGCCTTGTGGCTGCACGCTATACCTTTGCCGGTTGCCCGGCCTGCTCGATGCGGGCCCAACTGTCTTTGAGCGTCACGGTGCGATTGAAGACCAGGCACCCTTCGCCGCACTCTTTGGCGTCGGCGCAGAAGTAGCCCAGGCGTTCGAACTGGTAGACGGTACCGGGCACGGCCTGGGCCAGCGCCGGCTCTAATTTGCAACCGTCCAGGATTTCGATGGAGTTGGGGTTGAGAAAGTCCTTGAAGCTCTTGCCCTCCACGGTTGCATCGGGATCGGGCTTGACGAAGAGCCGGTCGTAGAGCCGCACCTGGGCCGGCACGGCGTGCTCGGCCGAGACCCAATGCAAGGTGGCCTTGACCTTGCGGCCGTCGGGGGCGTCGCCGCCCCGGGTGGCCGGATCGTAGGTGCAGCGCAATTCGACGATTTCGCCCGTGGCCGGGTCCTTGACCACGCCGGTGCAGGTGATGAAGAACGCATAGCGCAGGCGCACCTCCCGGCCCGGCGCCAGGCGGAAGTACTTCTTGGGCGGATCTTCGCGGAAGTCTTCTTGTTCGATGTAGAGGGTCCGCGAAAAAGGCACCATGCGCGTGCCCGCCGCCGGGTCCTCGGGATTGTTGACCGCTTCCAGTTCTTCGACTTTTCCCTCGGGGAAGTTTTCGATGACCACCTTGAGCGGCCGCAGCACGGCCATCATGCGGGCGGCGCCGCGGTTCAGATCTTCGCGGATGGTGTGCTCCAGCAGGGCGATATCCACCACGCTGTTGGCCTTGGCCACACCGATGCGCTCGCAGAAATTACGGATCGACTCGGGGGTGTAGCCTCGGCGGCGTAGCCCGCAGATGGTGGGCATGCGCGGGTCGTCCCAGCCGTCCATCAACCCTTCGCTGACCAACTGGATCAGCTTGCGCTTGCTCAGGACGGTGTAGCTGAGGTTCAGGCGCGCGAACTCGTACTGGCGCGGCCGGCACGGCAGGCCCAACTGGTCCAGCACCCAGTCATAGAGGGCGCGGTTGTTCTCGAACTCCAGGGTGCAGATGGAGTGGGTGATGCACTCGATGGCATCGGAGATGCAGTGGGTGAAGTCGTACATGGGGTAGATGCACCAGCGGTCGCCGGTGCGGTGATGGGACGCCTTGCGGATGCGGTACAAGGTCGGGTCGCGCAGCAGTATGTTGGGATGGGCCATGTCGATCTTGGCCCGCAGCACATGCTGGCCGTCGTCGAACTCGCCGTCGCGCATGCGCTGGAACAGATCCAGATTCTCTTCCACGCTGCGGTTGCGGAATGGGCTGGCCTTGCCCGGCTCGGTGAGGGTGCCGCGGAAATCCCGGATCTCGTCGGCGTTCAGGCTGTCCACGTAGGCCTTGCCGTCCTTGATCAGGCGCACGGCCAGGTTGTACAACTGCTCGAAGTAATCCGAGGCGTAGTGTTCTTCTTCATGCCATTGAAACCCCAACCAGCGCACATCTTCCTTGATGGCGTCCACGTACTCCACATCTTCCTTGGTGGGGTTGGTGTCGTCGAAACGCAGGTTGCAGGTGCCGTTGTAGGTCCTGGCCAGGCCGAAGTTCAGGCAGATCGACTTGGCGTGTCCGATGTGCAGGTAGCCGTTGGGTTCCGGTGGAAAGCGCGTGGCGACGCGACCCCCATGCTTGCCGGTGGCCAGGTCTTCTTCGATGATGGTTTTGATGAAATTGCTGGGGGCTTTGATTTCCACATCGGCCATGACGAAATTCTCCTTTATGTGAACATATCTGTTAGGCGGATAAATAGGGCATCGGGGGGGCGGGTGTCAAACCCGGATTGACAGGCGGCCGTGCCTTTTGCGATAGTTCAATACATCTCGAATCCAAAAATCCATTCTCATAAGGAAAGGTGGCTATGACGCTTCTCACTGTTGACCCGCAAAAATGCAAACGCGACGGCATCTGCGTCGAAACCTGCCCCATGGGCATCATCCAACTCAAATCCAAGGAAGCGCTGCCGACCCTGATCCCGGGCGGCGACGCGTTGTGTATCCAGTGCGGTCACTGTGTGGCGGTTTGCCCCCATGGCGCCATGGACCACAGCGCCATTCCGCTCGATCAATGCCCGCCGATCCAAAAAGAGCTGCTGCTCTCCGACGCCCAGGCCGAACAATTTCTGCGCATGCGCCGATCCATCCGGCGCTACAAAAAGAAGAGCGTCCCGCGGGAGTTGCTGGCGCGTTTGATCGAAGTGGCACGTCATGCGCCCACCGGTCACAACAGCCAGCCGGTGGAGTGGCTGGTGGTCTACGACACCCAGGAGGTGCGCTGCCTGGCCGGCTTGGTGATCGATTGGATGCGCCACCTGGTGGCCGAACGATCGCCGCTGGCCACCATGCTGCACATGGACTTGGTCATCAAGAGCTGGGAGGCAGGCACCGAACGGATCTTCCGGGATGCGCCCCACGTGATCGTGGCCCATGCGCCCCAGGCCCATCGCGCCGCCCAATCCAGTTGCACGATTGCTATGAGCTACCTGGAACTGATGACCACCGCCCTGGGTTTGGGCGGTTGTTGGGCCGGCTATTTCACGGGCGCTTCCCAAATCTGGCAGCCGCTGATCGATGCCCTGGCGCTGCCCGCCGGCAACATGGTTTTCGGCGCCATGATGGTGGGCTATCCCAAGTACCGCTACTACCGCATGCCGTTGCGAAAAACGCCTAAGATCGTCTGGCGCTGAACGTCGGGCAGGGTGGGGAAGGGCGGGCGGTCAGGGCCGCCGTGAGCGGAGGTTGCCGTCGTGTTGCGGGGGTAAGGCCCGCAACTGCTTCAGAATGTGGTCGCGTTCATCCTCCAGCGCAAAGAGAGCCATCATCAGGACCGGTTTGACGGAGTGGGCCGGCAGGCGCAGCTTGGCCTCTTTGATTTCGGTATCGATCTCTTTCAAACGGTTGTAAAGGTCGATGGTAGAGGGCATCGCTGTTCTCCTTCTCCGAATCCGCTTTGGCGAGGATCAATTGATCAATTGCATCCCCCCGCGGGAAAACCTTCGAACTTGGGGGGCATGATGGCTTTATATTTAAATCGGCCGCGAAGCCCCTTGACTTGAGTCAAAGTGCCGCTTTTTTTTCGAGACAGTAATCCACGATGGCTTGGACATGAAGGGCCGTGGTGTTGAGGAAGGGGATATCGTAAGCATCTTCTTGAAGAATCAGGGGCAGCTCGGTGCATCCCAGGATCAATGCCTGGATACTGTGGGTATCGATCATTTTTTTCGCGATGGCCAAGAGCTCCTGGCGGGTCGATTCGCGAATGATGCCCAATTCGATCTCCGTGAAGAGCAGGTGTTGGATGCGGTCGCGCTGTGCGGCCTCCGGCACCACCAATGTCATGTCGCGTCGGCGGAAGTGGTCGGTATAAAAATTGGAGGTCATGGTGAAGCGGGTTCCCAACAGCCCGAGCTTGCGCACCCCCAACTTCTGGGCATGCCGGCAGGTGGCGGCCACGATGCTCAATAGCGGAATGGGTGAGCGGGCCTGAACTTGGTCGAAGACCACGTGGGGGGTGTTGGAACCGATCGCGGCGAATTCGGCGCCCGCCGCATGCAGGGCCGCGACCCGGTCCGACAGCCAGTCGATGAGTCGATCCCAATGGCCCGTCGCCGCCCCTTCATCCACGATGCGCAGCAGTTCCGCCAGGTTGGCGCTATAGATGATGATCTCCGGATAGGTCAGGCCATCCCCCTTGGCCTTGAAGCTGTCGATGATGCGGCGATAGTAATCCATAGTGGATTCCGGTCCGATACCGCCGATGATGCCGATGCGTTTCATAGGGGTGCCTCCGATCCAAATCGACCTGCGCGTTCAGGCGCCCAAGGTGCGGTCCGATCCACCGTCTGTCAACTCTCCTGACGGAACAGGGCGACAAAGTCCGGCGGCAGCGGGTGGGATTTGTAGGTGCCTATTTTGGCACAAACCCAGATGATCTCGCCCCTGGACAGGCATTCGTCCTGGCCCTGGGCGAAGATGGCCGGTGTGAAGACGACGCTGGAGGTGCCGATATGCGATAGGCATACTCCGATCTCGATGACCAGATCGAAGGCGATGGGCCGCAGATACTCCACGGTGGCTTTGACCAAGTGAAAATCCAGGCCGTGGTCGGTGAAGATCGACTTGTAGCTGTAACCGCTGTGGCGCAGAAACTCGGTGATGGCGGTATCGAAATAGGTTAGATAGTGGGCGTTGAACACCACGCCCTGGAGATCGATTTCCGCATAGCGCACCCTCAGGGGGTGAAAGAATGAAAACGCGTTTCGCTCCATAAAGCCTGCCTGTCGTTGGGGTATCGGATTTTTCGAGCCCGTGGCCTTTTGGTTTTGACCCTTATATGCGGGCATGGACTCCAAATATGAATTGACAATATCTTATTTTAAGATATTGTGTACACAATTTACTCAAGCCCGTCATACTGCGGGCCGGTCTTCCCGCCAAAGCGAAGATCCTTTGTCCACCGGAAGACGCCGCACACATCAAAAGGTAATGGCTTCATTGAGTTTGGATTTTTCAAAGCGTCGTCAACGTCAAAAGGTTACCCTTTTAAACAACCGCCGACCCTTGCTGTGCTTCGGGATGCCTTCGCTCAGGATGGCTTCCACTTTGCTAATGCTTCTCTATCCGGCGTTCTGATTTTTTCGCGGCACACCGAGGGGGTGTGCTTTTTTACAGCCACTTGTGAGGAGGAAACGGATCATGAAGCTTTATGTGGGCAATCTTGCCTTCACCCTGACTGAAAACGAACTGGCCGATCTATTCAAAGCACACGGCGAGGTTGTCAGTGCCAAGATCATCACGGATCGCGAGACCGGCAAATCCAAAGGGTTCGGTTTCGTGGAAATGGGATCGCGCGGTGACGGCCAGAAAGCCATGGAGGCGTTGAACGGCCAAACCCTGCAGAATCGTCAGATTGTTGTCAATGAAGCCCGGCCCCAGACCAATACCAAGGGTGGCGGCGGTGGCGGTGGCGGTGGCCGTGGCGGCCGCGGCGGTTTCGGCGGCGGCGGTGGCGGCGGATTCGGCGGCGGTGGCGGCGGTGGCCGTGGACGCGGTGATCGTGACCGCGATCGCGATCGGTGGTAGGAAGCCTTCCCACCTCCCAATAGTCTCTTCTTTCAGCAGATAACCGTAAGGTAAAGGGCCCCGCGTCCAGCGGGGCCCGTATATCTTTATGCCCTCCTCTTTCCGCTGATGCGCTTCGCTCAGGCCAGTTCCCGCCCCTTGCTGCCTTCAATCGTCCTTGCAGGGCATGCGCGCTCGACATCCGATTGCGAGGCCGAACCTTCTGCCTTTTCCGCGCTAATACAATTCTAACAATTGCTGAACAATTCCCAAACAGCCGGAGGATAGCTTGCCCGCATGATGCTTTTGGCGCTTTTACTGCTTTTGACCCTGTCGGCCTACTATCTGGGGCTGCGCCGGGCGGTCGGCGTGGCCGGCGGTCCGGAGGCGGTGCGCTCCCTGCACTCCCGGCCTCCTTATTATGGCGTATTGACGGCCATCTGGTGCGGCTTGCCCGCGCTGCTGATCTATGCCGCCTGGCAGATGTTGGAAGGCCGCGTCATTACGCATCTGGCCGTGGCCCAATTGCCGGCGGATATGCAGGCGCTTTCCCCTGCGCGCCTAAACCTGATCGTCAACGACATTCGCAACGTCATCAACGGCAACATCGCCGAGGGACAGATCGGCCCGGCCGTTCAGGCCGCTGCCGAGCACTACCGTAGGCTGCAAACCATCAGCGGCATGGCCTCGTACGTGGTGGTCGTGGCCGCGGCCCTGGCCGGACTGGCGCTGGTTCGCCGCCGAATCCACGTCCGCCTGCGGGCGCGCAACCATGTGGAGCGCCTAGTGCTCTGGCTGCTGGCGGCCTGTTCGACCATCGCCATTTTCACCACCATCGGCATCGTGCTCTCGGTGCTTTACGAGGCCTTGCGGTTTTTCAAGTCCGTGCCCCTGACCGATTTTCTCTTCGGTCTGCAATGGAGCCCCCAAATGGCCATCCGCAGCGACCAGGTGGGTTCCTCGGGAGCTTTCGGCGCCGTGCCGGTGCTGGCCGGCACGCTGCTCGTTTCGGGGATCGCCATGGCCGTGGCGGTACCCATCGGCCTGCTGGCCGCCATCTACATGTCGGAATACGCCGGCCGGCGATTCCGCGCCGTGGCCAAGCCATTGATGGAGATTCTGGCAGGAGTTCCCACGGTGGTTTACGGATTCTTCGCCGCCCTGGTGGTGGCGCCGTTGATCCGTTCCGCGGGCCAGGCCGTCGGCCTGGATGTCAGCTCCGAAAGCGCCCTGGCCGCCGGCCTGGTCATGGGCATCATGATCATACCGTTTGTCTCCTCCCTGTCCGACGACATGATCAACGCCGTGCCCCAGGCCCTGCGCGACGGCGCCTACGGCCTGGGCGCCACGAAGTCCGAGACCATTAAACAGGTGGTGCTGCCCGCGGCCCTGCCCGGCATCGTGGGCGGCGTGCTGCTGGCCGTCTCCCGGGCCATCGGCGAAACCATGATCGTGGTGATGGCCGCCGGCCTAACGGCCAACATGACCCTCAACCCCCTGAAGACCGTCACCACCGTCACCGTGCAGATCGTCACCCTGCTGGTGGGCGATCAGGAGTTCGACAGCCCCAAGACGCTGGCGGCCTTTGCCCTGGGACTGCTGCTGTTCGTCATCACATTGGGATTGAACATCATTGCTTTGAAAGTGGTGCGCAAGTATCGGGAGCAGTATGAATAATCCCAAAGCCAAAACCATAGAGATCGTGCAGCGCGGCTTGGCGCGCCGCTACCGGTCCGAGCGCCGCTTCCGGGCCATGGGCCTGGGCGCCATCATATTGAGCCTGGCGTTTCTCGGTTTTCTCTTCGTCAGCATCGTGGGCAATGGGTACACGGCGCTTTTCCAGACCGAGCTCCGACTGGAGATTTACTTCGATCCCCAGATTTTCGCCGACGTCGAAGTGGGCAATGCCGATTACTCCCGGATGGTCAAAGAGGCGCTGTATGCGACCTTCCCTAAGGCCACCGGCCGCAGCGAACGCCGCGCCCTGGCAGGGCTGATCAGTTCGGGCGCCGCCTTCGAGCTGCGCCGCATGGTGCTGGCGGAGCGTGCGCTCATCGGCCAACGCCAAAGCCTGTGGCTGCCGGCCGATGACGATGTGGACATGCTGGTCAAGGGACACCTGGACCGGTCCGGCGGGCGGCTCTCCGAGGCCCAATTGGGCTGGATCGACCAACTGCAAGCCCAGGGCCGCGTGGCCAAGCGCTTCAACCGCGCCTTTTTCACGGCCGGCGACAGCCGCGAGCCGGAGTTGGCTGGCATCTGGGGGGCTGTGTGCGGCAGCTTCTATACGCTGCTGGTCACCCTGGCGCTCTCGTTTCCCCTGGGGGTGGCCACGGCCGTTTATATGGAAGAGTTTGCCCCGCGCAACGCCTGGACCGACCTGATCGAGGTCAACATCAACAACCTGGCGGCCGTGCCCTCGATTGTCTTCGGGCTGCTGGGGCTGGCGGTGTTTCTGGGCGTCTTCGGCATGCCGCGTTCGGCCCCGGTGGTGGGCGGCCTGGTGCTCACGCTGATGACGTTGCCCACCATCATCATCGCCAGCCGGGCGGCCCTGCAATCGGTGCCGCCTTCGATCCGGGACGCGGCCCTGGGGGTGGGTGCCAGCAAGATGCAGATGATCCTGCACCACGTGCTGCCCCTGGCCCTGCCGGGCATGCTCACCGGCACGATCATCGGCATGGCCCGGGCCCTGGGCGAAACCGCGCCGCTGCTCATGATCGGCATGGTGGCCTTCATCGTGGACATTCCCAACAGCTTCACCGATCCGGCGGCCGTGCTGCCGGTGCAGATCTACCTGTGGGCCGACAGCCCCGAGCGGGCCTTCGTCGAACGCACCTCGGCGGCCACCCTGGCCCTGCTGGTGTTTTTGATCGTCATGAACGGCCTGGCGGTGGTGCTGCGGCGGCGGTTCGAACGAAGATGGTAATAAAAAGAAAAGGAGAAAATCATGTTGAAGAAAGCGTTACTCTGCACGACGGCTGCGACCCTCATCTGGGCGGGCGTTTCCACCCCGGTGATGGCCGATGCGGCCCGGGACTATGTGAGCATCGTGGGATCGTCCACGGTCTATCCTTTCTCGACGGTGGTGGCCGAGCAGTTCGGCAAATCGACCGCCTTCAAAACCCCCAAGATCGAATCCACGGGCACCGGCGGCGGCTTCAAGCTGTTCTGCGGCGGCGTGGGCGTGGCCCATCCGGACATCACCAATGCCAGCCGGCGGATCAAGACCTCGGAATTCGACGCCTGCTCCGCCAACGGCGTCAGCGACATCGTGGAAGTCAAGGTCGGTTATGACGGCATCGTGGTGGCCAACAGCAAAAAAGCCCCGTTGGCCAAGATGACCCGCAAGGAGCTCTTCCTGGCCCTGGCCAAACAGGTACCCGATCCGGCCGGTGCCCAGAAGGTGGTGCCCAACCCTTATAAAACCTGGAAAGAGATCAACCCAGCCCTGCCGGCCGAGAAGATCGAAGTGCTCGGCCCGCCTCCCACCTCCGGCACCCGCGATGCCTTCGTGGAACTGGTGATGGAGCACGGCGCCGAATCCTATGACTGGATCAAGGCCCTGAAGAAAAGCGATGAAAAGCAATTCAAGGCCATCTCCCAGACCGTGCGCGAAGACGGCGCCTATATCGAGGCCGGCGAAAACGACAACCTGATCGTGCAGAAACTGGAAGCCAATCCAAAAGCCATGGGCATCTTCGGCTTCAGCTTCCTGGACCAGAACGCCGACAAGATCCAGGGCGCGGTGGTCGAGGGCGTGGCTCCGGCCTTCGAAGCCATCGCCAGCGGGAAATACCCGGTTTCCCGGCCGCTCTTCTTTTACGTGAAAAAGGCCCACATCGGCACGATTCCCGGCATCCGCGAATTCCTCAAGGAGTTCTCTTCGGAAAAAGCCTGGGGTCCCGACGGCTACCTGGCCGACAAGGGCTTGATTCCCATGCCCGATGCCGAACGCAAGCAGATGGGCGCCGATGTGGAACAGTTAAAGACCCTCGCCAAAGATCAGCTTAAATAGCACCGGCGGGTGTGCGATTCTTTTCCGCAAGGGGAGCCGATCGATTGCGCATCGGCTCCCCATCGTGTTAAATGCTCCGGAGGTGTCGCATGGAGATCGCATTTGGCCAACACGCGTTGTTGGAAGAAGAGGAGTTGCCCGTGACGTCCGACAAGCCGGTGGCGGTTCCTAAAAAGCCGCAAAAGTCCGAGATGGCCGAACGAGTCGAAGGCCGGCCGGCGCCCACCGTGGGCAAGCCCTTCGTGGACAACCCGCGCCTGACCTGTCGCAACGTGAATGTCTATTACGGCGACAAGCACGCCATCCGGGAAGTCTCCCTGGACATCGCCCGCAACCAGGTGATCGCCATGATCGGACCGTCCGGCTGCGGCAAGTCCACCTTCATCCGCTGCCTCAACCGCATGAACGATACCATCGAAGGGTGCCGTGTGACCGGAGAGATCTTCCTCGACGGTCAGGACATCTACGCCAAGCAGGTGGATGTGGTGCCCCTGCGCGCCCAGGTGGGCATGGTGTTCCAGAAGCCCAATCCTTTTCCCAAGAGCATTTACGACAACGTGGCCTACGGCCCCAAGATCCACGGCCTGGCCCGCAACCGGGCCGAGCTGGATGAAATCGTGGAGACCTCTCTGCGCAAAGCCGGCTTGTGGGACGAGGTCAAGGACCGGCTGGCCCACGCGGGCACCAGTCTTTCCGGCGGCCAGCAGCAGCGCCTGTGCATCGCCCGCACCATCGCCGTGGGGCCCGAAGTGATCCTCATGGACGAGCCGTGCAGCGCCTTGGACCCCATCGCCACCGGCAAGATCGAAGAGTTGATCGACGAGCTGCGACGGCAGTACTCCATCGCCATCGTCACCCACTCCATGCAGCAGGCGGCGCGCGTTTCCCAGCGCACGGCCTACTTTCACCTGGGCGATCTCATCGAAGTCGGCCGCACCGAGCAGATCTTCACTACCCCGCGCCACAAGCTGACCCAGGATTACATCACCGGTCGCTTCGGTTAGCGCGCGGCGCGGCCGAACCTATCGAGAATTTTTGAGGGAGAACCGCATGTCCAAACATCTGCGCAGAGAACTGGATAAGATCAAGAAGAAGATGCTTTCCCTGGGCGCCCTGGTGGAAGAGCGCACCCGCATGGTGGTGCAGGCCACGGTCGGTCTGGATGCCGACATCGCCCAGAAGATCATCGCTTCGGATTGGGAAGTGGACGAGATGGAAGTCGAGATCGAAGAAGAGTGCCTCAAGATCCTGGCGCTCTACCAACCCGTGGCCGTTGACCTGCGCTTTTTGATCGCCACCATCAAGATCAACAACGACATGGAGCGCATCGGCGACGAGTGCGTCAACATCGCCGAGCGCCTGACGATCATCGCCAAACGGCCGCCCATGCAGTACGTTTTCGACTACAGCCCCATGTCGGAAAAGGTGCAGGCCATGCTCAAGTCCAGCCTGGATGCCCTGGTGAACCTGGATGTGGACCTGGCCTTCAAGGTGATCACCATGGACGACGAGGTGGACGACATCCAAACCCAGGCCTACGACCATATTAAGGAGGCCATCAAGCAGTATCCCGACCGCGTGGGCTATCTGGTCAACCTGCTGCTCGTCTCCCGCCATCTGGAAAGGATAGCCGACCACAGCACCAACATCGCCGAAGAGGTCGTCTACCTCATCGAGGGCGAAATCGTGCGCCACGGCAACATCGGCGTCTGATAGCGGGCCGGTCCAAAGCCGGTCCGGCCCCCCTGGCGGGCGTTCGCTTCCGATTCAAATCCGCAACGATAACGAACCCCTATCTAAAAATCCGCGTTGACAAGCAACGGTGGCTTCGACTACGCTGAGGCCAATTTCTCACTTTGGCGGGAATCCCGATTTCGGCAGGTTGCCGATCATTCTTAACGTGTCGTATGGGCCTGTGCTGGCGCAGGCGCTCGGCCCATCCGCCTGGGGTGGACTGGCCGGCGGCAGGTTGCGGTCGCGTGGCAGCGAAGGGATCGGTTCATGGGGAAGTTCAGCGAGATCTTGCGCAAGATGGCCGATTTTCTTTCCGATGCCGATCGCCCCGTTGCGGCCAAAACCAAGGCGGGCCTTCAGGGCCTGGCCGCCAAGCGGTTGCAAACCTTGCAAGCGAGCCTGGAGTTGGTGGAAGCCCAGTTGCAGCTCGCGAGCCAAAGCCGCCGGGAGTTGCAGCGCATGGTGGCCGAGGCCAAGGCCGTGGAAGCCATCGGCAAGCAGGCGCTGACCGCCGGCGAGATGCCCAAAGCCGAGGCGGCCATGGCGCGTTATGCCGCCATGCAGGAGACGCTCCGGCAGATGACCGCCCAGGCCCAGGCCGCCGACCGCCAGGCCGCCGCCGTGGCCGAACGCTTTCGGGCCGACGCCGAGGCTGCCCAGCGGGCCGCCGCCGAAGCCAAGGCTTTGTCCCAGTTGGAACACATCATCGAGCTGCAAAAGAAGCACCAGGCCCTGACCCTGGCCCAATCCGCGGCGGCCGAAGCGTTCGAGGCGGCCCGGGAGAAATTGCTGCTCTCGGCCGCGGTGCAGGCCGCCGGCCTGCGGCTGCAAGGCGATATGGCGGCCTTGGACCGGGAGATCGAAGCCGGCCTGCAAAACGCCCAGGCGGCCGCCGTGGGCCAACGCTGGCAAAAGCAATTGGTCGGGACCGGAGAAAAGCCGATCGGCACGCCGGGCCCGGATGAAGATCCGGCCGACGGCGCCATCCGCTTTTTGGAAAGGGCGCCCCTGGGCGGTCCGGGCGATGCCGGGCCCAAGAAGTGACCGTTGACGGCCGGCGCCCCCAAGCCGTTCCCAAGGAGATGAAGCGATGAGCGAATTGCTCCAGTGGTGGAACCTGATATTTATCCTGCCCTTCGTGGGCGCCCTTTTTTATGTGCTCATGATCTGCACCGGCCTGGTGGCCGCCGACCACGATGTGGATCTGGATCATGACCTGGGCATCGAACACGCCCATGAGTTCGATCCCGGCACGCTGGCCAAGGCCCTGCAGTTCCTGGGCATCGGCCGGGTGCCCATGTCGATCATCCTGATCTGCGTCTGCTTTCTGTGGGGCTTTGCCGGTTTTGCCGCCAACACGCTGCTCAAGCCGTTGTTGCCGGCGTGGCTCTTCGTGTGGGTTTCCATCGCCGTGGCCTTCGTGGCCGCCGTCTTCTTGACCCGCTTGCTGGCCGGGCTGCTGGCCCGCATCATGCCCGCCACCGAGACCTACGCCGTGACCGAGGCGCAGTTGGTCGGCAAGTGGGCCGAAGCCGTCACCACCATCGACGCGAGTTTCGGCCAGGCCCAGGTGAACGACGATGCCGGCGCCCTGCACACCGTCCAGTGTCTGATCCGCGACGGCGAAAGTAAAATCGCGCGCGGCACCCAGGTGGTGCTGCTTTTCTTCGACAAGCGCAAAGGCGCATTTTACGTCGGCACGGAGATGCCGGCGGTCAGCGGCGCGGATCTGAGATAATCTTTCCACGGACGGCAGTGAAAGGATGGTGGTAATGTCGCGATTGACAGGTGTTCTGGGGTCTCCCAAGACCCCTCATCCGGCTTCACCCAATACTTCCAAGAAAGGATTGCCCATGTCCGAAGTAAGAACCAGGAGCGGATCGGGCGCCGGTTTCGGCGTCCTGATGATTTTGTTCGCCATGGCTTTTATCGTGCTGCCCTTCATGTTCGAGCAAGTGGCCGGCGTCAGCCGCCTGATTCTCACCGGCTTCGGTGTGCTGCTGCTGCTCCTGGGCGCCATCGTGGTGATCATCACCCGGCTTTACGTGCGTACCGCCGCCGACGAAGCCTTCGTGCGCACCGGCATGGGCGGCCAGAAGGTGATCATCGACGGCGGCGCCATCGTGATCCCCGTGGTGCACAAGGTGGTGCCGGTCTCGTTGGCCACCATGCGCCTGGACGTGGAGCGCAAGGACCAGGACGCCCTGATCACCGGCGACAAGCTGCGCGCCGACATCAAGGCCGAGTTCTACATCAAGGTGCAGAAGGACCGCGAGGCGGTGGTCAACTCGGCCACCTCCCTGGGCGAGCGCTCGATCAACGCCGCCACGGTCAAGGAGCTGGTCAACGAAAAGCTGATTTCGGCCCTGCGCACCGTGGCGGCCACCAAATCCCTGGAAGATCTGAACGCCAAGCGCGACGAGTTCGCCGAAGCGGTGCAGAAGATCGTCTCCAGCGACTTGCGCCACAACGGCTTGACCCTGGAGAGCGTCACCGTCTCCCAGCTCGACCAGACGCCGCCCGACAAGATGAAGGCCGGCTCCAACATCTTCGATGCCCAGGGCACGCGCCAGATCGCCGAGATCACCCAGAAGATGCGCGCCGAAACCAACGCCTTGGAGCGCGAGGCGGACAAGACCATCAAGAAGCAGGATGTAGAGAAAGACAAGTTCGTCTACGAGCAGGAGATCGCCCGGGCCTCGGCCGAAGCGCGCCAGAAGAGCGAGATCGAAAAGGCCCAGGCCGAGGCCCACCAGCGGGCGGCCACCTTCGCCGCCGAGCAGGACGAGACGGCCCGGGTGCGCGAAGTCAAGCGCGATGAGGCCGTGGCTGTGGCCAACGTGGTGCGCGAGCAGAAAGTGCAGGTGGCCGACGTGGAGCGCCAGCGCGCCCAGCAGGTGGCCGACATCGAGCGCGAGAAGGCCATCGCCAAGACCGCCGAAGAGCGCGCCCAGGCCGAGGCGGCCCAGAAGTTGGCCGAGGCCGAGCGCGAAGCCGCCGACCAGCGCGTCAAGACCGTGGCCGTGACCGAGGAGGCCAAGCGCACCGCCGAAAAGGCTTAC
>JAKAFO010000436.1 GCA_021819735.1 Deltaproteobacteria bacterium
CCTGCGCTTTCCGCGAAACAACCGAAATTTTTGCAATAGATTCATCTATGCGCATCCGGACTGGGCTGATTCGAAATTTTACGGCCTGTCAGAAGGTTTTACACTTCAGGGCAGGCGCCTGGGATCTTGCCATGGTTCCATGAATCAAAAGGATCCCATTGTCAAAAGGTAATCCGGTTGGCGAGCGGTCGGACGCGCGTGGTCCACGACCGGCACCCCCGCAAACCCCTTTACTCCAAAGGCAAAAAACAGGCCAAGCCCGGACGATTCCTCCTGCCGCCACGGTCATGGGCGGATTGGGAAGTATTTCCAGCGAAAGAATAGGTCACGGACGCTTGGCCCGATCCTTGCTTTATTACCGCGGAAAGGTCGAGATGCAATCGGGATCATGGATGCAATGCAAGATCGCAAACCGAAGAAGAGAATGCTTCTGATCATCTGCGGGATCGCCGCCGTGATGCTCATCGTGGCCCTGAGCATCAGCCTGTGGGCCGGGCGGGAAACCCGCGCCGTGGTGGCCGACCGATTCAACGAGGAACAACTCGTCGTTGCCCGCTCCATCCGCGCCCATATCGAGCGGGAGCTGCGCCTGCTCAATCGGGAGATTGCGACCCTGGCCCGGATCCTTCGCCCGGAAGCGGTCTCGTCCAAAACGCTATCGCCGGAAATGAGGGAGGCATTCAAGAGGAGCTTGGAAAGTGGGGTGGTCAAGATAGAGCTGCTCGACTTGCGCAACGGGCAATCCTATATGCATATCCCTTACACGCGTCTTCCCGCCGAGCCATTGGACGTTCGCCCCTGGCAAGAGGCCCTGGCGGAAAAATCCTGGACCGAAGAGAATGCGGCCTGGGTGTCGCAACCCTATGTAGAGAACGCCGAACCGATGTTGAAAATGGCCATGCCCCTCGCCGCGGACCCTTCCTGGGCGATTGTCTTCCATCTGCACATCGGCTGGTTCGTGGGCGGTGCCATCAAGGAGGTCCGCTCCGGGAGCACCGGTTATGCCTGGATCATCGACCAAAACGGCATTTTTTTGCATCATCCTTTTACCGACTTTGTGGGCAAGGATGCCTTCAGCGCCAGGGGCGATGCCTTCAAGAACCAATCTTTCGTACAAATCAACCGGATCCAGCGCGAGGGCATGCTAAAAGGCCGGGAGGGATTCGGTGCCTACATGTCCACCTGGCACCGGGGCATCACCGGTGAAATTCAAAAGTTGATCGCCTACACGCCCATCAAGATTTCCGACCATCCCCCCCAGAACTGGTCGGTGGCCGTAGTGGCGCCGGTCTTTGAAATCGAGGCGGGCCTGGCCACGATCCATCGTCTTCAAACAGTTCTGCAGGTGCTCGTTCTGCTCATCGTTGTAGCGGCCGGCGGCATCATTTTGTTTTTTCAAATCCGCTGGTCCCGACGACTGGAATACCTCGTGGCGGCGAGAACCCAGGCCCTGAAGCGATCCGAGGAGAACTACCGCAGCCTGGTGGAAAGCGCCGAGGACTTTATCTTCACCGTGGACGACCAGGGTCGCTTGTTGTCGGTCAACAGCTTTACGGCCGCCAGTTTCGGCGGTACGCCCGAAGAGTTTGTGGGCCAGGGGCTCGATCGTCTCTTTACGCCTCAAATTGCGGCGCGCCAGATCAAATTCCTCCAGACCGTTTATCAAACCGGCAAGAGCGTACGGGACGAATTCGAGCTGATCGTGGGCAATTCGCCCCTCTGGATCAGCGCCAACTTCATGCCCTTGAAAAACGAGGCCGGACAGATGGGCGCCGTACTCTGCATCGCCCGGGATATCACAGAAAACAAGCGCCTGGAACGCTTCCTGATCAACGCCGAAAAACTGGCTTCCATGGGTACCCTGGCGGCCGGCGTGGCCCATGAGATCAACAACCCCTTGGGCGTCATGCTGGGTTTTTGCGATTTGCTCGTTCGCAAGAAGACGCCGGGCAGCCAGGAATACGAGGATCTGAAGATCATCGAGCGCCAAGGGCTGCAATGCAAGCAGATCGTGGAAAATCTGCTCAGCTTCGCCCGCGTGGGTCAGGAGAAGACCACCGATACCGATCTGAACGAATGCCTGGGCGAGATCATCAAGGTGGTCCAGCACAGTCTGGAGATGAAAGGCATCGAGCTCTGCACCCAATTCGCCGAGCGCCTTCCCCGGGTGCAGGGCGACGACCGCCAGTTGCAGCAGGTCTTTTTGAACCTGATCAACAATGCGGCCGCGGCCATGCCCGATGGCGGCCGGCTCACCATTCGCACCGGCTCGATGGCCGGCAGTCAGCGGGTCGCGGTCCAACTCCAGGACCAGGGCGCGGGCATCGCTCCCGAACACCTCGACCATATCTTCGAGCCGTTCTTCACCACCAAGCCCGAAGGCGAAGGCACCGGCCTGGGATTGTTTGTCAGTTACGGCATCATCAATAAATTCGGCGGCACCATCACTTGTGAAAGTCAGGTTCACGATGGCGTGGACAAGCCAAAGGGAACGACCTTCACGGTGGAACTGCCGGCGCATGCAGGAGAAGAAAAATGGCGGGCCGCATCCTGATCGTCGACGACGAAGCCGATATGTTGTTGCTTTTAAAGCGCATCCTCAACGAAGAGACGACGCACGAAGTCGTCACCGAGCCGGATTCCCAGAAAGCCCTGGCGCTCTTCAGCCAATCCCCCTTCGATATGGTGATCACCGACCTGAAGATGGCCAAGATGGACGGCATCCGCTTCTTGGAGGCGGTCAAACAGATCCGGGCCGATGTGGCGGTGGTCATCATGACGGCTTTTGCCACCATCGAAACCGCCGTGGAAGCCACGCGCAAGGGGGCCTATGACTACATTACCAAACCCTTCCGCCGCGAGCGCATCCTGATGACGGTGGAAAAAGTGATGCAGTGGCAGTCGATCCTGCGGGAGAACCAGGCCCTGCGCGATGCCCTGGCCGAGAAGAAGGGATTCGCCGCCCTGGTGGGGGCCAGCCCGTCGATGCAGTCGATCTTCGAGCGCATCCGCCAGGTGGCGCCTACCATGGCTACCGTGCTCGTCACCGGGCCCAGCGGAACCGGCAAGGAGCTGGTGGCCCGGGCCATTCACGAGCACAGCCGACGCGGTCAGCGCAAGATGGTGACCATCAACTGCACGGCCATTCCCGAGCATGTTCTGGAAAGCGAGCTGTTCGGGCATCTGAAAGGTGCTTTTACCGGCGCCTGGCAGGATAAAAAAGGACTGGTGGAAGAAGCCCACGAAAGTACTTTGTTCTTAGACGAGATCGGGGACCTGAGCCCCACACTGCAAACCAAGCTGTTACGACTGCTCCAAGAAGGCGAATACAAGCCGGTGGGCAGCGTCACCACGCGCAAGGCCGACCTGCGCTTTATCGCCGCCACCAACCACGATCTCAAGGCCGACATGGAGGCCAAGCGCTTCCGGGAAGATCTTTACTACCGGCTCAACGTCATCCGCTTCGAACTGCCGCCGCTCAAGGCACGGCCCCAGGACATTCAATTGTTGAGCTACCATTTCCTGGAAAAGTACGCGCGTCTCAATCAGAAAGAGATCCAGGACATCTCGCCCAATGCGCTCAAAGCGCTAATGGCCCAGGAGTTTCCCGGCAACGTGCGCGAGCTGGAG
>JAKAFO010000437.1 GCA_021819735.1 Deltaproteobacteria bacterium
CTGGAAGGCGACTATTTGATCAACGCCCAGGGCGAGGACGTGGTGGCCGGCATCCGCATGACCAAGAGCATCGATCAAATGGCCATGGAGATGCCCGAAGATTTTGTGCAATTGCAAAAAATCGCCAGAACCCTGGAACAGCACTACCGCGACATGCAGGACATGGAGTTTACCATCGAGAAAGGCAAACTCTGGATGTTGCAGACCCGCGACGGCAAACGCACGGCCCAGGCCGCCGTGCGCATTGCCGTGGATATGCATGAAGAAGGATTGATCACCAAGGAGCAGGCCGTGGCCCGGGTCAGCCCTGGCCAGATCGATTTTTTCCTCCATCCCCAATTCGACAACAAGGCCGTGGCCCAGGCCCGCGCCGAGGACAAGGTGCTGGCCCGGGGACTCAATGTCTCCCCCGGCGCGGCCTACGGCGTGGTGGCTTTCGATGCCGACATCGCCGAGATATGGGCCAAGGAGCAGGGCAAGCAGGTGATCATGGTGCGGCCCGAGACCAAGCCCGACGACGTGCACGGCATGCTGGCCGCCAAAGGCATTCTCACCAATCGGGGCGGCCGCACCAGCCACGCGGCCCTGGTGGCGCGTCAGTTCGGCAAACCCGCGGTGGTCGGGGTCGCGGCCCTGCAGATCGACTTGCACAAGCGCCGTATGAGCGTGGGCGACAAGGTGATCCTGGAGGGCGACTGGATCAGCATCGACGGCAACAGCGGCGAAGTGTTCATGGGTCAGCTCCAAACCAAGGTGCCGGATATCAAGGACCCCTGGCTGATCAAGCTGCTCGCCTGGGCCGATGAGATCCGCACCCTGGGCGTGTGGGCCAATGCCGACTACCCCATCGACGCCCGGCGCGCCCGGGAGTACGGCGCCCAGGGCATCGGCTTGTGCCGCTCGGAGCACATGTTCTTCGAAAGCGAACGGCTGCCCCATGTCCAGAAGATGATCATGGCCACGCTGCCCATCGAACGGCGCGAAGCCTTAAAAGCCCTGCTGCCCTTCCAGCGCGAGGATTTCGCCGGCCTGTTCCGGGTCATGGACGGCCTGCCGGTGATCATCCGGCTCATCGACCCGCCCCTGCACGAATTTCTGCCGGACCTGGTGGAGCTGATCAACGACCTGGCCGACCTGAAGCTGCGCGTGGGGCACGCCCCCAACCTGGCGGAAATCGACCAACTGCTCCAGCAGATCCGCATGAAAGAGCGCGTCCGGCGCCAGGCCGAGCAGTTGCGCGAACAAAATCCCATGCTGGGGTTGCGCGGCGTGCGCCTGGGGATCATGATCCCCGAACTGACCATCATGCAGGTGCGGGCCATCTTCGAGGCGGCCTGCGAAGTCAGCCGCGAAGGCATCAAGGTGCTACCCAAGATAATGATTCCCCTCATCAGCCATGCCAATGAACTCAAAGTGCAGCAAGAGGCTCTGGAAGGCGAGGCCCAGAAAGTGATGCGCGAACAGGGCATCCAGATCGAATACAAATTCGGCACCATGATCGAACTGCCGCGCGCCGCCATGACGGCCGACCAGATCGCCGGCCATGCCCAATTCTTCTCCTTCGGCACCAACGACCTGACCCAGACCACCTTCGGCATCTCCCGGGACGACGCCGAGGCGGGCTTTCTCATGGCCTACCTGAACCAGAGCATCCTGCCGGACAACCCCTTCGCCACCCTGGACCGCGACGGCGTGGGCGAGCTCATGCGCATTGCCGTCACCAAGGGACGCACGGTTCGTCCGGACCTGGAGTGCGGCATCTGCGGCGAGCATGGCGGGGACCCGGCCTCCATCGCCCTGTGCCACGAGCTGGGGCTCAATTATGTTTCCTGTTCTCCGTTCCGCGTGCCCATCGCCCGGCTGGCCGCGGCCCATGCGGCACTGAAGCTCAAGAAGGCCTAGCCGAAAGAAATCAAACTCGATTTATGGATCAAGGGGCGGCTTCGGTCGCCCCTTGCACTTGCAGCGCCTGTGATAATTTTTCTTGAGTCTGCAAAAACGCTACCATGCCAATTGACTTGGCTCTCTTTTTTACATTATAGTTTTGCAAGCTTCACGATCCGGTTCCAGAATCGACCATCCATCAACACCCGCGCGTCATCAGTCGTTCTGTTTTGAGTGGTACGGTATTTTTTGCGACTGCCCCATGTGCTTAGTACCAGGATGTTTCTCCGACGTTCGCATTTAGTTGGCCGGCAAATAGACCTCCGCACCTGACGGCGCCGAAAGCGGCAAAGCAGGTTTTCGCTCTATTCGCTTTTTTAGAGGAGGGATAGCACATGACTACCAAGCGCAATGCCATATCGGCCTATCCACCGTGTGCCAGCGTCGCTATCTACCCCCGGGGGACCTCTGGTCCAAGAGAAGACGACGGAGCGGTGTCTGCACGCCCCCCCGTTTCACCCGATGGCGCGCCGAGCCACCAGCGCCGGCGACGCTCGGATACCGAACTGGCCTGCCTTTACCGCCTGGGGCAACACATCAACCAGAGCCTGGAGCTGGATGAAGTGGCCGCCATCTCCCTGCAAATCGTCATGGAGGCGGTTCAACCCGATGTGGCCCTGCTCTTCATCCAGAGCGACGATCGCCTGATCCTTAAAAAGCAGTCCCACCGCCATGGCGGGGGACGGGCGGTCAGCGTCCGCCTGCACCATGTCGGGCAATGCCTGTGCGGCCTGGCCATCGAGAAACGCCAGCCGATCTACGCCAAGGATATTTGTGACGATCCGCGCTGCACCATGGAGGAGTGCCTGCGGGCAGGCGTCATCTCCTGCGTGGCCCTGCCCCTTTGCTGCGAAAATCGCTCCTTAGGAGTGCTGACCCTGGCCTCCCAAAACCAGGCACGGGATTTCAGCGCCCAGTCGCGCTTTCTCGAAACCATGGCCGCCCAGATTGCATCGGCCCTGCGCAATGCCCAGTTGCATGGAGAGGTGCGCCAGCGCAACCTTGCCCTGACGCAGACCGTGGCGCACCTGGAGCGCGAAATCGGCGAGCACAAATCCACCATGGACCAAATCCGGCGACTCAACGCCGAACTGGAACAGCGGGTGGCCGAGATCGTATCCAAAAATCAGAGCGACGTCTAACCCTTGATGCATCAATAGGGCGAGGATTTGTCCGCCGGGTAACTGCCCAAACACTTGACGGCAATGCCCATCCGCTCCAGTTCCTGGAAGACCCGCGCCACGTGGGCATCGCCCATGTCGCCTTCAAAATCGAGGAAAAAGCTGTAGTTGCCCGGATCGGAGCGCAAGGGCATGGAGGCGATGCGCGTCAGGTTGATGTTGGCCTCGGCGAACAGGCGCAGCACGTTGAAGAGCCGACCGGCCTGATGGGCAGTGGCGAAGATGATGGAGGTTTTGTCCCCGCGCCCCGGGTAGGGCTGCCGAGAGAGCAGCAAAAAACGCGTGGAATTGGCGGCGCCGTCGGCAATGCCCTGGGCCACGATCTCCATATCGTAAAGCTCGGCGCACAAGGGGCTGGCGATGGCGGCCGCCGCGCGGGGGTTCTCGCGGGCCAGCATCTTGGCCGCGCCGGCCGTATCGTAATAGGGACGCGCCTCGAGCTTGTTGCGAATCAAGAACCGCTGGCACTGGGCCAGGGCCTGGGGGTGGGAGTAAACCA
>JAKAFO010000438.1 GCA_021819735.1 Deltaproteobacteria bacterium
TCCCTCCGGTTTAGGATTTCGTTCGATCATCCTTACCAGAGTGCTGGCTGAGGGGGTCAACTTTCGGTTATCGTTTTGCCCTTTTGGGGGTCAATTTTAGGTTATCGAAACCACCTGCCCGCGGGCACCCTCGATGTATTGGAGTCCATGAAGCTCTTTTTCGATCTCAAGGGGTTTGTCTTTGTGGTCGGCCTCGACCGTGAGGTTGTCGAGAAGAGCATCGATTCCCGATATCTACTAGAGAACGGAATCGCGGGACCGGTCGAAGCGCAACACAGCCATAATCCGCCCCGACTGATCAAAGGCGCCGACTATCTGAAGAAGATTTTCCAGGTTCCCTTCAGCCTGGCCCCGGTCTCGTACACGATGCTCGATGACCTGTTCAGCGCGATCCAGAAAGGTGCCGGACTGTCCGACGCACAGCAACGAGATATGCGCGATACGGTTCTCCCGCACCTGACCCATCTTTTTTCGGGGATGCGCCTGAACCCTCGGGAAGTAAAGCGCTACATCAATGCGTATACCATTCAAATGAAGGTCAAGCCGAACCTGGACGAGCCGAATATCGTTCTGGCGCTCAACACCCTCGCGTTTCGCCAAGACTGCCGAAACCTTTACGATGCCATATTGACGTTCAGGGTCGAGTTCACCTCCGCCCTGCAAACCTTTCTGACAGGCGATGCCACCGCCCTGGAAGACTTCGACCTGAAAGCCGCGGATGTGCCCGATGATATCCGGGAATACCTGGGTAACAACGGAGTTGCCCATGCACTCCTGGCATCGGCGCATATCGATGCTTATCTGGACGCGGGCGAAGCGGCACGATCCAGCGCCGGCGGCTATTTCTTGGAACTGCTCAGCGTCTACAGAGATTTTCGTTCCACGGCACTGCAGGCGTTCACGGTCGATGACCCGCTTTCGTTCGACGGGCGATGGAGCAACCTTCACAGCATCTTTTACAAATTGAAAGAACTCATTTCTCAATTCAGAAGGCGTGACGAACCATCGATCATCGTGACGGAATTGGAAAAATGGCTGGATCCGTCGCACGCGGGCAACCGATGGAATCATTGGCTCGATCTGATGAACCGGCGCCAGGAAGTCAAACCCGAACAAATCGAGCAGGCCAAAGGGCAAGGGCTCGAAGAGGCCAAGCAGCATTTGAAGAGCTTGCGCATGGAACTCAGAAAGCTTCGCTGGCATTCGCAGCTCCAAGCCGCTTGAGCGAAGGCGGGTGAAAATGCAAATCTCGGAAAATCTCTGGCAGGTGGCCGGTCCCGAACTGACCGCCCCCGAAGATGCCGCCGCCTACCTGGTGCGCCTGGGGCCGGCCGCGGCCCTGATCGACGCCGGCTGCGGCGAGGCCGTCCCGGACCTGCTCGCCAACATCGGCCGGGTGCTGCCGCTCGAGGTGCCGGTGACCCACCTGCTGCTCACCCATTGCCATTTCGACCATACCGGGGGCGCCGAAGCCGTGGCGGGCCACCTGGGCTGCCGCATCGTGGCCCACGCGCTGGATGCCGTCTTCCTGGAAGCCGGCGACCACGCCGCCACCGCGGCATCTTGGTACGGCCGGCGCATGGCGCCGCTGCGCATCGATCACAAAATCCAAGGCGCGCAACAATCCATTGCCGTGGGCAATGGCGAGATCCAGGCCTATCACTGCCCCGGCCACTCCCCCGGCTCCATGGTCTTCACCGCCGACCTCGACGGCCACAAGATCCTCTTCGGCCAGGACATTCACGGCCCCCTGCACCCCAGCCTGCGCTCCGACCGCGGCGATTACCTCCGATCGCTCCAGTTCATCCTGGAGTTGAACGCCGACATCTTATGCGAAGGGCACTACGGCATCTTCCGCGGCCGGGACGACGTGCGAGCGTTCATCGCATCGTTCCTCCGGTGAAAACGCCGCCCCCGGGTTAACCTGTAAGTCCCCTCTAATCTTTTTTGAAAATCAGCCGATTATTACGGGGAAGGCTGAATCAACGCCTTTGATCGATAATATCAACGAGTTGGGGTTCGAGGGATTCTTTGTGACGAACGACGCTGGAAAATTGGCCGTCCCCTTACCGCCGCCGGTGCCCAGAGCCGGCAAAGCATCCCGATGGAAGAAAATTTCAGGCATCGCGCTCGGCCTGGCCAGCGCCGCCGGCATCCTCATGTACATCAGCATGGAGCTGTTCCTTAAAGTGGTTTCGGTGCTGGGCATCAACCTGACCGTCGGCTCGATCCTCGTCATGCTGCTCACCTACCGCAAGAGCCGCGAGATTACCTCCCAAGGCGATGTACATCTCGGTGGGTATGAGTGCCGCCTGCCTGCTGGTCTACTCGCTCTTTTTCAAGGCCGGGCTGGGCGCGCTCGTATGGCTGCTGGGTTTGGCGCTCGGGCGGGGGCCGGGGTGGCCTGGTCGTTGGTCACGCCGCTGTTCCGCGAAGGCACGGCGGTCAAACGGGCCGGCAACATCTGGTACCTGGCCGTGTGGGGCGCCATCTTCGGCACCGGCCTGGTCATCGGCAACAGCGGCGCGTATGTCGTCGGATGCTACAGGATGACGGCAAGGCCAAGGATTGCGCCACCGGCGCCAAGAAGGATGCCCTAAAGCAAGGAGAGACAACGATGGCTTTGATTATCTGGAACGACACGTTGAGCGTCAAGGTGGCCGAACTCGATGGCCAACATCGAAAGCTCATCGCCATGATCAACGATTTGACAGACGCAATCCCAAAAGGTAAGGGTAAGGCGGTCATGGGGCAGACCGTGCAGGGCCTTATCGACTACGCGAAAATCCACTTTCGAACCGAAGAGAAGTATTTCGCGCAGTTGGGATACCCGCAGGCGGCCCGCCACATCCAGGAGCACGAGGCGTTCACGCAAAAGGTTTCCGGCTTTGAAGCCGGTACCGCAAACGGCCGGATGCGCTCTTCGGTCGAGCTCCTGCAATTTTTGGGCGACTGGCTGATCCAGCACATCTTGAAGACGGACCAGGAATACGTCGATTTTTTCAAGGCAAAAGGGTTGCAGTAGGCGAAATGAACATGCCCGCAAAACCAGAGCCGCGTGGCGGTTATCCGGCCATCCATGACGCCCTCATGCAGCGTCTGGCCACAGCCCCGCTGGCCGCCCATGCCGAACGACTGGGCCTGACGCGGCTCGACGACGGAGCGGTGGAAGTACGCTTCCTGGGGCAGCCCTATCGCGTGGGCCAAGGCTGGGTCCACGATGCGCACGGCGCAGCGGCGCCCCTCATCGTGGCTTCGCTCATCGCCGGCTATCTGCTGACCGGCGGGGGCGGCGAAACCTTCGGCCGCTTCGTGCCGCTCAAGACGCTGGCCGGCACCGGCAGCGGCCACGTCAGTTTTCAACAAAACGCCCTGGCCGCGCCGCTGATTCGGCGCTTCAAGGGCCGCACCGAGGCGTTGCGCGCCGCGGCCGGCCATCTGGGCGGTCGGCCCGGAGGCGAGGCGGGTTCCGGCGGCATCAGCCTGATCTTCGACGTACTGTCCAGGGTTCCCTTGCAACTGGTCTTCTACGACAGCGACGCGGAGTTTCCGGCCGAAGTCAACTTCCTGTTGGATCAGTCGGCCACCCGTTTTCTGGAATACGAATAC
>JAKAFO010000103.1 GCA_021819735.1 Deltaproteobacteria bacterium
GAACAAAGAGGTCACCGAATCTCCCCGATTACTTCGAATGATGGCCTCGCCCACCAATTCGGCAATGGACAGCATCTTGATCTTGTCGCAGGCGGCGGCTTCCGCGGTGAGCGGAATGGTGTCGGTGACCATAAGGCTTTTCAATTGGGATTGTTGAATACGGCCGATGGCCGGTCCGGACAGGACCGGGTGGCAGCAACAGGCGTGCACTTCGGTGGCGCCGTTTTTCAGGAGCACACCCGCGGCTTCGGTCAGGGTGCCGGCGGTATCCACCATGTCGTCCAGGATGATGGCGATTTTGTCTTTCACGTTGCCGATGACGGCCATGGCCTTGGCTTCGTTGGGCGCCGAGCGGCGTTTGTCCACAATGGCCAGACTGGCATCGAGACGCTTGGCGAAGGCCCGGGCGCGCTCCACGCCGCCCGCGTCGGGCGAGACCACCACGATCTCGTTGGAAAAATTCTTGCGGATGTAACGCAGGATCACCGGCGCCGCAAAAAGGTTATCCACCGGAATGTTGAAAAAGCCCTGGATCTGGCCGGCATGCAGATCCATGGTGATGATGCGGTTGGCGCCGGCGGTGGTGATCAGGTCGGCCACCAGCTTGGCGCTGATGGGCACCCGCGGCGCCACCTTCTTGTCCTGCCGGGCATACCCATAGTAGGGGATGACGGCCGTAATGCGGCTGGCCGAGGCGCGCTTCATGGCATCGATCATCAGCAGCAGTTCCATCAGGTGGTGGCTTACGGGATTGCAGGTGGATTGGATGATGAAGACATCCTTGGTGCGGACGTTGTCTTCGATCTCGATCTGAATCTCGCCGTCGCTGAAGGTGCTGACTTTGGCCCCGCCCAGGGGCATTTTCAGAAACTCGCAAATCTTCTTTGACAGCGCAATATTGGAGTTACCGGAGAAGATCCAGAAATCGTTGAGTGTTCTGCTTGCCACGGCGTGTCATGCCCCCTTGCCAGCGTTGGCGCCTTGGTCCCACGGCGCGCGTCCAAAAAAGTGGCTGGGGCGGGAGGATTCGAACCTCCGGATGCAGGAACCAAAATCCTGTGTCTTAGCCGCTTGACGACGCCCCAGCAAAAATATCCACGAAATTCAGTAAGAAAGATCAATCCCTTCGGATTAAACCAGCAGCCTGGCCACAAAAATCCGCTGTCCAGGCGCTAATTCCAGGCCCATTACGGCTTTGGCCCTGTTCGCGCCGATCTCATCGGCAAAAAGCCCGTATATCACGGAACCGCTGCCAGTCATGAGCGAACCCAGGGCACCTTGATCCAAAAGCGCCCGCTTGACTTTGTCTATGACCGCAAAGTGGTCACCCACCCCTGCTTCCAGATCGTTGTGCAAGTGGTGGGTTGCACTGAAATTTCCATTTTTAAAGGGCAAGTTCCTAAGTTTTTTTTTCGATTTTGTCAATGCCAAATTAAATCCCTTGAAGACCTGGGCCGTGGAAAGGCCGAAGCCGGGATAGATTAAAACGGTCCACAGCGGCGGCAACCCCGCATATGGGGTCAGCCGTTCGCCGATCCCCTGGGCAATGGCCGGCCGCGCATCGATGAAAAAAGGCACATCGGCCCCCAGGCGCAGGGCCAAGCCGCGCAGCCGCTCCCCGTCGAAGGGTCGGCCGCACAAATCGTTCAACCCCTTGAGCACGGCGGCGGCATCGCTGCTACCGCCGCCCAGACCGGCGCCCACGGGGATCTGTTTTTCCAGATGGATGCTGACGTTGCGGACGGTCTGCCGACCATCGGCCAAAAGGGTTGCCTTGAAAAGTTTGGCCGCCTTGAGCGCCAGATTGGAATCGTCGGCGGGTACCGTAGGGGAATCACAAGCGATTTGGTCGGCATCCCCGGCGATCGTCAGCCGCAGCCGGTCATAGAGCGCCACGGGACACATCAGGGAATAGAGCTCGTGGTATCCGTCGGACCGTCGGCCCAAGACATGCAAGAAAAGGTTGATCTTGGCCGGAGCCAGCAGTTCAATGGCGGGGCTGTCCACCCACTAGCCCTTTTCCTTGACGTACAGCATGCGCAACTCATAGAGCAGGTTCTTGAGGATATTCTCCTCATCGCTCGTCAGGTTGCCGCGGGTCTTTTCTTCGAGCATGGCCAGCAGATCGATGGTTTGCTTGGCCATGGGAAGATTTTTGGTCTTCTGGCCCGAGGCCGGATCTTCGATCAGTCCAAGCTGCAACAGCGCGGAAGAGTTAATGGACAGTACAAAAGTAGAAAAATCGATCTTGGGCAAGGTGTAGCTTTTAGGGCGATCGGGTTTGGCTCCCGTCTCCGCTTTTTGCTCCTCGGTCATGGGCATCTCCTCTGCTTGGAAAGCATGCATGCCAACGGGCCGCCACACGGCTGTGGCGGCCCTTCTGGTTTAAAACTCCAACGAGATGACGCTCTTCACGGTGCGCAAGGCGCGCAGTTCATCCAGCACCGGTTGAGGAATGGGGGTGTCGGTGCAAAGGAAGATGATGTTGCGTTCGCCGCCCTCTTCCTGGCCCACCTGCATACGGGCGATATTGATCTTGTGCTTGCCCAGGGTGGTGCCGATTTCGCCGATCGATCCCGGAATGTCCAGGTTGTGAATCAGGGCCATGTGGCCCAGGGGGATCATTTCCAGGCGGAAGGTGTTGATGCGCACGATGCGGGTGTCCTGCTTGCCGAAAATGGTTCCGGACACGACGCTGTCACCCTCGGTGGTCACCACTTTGACCGTGATCAGATAGGTGTACTCCGGATGGCTGCCGATGGTGGTTTCGGTCACCTTGACACCGCGCTGGGTGGTCAGCACATGGGCGTTGACGAAGTTGACCACCTCCTTGACCATGGGGGTGAGCATGCCCTTGAGCAGGGCCGTGGTCACCGGCGATAGATCGATGCCTTTGAAGTCGCCATAGTACTCGACCACTACTTCCTTGGGTGCGCCTTTGATCATCTGGGCTTGCAGCAGGCCCATCTGTTCGGCCAGCTTGATATAGGGACCGACCTTTTCCAGCGCTTCGCCGGTGACGGAAGGAACATTGACGGCATTGACGATGGTGCCACTGGTCAGGTAGTTGATGATCTGCTCGGCTGCCATGACGGCCACGTTGGTCTGGGCCTCTTTGGTGGAAGCGCCCAGGTGCGGCGTTGCGATCACTTGGGGCAGCTCGAGGAGCGGAATTTTTCCCGGCGGTTCGGTCTCGAACACATCCAGGGCCGCGCCGGCCACCTTGCCCGCCTTGATGGCTTCGTACAGGTCGGCCTCGTTGATGATGCCGCCCCGGGCGCAGTTGATCACCATGACCCCGTTCTTCATCAATTCGAAGGCCTCTTTGTTGATCAGGTTGGCCGTGTTCTTCATCTTGGGTACGTGCACCGTGATGTAATCGGCCTGCTTGAACAGCTCTTGCAGGGTGAGGGCTTCGTAGCCGTCGTTGCGAATCTTTTCGGGCGGCACGAAAGGATCGTAGATCACCACCCGCATGCGCAGCCCGCGGCCCCGGTCGGCCACGATGGAGCCGATCTTGCCGTAGCCCACGACGCCCAGGGTCTTTTGATACAGTTCGCGGCCTTCCAGTTTCTTTTTCTCCCAGCGGCCGTCTTTTAGCGAGGCGGTGCCTTCGGGTATCTTGCGGGTCAAGGCCAGCATCATGGCGATGGCGTGTTCGGCCGTGGTGATGACGTTGCCGGTGGGGGTGTTCATCACCACCACGCCGCGCTTGGTGGCGGCCGGAATATCCACATTGTCCAAGCCGATGCCGGCCCTGGCCACCACCTTGAGCTTGGTGGCGGCCGACAGGATCTCCTCGGTCACCTTGGTGTTGCTGCGAATGGCCAGCGCGTCGTAGTCGCCGATGATCGCCTTGAGTTCCTCCGGCTTGAGACCGGTCTTGACGTCCACTTCGATGCCCGGCGCATCCTTGAACATCTGAATGCCCACTTCTCCCAGATTGTCGCTCACGAGTACTTTCATGTTTCCATTCCCCTCATCCATCGATTTTACCCGCGACATCCGATTGGGTACGGCCACCCCACTGTAAGCAATTCCAAAGGAGAGCAGGTCGTCCAGGTCGCGGGAGCGCTTTGCATGAAAACTGGTTCTATATTCGTTAAGAAAAACACATTCAAGCGAAAAGTAGGGCCGGATCGATTCGAACAGGCGGCGAGCACCGCCTTGCCAAACACCGGGGACTTTGTTATGCCCCAGCAATTGTTCCGGACCGATGACGATAAGGTGGGCCTCATGCTGATTACCGAGATTCTGGCGCGCAACGCGCGCATGTATGCCGATGAAATCGCCCTGATCGAGCGCGATCCGGCCCGCAACCACCGCGCCGCCATCACCTGGCTGGCCTTCGATCACCAGGCCAATCAACTGGCCCACGCCTTGCTGGCCAGCGGCCTGCGGCCCAAGGAACGCGTGGTCCACCTGATGACCAACTGTATCGAGTGGCTGCCGATCTACTTCGGCATCCTGCGCGGCGGCCTCATGGCCGTGCCCCTGAATTTTCGCTTCACGGCCGAAACCATCCAGAGCTGCGCCGCGCTGGCCGAAGCCCGCGTCATCATTTTCGGGCCCGAATTCATCGAACGCATCGCCGCCATCAAACCGGTCTTGGATCGCACCGTGGGGCTCTATATTTTCGTGGGGCCTGAGAACCTGCGTCCGGCTTACGCCTGGGCCTATCCCGAATTTATCAAGGATCGACCGGATTTTGCGCCGGAAGTGGAGATCGACGTCTGCGACGACGCGGCGCTCTATTTCACCTCGGGCACCACCGGCACGCCCAAAGGCGCCCTGCTGACCCACCGCAACCTGGAAGCGGCCTGTATCGTGGAAAATCATCACCATCGCCAGACCCATGCCGACAACTTTCTGTGCATCCCGCCGCTGTACCACACCGGCGCCAAGATGCACTGGTTCGGCAATTTCATCGTGGGCGCCAAGGCGGTGATCCTCAAAGGCATCGAGCCGCGCTGGATTCTGGAAGCGGTCTCCGAAGAGCAGATCACCGTGGTGTGGTTGCTGGTGCCGTGGGCCATGGATATCCTCTTTGCCATCGAGAGCGGCGACCTGCGGCTGCGTGACTTCAAACTGGATCAATGGCGCCTGATGCACATCGGCGCCCAGCCCGTGCCCTCCAGCCTGATCCGGGAGTGGCGCAAAATCTTTCCCCACCACCAGTATGACACCAATTACGGCCTGACCGAGTCCACCGGACCGGGATGCGTCCACCTGGGGTTGGAGAATATGCACAAGGTGGGCGCCATCGGCGTGCCCGGCTTCGACTGGGAGTTCCGCATCGTGGACGATCAGTTGCAAAGCGTGCCGGCCGGCAAGCCCGGTGAACTGATCATCAAGGGCCCGGGGGTCATGAAGGCGTACTACCGCAATCCCGAAGCCACGGCCCAGGCCCTCAAGAACGGCTGGCTGCTGACCGGCGACATCGCCCGGCTGGATGACGAAGGCTTCATCTGGCTGGTGGACCGCAAGAAAGACGTGATCATCACGGGCGGCGAGAATGTCTACCCCGTGGAGATCGAAGAGTTTCTGCAAAACCATCCCAAGATCCAGGACGTGGCGGTCATCGGCTTGCCCAGCCAGCGCCTGGGTGAGCTTGCCTCGGCTATCATCAAGGTCAAGCCGGGACAGAGCTTGACCAAGGAAGAGATCCAGGCTTTTTGCGAAGCGCTGCCCCGCTACAAGCGACCGCGCAAGATCTTCTTCGACGACGTGCCCCGCAACCCCACCGGCAAGATCGAAAAGCCCAAGCTGCGTGAGAAATTCGGCGGGGCCAAGGAAAGCTTCCAGATTTAAACAGCAGGCCCTGGATACACAAATAGGTTTTTCCTGGTGCAAAACTAGGAAAAATCTTAATTGCCAGCCCTTCTTCCGTCCTCTATAGTGCCGCCACCGTCATGGCACTTCTCTACCTGCAGACCTCCTTTCACTTCCGCCATGACTGCCTCGGTTAGGCTTTTGAAACACAACATATCGGTTTTCAGACAAGGCTCCCGATTTAACGAATTGCGGGCGTTGTCCTTTCGCGTCGCGGGATCGCAGCGACCGGGTCATGGCGGTAAGACGCGGTTTTGGCGAAGACCGAGCGGTCGTTCTCGATCGTGCGCTAAAAACAACATCGAAAAGGAGTATTGAAATGGTGGTACGTTCTGTATTCACACGCCTGCTCATGATCGGCGCAGTCATTGCCTTGGGCGTCGGCCTCGGCTGGGCCGCGGATGATGGCCTGGATTGCGCCCCGCACCCCCATGGCCACCACGGCTTTCCCACCAAGGTTTTTACGCGCTACGGGGTCCTCAAGGGTTTCTACAACACCCCAAACACCGTAGCCTGGACCGGGGTGCCGTTCGCTAAGCCGCCGGTGGACGATTTGCGCTGGAAGGCGCCCCAGGACCCCGAACCGTGGGACGGCGAACGCGACGCCACCCAGCCCTGCGTGCCCTGCGCCCAGCTTTACACGGCGCCCAACTGGTCGAAAACCCAAGAGATGATCGGCAGTGAGGATTGTCTCTACCTGAGCATCTACCGTCCCCGCAACCCCAGACATGATCTACCGGTCTACGTTTATATGCACGGCGGCGCCAACCATTTCGGTTCGGCCAACGACTACGACGGATCGACGATCGCGGACAAATCCCAGATGGTGGTGGTGATCGTGCAGCAGCGTCTGGGGCCTTTGGGCTGGTTTGCCCATCCGGCCCTGCGTCATGGCGAAAATCCCCTGGACGATTCGGGCAACTTCGGCACCCTGGACAACCTCAAAGCCCTGCAATGGGTCCGCCGAAACATCCGGGCTTTCGGCGGCAACCCCCGCAATGTGACCATTACGGGTGAATCGGCCGGGGCCCACAACGTGATGAACATGGTGGTTTCGCCCCTGGCCCGGGGCCTGTTCCACCGGGCCATGAGCCAGAGCGGCGGCATGCTGCCCAAAACCGTGGCCGAAGGCGAGGCCATGTCCGATGAGATCCTCATACCGGTGCTGGCCCAGCAAAATCTGACCCTGGCGCAATTCAAGGCCTGGTCATTGGAAGAGCAGGAGAGTTACCTGCGCGGCTTGGATGCCGGCGAGCTGTGGGTACCGATCTTGCACACCATCGGCTACATGACTTTTGATGCTTTCCAGGATGGCCATGTAATCCCGGGCAGCGTGACGGCCACGATCCGCTCGGGTGACTACAACCGGGTGCCCATCATCCTGGGAGCCAACAAGAGTGAATCCAAGGCTTTCATGCCGCTATATGGTCCCATGTTGCGCATGCCCTGGGCCAACCTGATCGGTGTTCTGGAAGGGGTCACCCCCTCCATCGACAGCGTCCTGCCCACCGACTTCGACAAGCATCTGTATCAGACTGCCGCTTACTATGGCAGCCGCAATTGGCGCGCCAAATTCGTGGACGAACGTGCCCGGGCACTCAAGGAGCAGCAGGAGCGTGTGTACGCCTATCAGTTCAATTGGGGCGAGCCGGGCTCGGGCCCCACGCCTTTCAACTTCGTCTACGGCGCCATGCACACCCTGGATATTCCCTTCTTCTTCGGCGAGGAACGGGACGTCTGGGAGTATGCCTTTACGCCCGAGACCGATACGGCCGGCCGCCAGGCGCTCTCCGACCTCATGATGAAGTATTTGGCCAACTTCGCCCGCACCGGCAATCCCAACGGCTGCGGTTTGCCCCGCTGGGAGAAGTGGTCCAACGAGGCCGGCGCGCCCAAGGCGATCCTCTTTGATGCCGATGCCGAACAGGCCCTGGTGAGCATGAGCACCGAAGAGGTGAGCATCCTGGACGAGATGGCCAAACTGGAGGCCGAAATCGCCACCTGGGGTCCCTATAAGGCTTATGGCCCCATAGCCGGGGCGTTCCAGTGGCAGATGCCGGAGTAAAGTCTCTCAGCCATAGCTTGAAATAAAAAACCCGCCGCGTTGTCTCTGCACGGCGGGTTTCGTTTTTCTTCTCTAAGCAGCGGGCGGCGCTACTTCTTGTCGCCCTTGACCTCTTCGAAGTCGGCATCGACCACATCGTCGTCGCTGGCGGATTTACCGGCGGCGCCCGGGCCGGCACCGGCCTCGCCGCCGCCGGCCGCCTGCTCTTTCTGGGCGGACTGCTGGTAGATAGCTTCGGCCAGCTTGTGGGAGGTCTGGGTCAAGGCTTCGCTCAGACGCTTGATCTCGGCCACATCTTCGCCTTCGATGGCCTTGCGCAGCGCAGCCGAGGCCTCCTCGACCTTGGTGCGGGTACCGGCATCCACCTTGTCCCCCAGGTCCTTCATGGATTTCTCGGTGGAATAAATCAGGCTGTCGGCGTGGTTGCGCGCCTCGATCAGCTCTTTCTTCTTGCGGTCTTCTTCGGCGTGCAGTTCGGCATCCTTGACCGCCCGCTCGATGTCCTCCTTGCTCATGCCGCTGGAGGCGGTGATGCGGATGGACTGCTCTTTACTGGTGGCCATATCCTTGGCCGACACATTGACGATGCCGTTAGCGTCGATGTCGAAGGTGACTTCGATCTGGGGCACGCCGCGCGGTGCCGGGGGAATGCCCACCAGCTCGAAGCGGCCCAGGGTCTTGTTGTTGGCCGCCATCTCGCGCTCGCCCTGGAGCACGTGAATGGAGACCGCCGGCTGATTGTCGGCGGCCGTGGAGAAGGTCTGGCTCTTGCGCGTGGGAATGGTGGTGTTCTTCTCGATGAGCCGGGTCATGACCCCGCCCAGGGTTTCGATGCCCAGGGAGAGCGGGGTTACGTCGAGCAGCAGCACATCCTTGACATCGCCCTTCAGAACGCCGCCCTGGATGGCGGCGCCCAGGGCCACCACTTCATCGGGATTGACGCTGCGGTTGGGCTCTTTGCCGAACAGCTTGCGCACGCGGTCCTGCACGGCCGGCATACGGGTCATGCCGCCCACCAGGATCACCTCATTGATATCGGTGGTCTTCAGGCCGGCATCCTTCAAGGCCGTGCGGCAGGGACCTTCCAGCTTGTCGAGCAGATCGGCCACCAGCGACTCCAGCTTGGCACGGCTGATCTTCATGTTCAAATGCTTGGGGCCGCTGGCATCGGCGGTGATAAAGGGCAGGTTGACATCGGTCTCCATGGAGGTGGAGAGCTCCATCTTGGCCTTTTCCGCCGCTTCCTTGAGACGCTGCAGGGCCATCTTGTCGTTGCGCAGGTCGATGCCCTGCTCCCTTTTGAACTCGGCCGCCAGGTACTCGATCACCCGCAGGTCGAAATCTTCGCCGCCCAGGTGGGTATCGCCGTTGGTGGATTTGACTTCAAATACGCCTTCGCCGATCTCCAGCACCGAGACATCGAAGGTGCCGCCGCCCAGGTCGAAGACGGCGATCTTCTCTTCGCGACGCTTGTCCAAGCCGTAGGCCAGCGAGGCGGCCGTGGGCTCGTTGATGATGCGCAGCACGTTCAGGCCGGCAATTTTCCCGGCGTCCTTGGTGGCCTGGCGCTGGCTGTCGTTGAAGTAGGCCGGTACGGTGATGACCGCGTCGTTTACTTTTTCTCCCAGGTAATCTTCGGCGTACTTCTTGATGTACGATAAAATGAAAGAGGAGATCTCGGCCGGGCTGTACAGCTTGCCGCGCAGATCGATGCGCACGTCGCCGTTTTCGGCGCGCTTGATCTTATACGGCAAGATCTTCATGTCGCTTTGAACTTCCGCGGTATCGAATTTGCGGCCGATCAGGCGTTTGACGCCAAACACCGTGTTCTCCGGGTTGGTAATCGCCTGGCGCTTGGCGATCTGGCCCACCAGCCGCTCGCCGCTCTCGGAAATGGCCACGATGGAAGGGGTGGTGCGCCCGCCATCGGGATTGGTGATCACCTTGCTGTCACTGCCCTCCATGATGGCGACGCACGAGTTGGTCGTGCCTAAGTCAATTCCAATGATCTTACCCATTTGCTCTCCTCCTTAAGTATTCATCCATCGACTATCAAACCCTGCATGGGATTCAGTCGTTATTCTCCATTCCGATCGGCGGCGTTGCCCGCTTTTGAAACCGCGACCAACGCCGGCCTCAGCAAGCGCTCATGAATGCGGTAGCCTCTTTGCAGCTCCTGCACCACCGTGTTGGGCGGCTGGTCGTCCGATTCCATCTGCAACATGGCCTGGTGAAAATTGGGGTCGAAAGGCTGACCCACCGCTTGAATGGGGGTCACATGGTGGCGTTCGAGAATCTTGAGGGTCTCGTTAAGGGTCAACTCTACCCCTTGAATCAAGGCGCGGTCGGTTCCGCCGGCCTGGATCGCCGAGGCAATGGCCCGCTCCAGGTTGTCGACCACCCCCAGCAACTCCTTGGCCATGCGCTCGTTGGCATACTTGACCACTTCCTGCATCTCGCGGCTGGAGCGCTTCTTGTAGTTGTCGAATTCGGCCGAAACGCGCAGCAAGCGGTCGTAGTTCTCCTGGGCCTGCTGTTGAGCCGTTACCAGTTGCGCGCTCAGATCGTCCTGGGGGGGTGCCGCCTGATCTTCTGCTGATGAATCGGATGCGGCATCTTGCGCCGATTCGCCACTGATTTCGTTCTCGTTCGCCGCCAGTTCGGTGTCATCTTGGATCTCGATGTGCTTGCTCATGCCCCCAAAGTTCCTCTCGCTTGAAGATCTTTCGCTGAGTCGGTGCCTGAAACGCCGCGCCTGGCACCGTCCCAAACCCCTCCCGGCCATTGCGTTTAAGCCATATTCTATTGAAAATGCACGCAATTCACGTGCTGCCGAAAAGTGGTCAAAAAATAAGTCGGCTTGCTGGGATGTCAAGGAACAGCGGGCAGTGCGATTGGTTATAATCCGCCGCCGGCGTAAGGCGAAATATCAAACAATTTAGATCGAAAGCGTGAACCAAAAGAATGTGGGGATCATATTTTTATAAGTAGGCACGTGTGGATTTGGAAAGAAGTTGGTTGTGCACCCTTCTTCGAATCTACCGATTCCATGTTTGCCAGCATATGACCGGGAACGATCCGCGACACAGACCGCATCTCTTATCGCTGCTTCCTTCCGGACCTGACGAGGTTCGAGACCGTCTGTTGCGCGGCGGCCGGTCGGCAGTCAAACATGTTTTCGGCATGACCCTCGGAAGGGATTTCAGCCCCGCTATAGCGGATTGCGGGTACAGGGCACCGCTAGCTCCCCACCTAGCACAACCAGGGTTGGCAATATAGAGAGGGTAGACCTGTTTTTCAAGACCAAATACCGGTACCGCCAATATTCACTTTATTGACATTCCCAGCCGCCTCCCTTAGAACCCCGGCCATGGCCACGCATCAGGCAAAACGCCTCCCAACCCCGCCTCCGCCCGCCGACCCGCTGGCGGCCCGGGTGTTGCGCACCATCCAGCAGCATGCCATGCTGAATCCCGGCGATTCGGTACTGGTGGGGGTTTCGGGCGGGCCGGACTCCATGGCCCTGGCCCATCTGCTGCGCACCCTGGCACCGCGTTGGGATCTGCGACTGGGCGTGGCCCATCTGGATCATGGTCTGCGTCCCGAGGCGGCCGAACAAGAGGCGACCCTGGTTGAGTCGTTGGCCCGAAGCTTGGAGATGGTCTGCCATCAGGCGAAGCTCACGGCCCTTCCCGCGAGCGGCTCTCTGGAAGAGCGACTGCGCTTGCGGCGTTACGCTTTTTTCCAGGAGATCGCCGCGGCGCACGGGTACAACAAGATCGCCCTGGGCCATCACGCCGACGACAACGCCGAAGCCGTGCTCATGCACCTGCTGCGCGGCAGCGGCATCCGCGGTCTGGCCGGCATCCCGCCGGTGCGTGCCCCGGGCATTGTTCGACCGCTGATCGCGGCGCGGCGCGCCGAGATCCTGGCCTATCTGGAGCGCCATGCCATCGCCTATGCCCTTGACCCCTCCAATGCCGACCTGGGCTTCGAACGCAACCGCGTTCGGCACGAACTGCTACCCCTGCTGAGCGCAACGTTCAACCCCAACCTGACCCAGGTTTTGAACCGCACAGCCATGCTTTGCCGGGAAGAGGAGGGCTGGTTGGAGGCGCACCTTAAACCGTCCATGGTGCAAGCCATTGGCGCCGCGGATGCCGAGCATCTCGATCTGCGTGTGCCCGTGCTGGCATCCTGGCCCCGCCCCATGCAGCGGCGCATCCTGCGCATGGCCCTGCGCCAATGGCAAGGCCACCTGCGACGCCTGGGGGCGGCGCACATCGAGGCGCTGATCGGGCTGCTGGTTCCGGGCCAAAACGGCCACCTGCATCTGCCGGTCAAGCTCATCGCCGAGCGCTGCAACGATTCGCTGCGTTTCCATCACGAGGCCCAACCGCGCCGCTCCCGGTCCCATGATTTGCCGCGGCCGTATCGTTATGATCTGCCTTGGCCCCTTGACCTGCCCCTCTGCCTGGCGATTCCCGAAGCCAATTGCCGCTTGCATTTTTGCATGGCGCCCGTACCGGCACCGCAGGCCCTAAGGATCTTGAATCAGCAAGAAATTCTCTTGGACCCGGCGCAACTCAACTCCCCGTTATGCGTGCGCAGCTTCCAGCCGGGCGACCGCCTGCGCCCCTTCGGCCTGGACGGCAGTCAAAAACTCAAAGCGCTGTTCGCCAACCGCAAGATCCCCCTTCCGCAGCGCCACCGGATTCCGCTGCTGCTCTGTGGCGACGACATCCTCTGGGTGGTGGGTCTGCGCCGTGCCGCGGCGGCACCCGTATTGCCTTCCCTTTGCCAGGCCTTGCGGGTACGGGCCGAGGCCTTGGAGGCATGAGGTCCCTTGCGCGCTTCCTTATTATATAGCGCAAGACCGGGCCAGGGCAGGGTCACACGTGCCGTCCATCGGTCCGGTGTGAATGGCAACAAGCTTGATTCACAGGATTTTCCCATGGGTCCAACCCCATGGCAACCAAGGATATTTCTTGCGAAAAGCACCAAACGGCATTATTGTGTTGCTCACCGTTGAGGAACACCACGGCGCGATACTCTTCAGGAGGTACATTTTTTGAACCCTTTCTACAAAAACTTGGCGTTATGGTGCGTCATCGTATTGATGATGATCATGCTCTACAAAATGTTCGATGCCCAGAACATCGCCGAATCGCCATTGGGATATTCCGAGTTCCTGGCCATGGTGGAAGAAAGCCGCATCGAGGAGGTAACGCTCCAGGGTCAGGAGCTGACCGCCATCGACAGCGGCAACCGCAAATACAGAATCTATATCCCGAACGATCCCGATCTGATCAAAATCTTGCGGGCCAAGGACGTACGCATCAAGGCCAAGCCCCCCAACGATTCGCCCTGGTACACGATTCTGCTCAATTGGTTCCCCATGCTGGTGCTTATCGGCGTCTGGATTTTCTTCATGCGCCAGATGCAATCGGGCGGCGGCAAGGCGCTCTCGTTCGGCAAGAGCCGGGCGCGGCTCATGTCCGATACCCAGGAGAAGGTCACTTTCGAAGACGTGGCCGGCATCGACGAAGCCAAGGAAGAATTGAGCGAAGTCGTAGAGTTCCTGCGCGACCCGAAGAAGTTCACCCGCCTGGGCGGCCGCATCCCCAAAGGCGTACTGCTGATGGGCCCCCCGGGAACCGGCAAAACCTTATTGGCCAGAGCCATCGCGGGTGAAGCCGGGGTCCCTTTCTTCAGCATCAGCGGCTCGGATTTCGTGGAGATGTTCGTGGGCGTGGGCGCTTCCCGCGTGCGCGATCTCTTCCTGCAAGGTAAGAAGAACGCCCCGTGCATCATCTTCATCGATGAAATCGATGCCGTGGGCCGCCACCGCGGCGCGGGTTTGGGCGGCGGCCACGATGAACGTGAGCAAACGCTCAACCAGCTCCTGGTGGAGATGGACGGCTTCGAGTCCAACGAAGGCGTCATCTTGATTTCGGCCACCAACCGGCCCGATGTCCTCGATCCGGCATTGCTGCGGCCGGGCCGCTTCGACCGCCAGGTGGTGGTCAATCTGCCCGATATTCGCGGTCGGGAGAAGATTCTGAGCGTACACATGAAAAAGACGCCCGTGGCCCCGGATGTCAGCGTCACCAATCTGGCCAAAGGCACGCCCGGTTTTTCCGGCGCCGACCTGGAGAACCTGGTCAACGAGGCTGCCCTGCTAGCCGCCAAGCGGGCCAAGGAAAAGCTGGAGATGGTCGATTTCGAGGACGCCAAAGACAAAGTCTACATGGGGCTGGAGCGCAAATCCAAGGTGATCAAGGAAGAAGATCGCAAGACCACGGCCTATCATGAGGCCGGTCATGCCCTGGTGGCCCGCTTCCTGCCCAATACCGATGCGGTCAACAAGATCACCATCATTCCGCGCGGTCGGGCCGCCGGCATCACCTGGTTCCTGCCCGAAGAGCGTGATTTCAAGTACAAGGATCAACTGGAAAGCGAGCTGTCGGTGGCTTTCGGCGGCCGGGTGGCCGAAGAGCTGGTCTTCAAGCGGATAAGCACCGGCGCCTCCAACGACATCAAGCAAGCCACGGACCTGGCCCAGCAGATGATCCGCAAGTGGGGCATGAGCGAAGAACTGGGGCCGCTCTCCTATGCCCAGGGCGAAGAGCATGTCTTCCTGGGCCGCGAGATCGCCCAGCACCGCGACTACTCCGAGGCCACCGCGCAAAAAATCGACAATGAAGTGGTGCGCCTGATTAAAACAGCCTACGACAACTCCAAATCCGTGTTGCAGGCGCACATGCCGACCCTGCACGCGCTCTCCAGTCTGCTGCTGGAAAAAGAGACCGTGCTGGGCAAAGAACTCGACGAGCTGATTTTCAAAATAGAGCCGGATATCGTGCTGCCCAAACGCTCGGAAGAGACCGAAAAAGCCGAATCCGAGGCGGTGCAGGCCAACGCGGAAAAAATCCCGGGCATCTCGTAGGCGTCCCGGCATGCAGACCTTTACTTTGCGCTGGAAGAATTTCGAACTGAACCTGGGCCGACGCACGGCGATCATGGGGATCGTCAACGTCACCCCGGACTCGTTTTCCGATGGCGGCCGTTTCTACGCAACCGATGCCGCCGTGGCCCAGGCCGAGCGCCTGGTGGCCGAGGGCGCCGACATTCTCGACATCGGCGGCGAGTCCACCCGACCGTTCGCCCAGGAAGTCTCCGCCCAGGAAGAGATCGCCCGCGTGCTGCCGGTCATCCAGAGATTGGCCGGCCGAATCCCCGTTCCCATCTCCATCGACACCGCCAAGGCCGTGGTGGCCGATGCGGCCTTGAGCGCCGGCGCCGCCATGGTCAACGACATCGGCTCTTGATG
>JAKAFO010000439.1 GCA_021819735.1 Deltaproteobacteria bacterium
GCATGCTTTTCTTCGCTTGATCAGGCCAGCAGATGGGCCGCCCCGGCCTGAAAAATCCCGGGAGGCGGCAGCAGGCTGAGCACCACGAAGCCTTCGCGCTGAAAGTCGTAGAAGAAGCCGGGATGGACCAAGGTGTTGTGCCGCTCGAGCAGGCCCAGGACGCGCGCCTCGTCGCCCAGGGCATCGCGGATCTCCATGACGGCGTACCAGCCGCCTTCCCGGCGCAGGACATGGCAGTGGGCGGTTTGGGCGGCCTGCTGCCGCAGCCAGCGCTCGTTGGCATCTAAACGCGCGACGATTTGGCGTTGCACGGCATGGCGGCCGGCGAGCAGCGGTTCCACCGCATGCTGCACCGGGCTGGCGACGGAGAGGTAGAAATCGAGCAACGCTTCCAGGCGCTGCCCGGCTGCGCGCACCTTGGTCGCTTGGCCGGTCACGGCGATCCAGCCCAGCTTGACCTGGGGCAAGGCCACCAGCTTGGAAAAGCCGTTGAGCACGAAGGTCAGGCAACGGGTGCGGCCGGCGACCGTTCCCAGACGCTGGGGCGGCGCCTGCGGCCCGGCATAATCGGCGAAGACTTCATCCACCACCAGGGCCAGATCGCGGCGAGCGCACAGATCGTCCAGGACGGCCAGTTCCGCCGGTTTGAGATAAGCGCCGGTGGGATTGTTGGGGCTGACCGCCAGCACGGCCCGGGTGCGGGGGGTCACCAGGGCCTCGAGTACTTCCAGATCGATGGCCCAGCCGTTCGTTTCGTCGTAACGCGTGGGATAGGAGACGGCACGCACGCCTTCGAAGCGCGCCAGGTAGGCCAGCAGCGGATAGCCCGGCGTGGGGATCAGGACTTCATCGCCGGCATCGGCCAGCAGCTTGAACAAAAAGCCGTAGGCCTCGCTGGTGCTGGCGGTCAAGAAGATCTGGTCGGCGCCCAGCGGGCAGCCCAGGCCGTGGTAGTAAGCGGCGATGGCCTCGAGCGCTTGCGGCCGGCCGCGCGGGTCGGGTTCATAAACCAGGGCCCCCGGCCGTGCCAGGGCAGTCAAAATGGCCTCGCTGTCGTATTCCAAGCCCACGCGGGTGGGGTTGGATTGGGTCAGATCCAATAGCGGCCGCCCCGCGTCCTTCTTGCGGGCCAGCAGCTCGCCCAGGGCGTTGGGCGTTGTGTGCCACTCGATACGTTGAGAGAACATGATGTGCCTATCCCACGGCGCCGCCGGTTTTGCTTTCCATGGTCTTGTGCTGGCGGCGCAAGGGTATCTCCTTGAGAAACAGATTGACGACGAAGGCGGCGACGATCACCAGCAGTGCCACGAAGAAGACGCGGGACAAGGCCGCCTGAAGCGCCTGGCGCATCGCCTGCAGCAAGGCTTCGAACAGCTCCGCGCCCTGGGGCCCGACCTGGGCCAGGGCCGCCTTGAGCAGGCTCTTTTTCTCCGGATGCACCAGGGCCTGGGGATTGTTGACCATGCCCAGCAGTTGCGGCAGGGAGATGGCCTCGCGCAGACCGTCCGGCAGATGGGCGATCAGCTCGGCGGCAAAACGCTTGTGCATCACGGCGCCCAGAATGGCCAGGCCAAAGGCGCCGCCCAGGGAGCGAAAGAAGGCGGTGACCGACGTGGCCACGCCGAGCAGTTCATAGGGTACGGCATTTTGCACGGCAATGGTGTAAAGGGGCATGGTCACCCCCAGGCCGATGCCGGCCACGCTGATGAAAAAAATCGCCTGGCCCGAGGTGGTCACCACCCCCATGCGGCCCAGCAATAGCATGCCCAGGGCCAGGATGGCCAGGCCCACGATCCCCTGAAGCTTGTAATGGCCGCCGGCCCGGGAAAGCAATTGTCCCGAAACGATGCTGCCGAGCACCAGTCCCAGCATCATGGGCGTCAGGTAGTTACCGCTGACCGTGGCGCTGGCCCCCAGCACGCCCTGGAAGAAGAGCGGAATGAAAACGACGCTGCCGAAGAGGCCGAAGCCGGTGAGCAGGGTCACCGTCAGCGACACCGCCACGATGGGTTCGCGGAAGATGGCCAGGGGGATGATCGGTTCGGAGCTGTGGGATTCGATCAGCAGGAAGAGCAGGAACATCAGCAGCGACAGGCCGAACAGCCAGCGCAATTGGCTCGCGCGCCAGCCCTGTTCGCCGCCGCCCCAGCTCAGGGCCAGCATGGCCGGCGCGATGACCAGCACCAGGGCCAGGATGCCGGCCACGTCGAGGCGGTGCCGGCGCACCGCGGGGCGCAACTGGGGGAAGTACAGCAGAAACAGCGCGATCATGGCCAGGCAGAAGGGGATGTTGATGAAGAAGACCCAGTGCCAGGAGAAGGTGTCGGTAATAAAACCGCCCAGGGTTGGCCCGATGACCGACGAGAGCGCGAAGATCCCGCTGCCCAGGCCGACATAGCGGCCGCGTTCGGCCGGTGCGAAGAGATCGCCGATCACCGCGAAACCGGTGGCCATCATCATGCCGGCGCCCAGGCCCTTGGCCGCGCGGCTGACGATGAGCTGGGTCATGCTGCGGCTCAGGCCGCAGGCCACCGACGAGAACAGGAAGATTAACAGGCCGACCACATAGAAGGTTTTGCGGCCGTACAGGTCGGTCAGGCGGCCGGTGATGGGCATGACGATGGCCGAAGCGATGATGTACGCCGACGCCACCCAGGTGTAGTGACTGAACCCGCCCAGATCGGCGATGATGCGCGGCATGGCCGTGCCGATGATGGTCTGGTCCAGGGATGCCAGGAACATGGCCAGCAGCACGCCGGCCAGGGTCTTCATCTTGACCGGGCGCGGCAAGGCCTGCAAACCGACGGGCATGGCCTGCATTGAGTCTGTCTGCATGGAGCGTTCTCTTCTGCGCGAGGGACTATCGCCCGGCCCTTATCGGTCTTTTAAGAGCCAGCGTCCCAATGCTTCGATGGAGATGGTTTCCACCACGGCCTGGCCCAGCCCCTTGAGCAGCACGAAGTGCATCTGGGCCTGCTGCCGCTTTTTGTCCTTTTGCAGGGCGTTGAAGACCGCCTGGCGGTCGAATTCCAAAGCCGTGGGCAGATTCAGGCGTTGGAGCAGCGCGACGATGCGCGCTTTTTCTGCCTGGCTCAGCAGTCCCCTGGCCACGGAGAGGTCGGCGGCCATGACCATGCCGGCGCTCACCGCGGCGCCGTGGGAGATGCCCAGGGTCTTCTCGAAGGCATGCCCCAGGGTGTGGCCGAAGTTGAGTTTGCGCCGCTCGCCGGCTTCGCGTTCGTCCTGGTTGACCACACCGGCCTTGATCTCCACCGAGCGCTGCACCAGGCGCAGCAGTACGGATTCATCCATGGCCGCGACGGCCGCGCCATGGCGCTCGATGTCATCGAAGTAGGCGGCGTCGGCGATGCAGGCGTGCTTGACGATCTCGGCCAGGCCGCAGGCGATTTCGGCGGGCGGCAGGCTCTTGAGCAGTCCGATGTCGATGAGCACGAACTCGGGCTGATTGAACACCCCCACCATGTTCTTGTAGCCTTTGAAGTTGACCCCGTTCTTGCCGCCCACGGTGGCATCCACCTTGGCCAGCAGGGTGCTGGCCACAAAGCCGAAGCGCAGGCCGCGCATGTAAG
>JAKAFO010000440.1 GCA_021819735.1 Deltaproteobacteria bacterium
GTGGATCACTACGAAAAGGTGCGCGAGGAGGTAAAGCTGGCCAGCGGCGACTACGTGGACATGAAGATGTACGAGCCGGCCATGCGCCACCTGCTGGACTCCTATATCCGCGCCGAGGAGAGCGAGAAACTTTCGGCTTTCGATGACCTGACGCTGGTGCAACTGATCGTCGCGCGCGGCGAGCCGGCCCTTGATTCTTTGCCCAAGGGGCTGCGCGAGGATCGCGAGGCCATGGCCGAAACCATCGAGAACAACGTGCGCCGCCTCATCATCGACGAGCTGGCGGTCAACCCGAAGTACTACGAGAAGATGTCGGCGCTGCTGGATGCTTTGATCCTCCAGCGCAAGCAGGCGGCCCTGAACTACAAGGCATACCTGGCCAAGATCGTGGCGCTGGCAAAACAGGTTAGCCGGCCGGAGACGCAATCCATTTATCCCGCGACCATCAACAATGCTTTGCTGCGTGCCCTATACGACAACTTGGCGACGGCACAGGTTTCAGCAGTGGGCGAGCCGGCGCCGCACTACGGCACAGTGGCCGCCAAGGATGCCCGGGAGGCCCAGGTGCTGGCCCTAGATCACGCCATCCGTGCCGTAAAGAAGGCCGACTGGCGCGGCAACCGATTCAAGGAGCGCGAGGTTCGCAACGCGATCAAGTCGCAGCTCGGCGAAGACGAGAGCCTCGTGAAAACCATATTCGAAATCGTGAAAAACCAACGTGACGACTGAGCCGCACCATATTAAAGTCGGCGGGATCACGGTGGAGGTCCTGCGCAAGGAGATCAAGAATCTCCATGTGGGTGTTTACCCACCCCATGGCCGGGTGCGCGTGGCGGCACCATTGCGCCTGAATGATGAGGCTGTCCGGCTGGCCATTATTTCCCGCTTGGGATGGATTCGCCGACAGCAGCAGAGTTTTCAGAAGCAGGAACGCCAATCGCGGCGTGAGATGGTGACCGGCGAAAGCCATTATTTCCAGGGGCGGCGCTACCGGCTCAACGTGATCGAGCACGACGGCCCGCAGTCCGTGCGCCTAGTGAACAACAAGACCATGGCCTTGCGCGTTCGCCCCGGGACCCCTCCGGACAAACGCGAAGCCGTGCTGCACGAGTGGTATCGTAAATGGCTCCGGCAACAGTTGCTGTCGCTGCTCGTCAAGTGGCAACCCAAAGTGGGGGTGACGGTTGCGGAGATGCGTATAAAGAAGATGAAGACGCGCTGGGGCACCTGCAACTCCGAGGCCCGGCGCATCTGGGTGAACCTGGAATTGGCCAAGAAACCACTAACTTGCCTGGAATACATCCTGGTGCACGAGATGGTCCATCTCCTCGAGCGGCATCACAGCGAACGCTTTAAGGCCCTCATGGACACGCTGATGCCTTCGTGGCGTCTGTGCAGAGAGGAACTGAATCGTGCACCGTTGGCAAATGAAGCGTGGAGGTATTAGGGGTAAGCCCACTATTTGAAAGATCATGAATCATTTGAAGGGAAAATGCTGCTGGCCTGGGCGGCGGCGTTTTGAACCTCACTTTAGAGCCTTTCTCATTGTGGAGGGCCCTTTTAATGCCGCCGAATTTTTCAGAATAGGTTTTTTCAGGGCATAATCTATTTTAGATCCCAGAAAAAGCCAGCCCGCGATCCATTCCGGACCGCGGGCTGACATTTCAGATGGGATGCCGGCTTACTTCTTGTTCTTCAGATCCTTTAAGGCCTTCTCCACGGCCGCCTTGATACCTTCCTCGTTGGCCGGCCGAACCAGGCGGCCGTTGACGAAGACCGTGGGCGTGCCGGTGATGCCGGCGTCTTCGCCCGCCTTGGCGTCTTTCTGGATCTTCTCCAGGGTCTTGGGATCGTTCATGACCTTGTCGAACTTGGCTTTGTCCAGCTTGAGGGTCTCGCGGAACTCGTCGAGCTTCTGTTCGTTGAGCATGCTGTAGTTTTGAAAGACCAGGTCGTGGTACTCCCAGAATTTACCGAAGCTGTGGGCTGCCATGCTGGCCTTGGCCGCCTGCATGGCGAAACGGTGCATGGAAAGGGGGAAGTGCTTGAAGACGGTTTTGGCCTCTTTGGGATACTGCTTGAGCACCTCGTCGATGATAGCAGGGATGCGGGCGCAGTAGGGGCATTGAAAATCGCTGAAGACCACGATGGCCACCGGCGCGTTGGCCGGCCCCTTGAAGGGCGAACCGGCGATGTCGATGGCATGGGTGAACGAGAGGTTGAGCACCTGGACGGTATTGTCCTTGGGGTTGCTCAGATAGAGCTGGTCATCCCGGGGACCGATTTTGATCTGGTTGACGTCGGCGCCCACCTTGACCGTGTTCAACAGGACACCGGCCGGATTGTAAATCAGGAGCTGGCCCTGGTTGTCCAGGACGTAGATCCGCTGCCCGTTCATGGAGACTTCCATGTCGATGGGCGGGTTCTGCAGCTTGAGGGTGGCGGTCACTTCGGTTTCGACTTCGGCATGGGCCAACGGCAGGCACAGGGCCAGACAGAACACCAAGAACAGAACTCCTCGCAAAGTACGCATCATCTTATTCTCCTTATGGATGGGGTAGGGTAGCTTGCGGAAAACGGGTGCATGGGGCTCCCATTGCGTGCAGATCCGCGGGTTTTGGGATCGGTGCCGGCTTTGAGCGACGGAAGCCCCGCAGGAGCGGCGTCTGAGCCGGCTTATCTTTATTGGATAGAGTCGAATACGACCTTTGCGGCCGATGTCGGACCACATGGGTCGATTCAGCCGCTCCTTTTAGCGCGCTTTGCGGCAAGAGACAAGAGGCGCGCCCAAAAAACGAGATCCATCCTTTATAGATACCGGTGAATCTGCTATCAACGGGCTGGCGCGTCGCCCAGGAGGTTGTATGCCCAAATCCAAAAAACCGCCCCTCATCGTGGCCATGACCGGTGCTTCGGGTGCCTATGCGGCCCAGTTGCTGCTGGAACGATCACCCTGGCCCACGCTGCTGGTGGCCAGCCGCTGGGCCCGCGCGATCTACGAACGGGAGTGCGGCCCCTTCGATAAATTGACCCGTCTGGCCGGCCGGGTGTACGAGCCCTCCGACCTGGAGGCGCCGCCCTCGTCGGGCTCGGTGCCCACGGCCGGAATGGTGGTCGTGCCCTGTTCCATCAACACCCTGGCCCACATCGCCAACGGACTGGCCGACAACCTGATCACCCGGGCGGCCCATTGCCATCTCAAGGAGCGGCGCCCCTTGATTCTGGGGCTGCGGGAGACACCGCTGACCGCCATCGACCTTGCGAACGCGGCCCGGGCCGCCGGTGCCGGCGCCGTCATCATGCCGTTAAGCCCGCCGTTCTTCATGTTCCAGGGCCAGACCCCGGAACAGATCACGCTGCACGATCTGATGGCCGCTTATATCGACCGCGTGCTGGCGCTGCTCGGCCGGCCGCTGGCAGCCAATTGGGAGAACCTGATCTGATGCATACCGATTTGCGCGTTTTTCTGCGGGACCTGGAGCAGCGCGGGCAGTTGGCCCGGGTGAAGGTCGAAGTAGACCCCAACCAGGAGATCACGGTCATCCAGCACCGGGTGATCGCCGCGGGCGGCCCGGCC
>JAKAFO010000104.1 GCA_021819735.1 Deltaproteobacteria bacterium
CGGAGCCAGATCCATTCTGACATTGGTGGTGCCGCCGGTGCCCTTGAGGCTGTCGAAATCCACGTAGGCGTTCATGTCTCCGGTGACCTTGTAATTAGGCCATTGTTTGAGGAACTCCAGCAGGTCGATGGGAACTCGGTCCAGGCTGAAAGTAACCTGGGTCTGGGGACGGTCATCGGCGGTCAGCGCGGCTTTGCCTTTGAGCGTCCCGGTTCCAAGGGCGCCGGAGAAGTCAAAGTGCTTTGAGCCTCTCAAGAGGGACACCAACGAAGGGGTTACCTTCAGATAATCGAAGCGTGCGATGGGCAGATCGGCATAAGCCATGGCCACCGGTTCGAGCTTCAAACCGGGAGGGAAGGCGGCGTAAGCATTTTGGATGTCCACCTGGAACACCGGAGAGGCCTGTTTGATCCGCGATACAATCAGAGCGCTGACGGTCTTGGAAGGAAATAGCCAATAGAGAAAAAATCCCGCGGCGGCCAGAAAGTAGAGTGAATAAAGAAAGATTTTACGGCTGTTTTTCATATAGTTAAAGTTGGAATGTCTCCACTTGCAGCACGGCGTCGATCAACTGCCCCTCTTTCTCTCCCTTGGCCAGTGAAACGCGCTTGACCCAGATCATCTCCTGGGATGTTTCAACGCCATGCAAAAAATTGACCAATTGTTCCATCGTCAAATTGTTTATCTTCATTTCCACCATGGAAAGCGAATAAGGACTGCCTTTAAGGTTGGCGGAAGAGGGCTTCATGTAGATGATGTTCTGCTTGATGCCGCTCTTGCCGGCCAGCGAGTCTAAAAACGAGAAGAGGGTGAAGCTTTTGGCGCGGTTTTTCAGTCGTGCTTCATTGTTGACCGTGCCGCTGGTCAATCCTCGATATTCGTTCGCCAGTTGTTTGATCTCAGCCAGTGTTTGTGTCCTTTGGACGATTCGTTTGCTCAGCATGGCCCGGCGGTCGACGATGGGGAAAATGATCAGTTCCAGCACAAGCAGAATCAACAGCAACGTGCCGGCCACGGCGACGATGATTTTCTCGCGCCGCTGCAAATTCACCTTGAACGGCAACGGCAGCGAACCGATGTTCAACGGCTTGATCGATTTGAATGCGTTTTTCAGTTTGGCGATCATAAATCTATTTTCAACTTGAATAGAACTTTGTTGCCTCCCCGATCCATATTGGCCGACGATATGGTAACCTGCTTGAAAAGTCCGCTTTTTTCCAGGTTACTTTTGATTTCATCCACGGCATTGAAGGCGGCGGCTTCACCCGAAAGCGTCAATCCGTCGTTACCGTAAACCAGACGACTGAAAACCATGTCGAGTTCTTTGGGAACCGACTGGCTCAACTGCAGAAGAATATCGATGGTGCGGACCGGATTGGGGCCATGCTCCGAATCGATGCCGCCGCTCTTGGCCCGCTTGAGTTCGCTCTTCATCTGCTCCAGGGCGTCGCCCACCCGGCGCGTACCCGGAAGGGTTTCGGAGAATACCGCTTCGATCTGGGCATCCAGGGCGTTTACTTGCCTTGTGAGGATTATGCTATTGAGCACGACACCCAGCAGTCCCAGCAGAAGCACGGCGGCCAGCAAGGCAAGCGGTCCACGTAAATAGGGACGGTAGGTGGTCCAGTAGTTGCGCAGCGGCGAGCCGCTGCGGTGAAAGTTGAGGCAGGGACGCCCTTCGGCCTCCACCAGCGCCAGGGCCAAAGCGTCATCGAACAGACAGGGGTGCCATCGATCGAGCGCATGGGCCGCGTCCAGCTTGTCGTCGGTCTGGCGCAGGTTCACCACTTGGGTCGGCATTTCGAGGGCTTCGGACAAACGTCGGCCGGTCTCTGCGTCGACGAAGGCCGGGCCGCTGAAATAGATCTTGCTGGGTTCGAATCCCCCGGCCTGGACGTCGGCAAAGGCGGTCAAGGTTTGACGGATTTTGAGGGCCAGGGCTTCGATGCCCATGTCCGTAGCCAGGTCCGCTCCCAATGCGCGCGCCATGATGATGCGTTGGGATTGAATGGCGAAAAGGGTGGCTTTTTTCAGGCCCACATCGAGAAAAAGAAGATTTTCTTCGCCGGTCTCCGCCTGGCCGGCCAGCGCCAGTGCCAGGGGGAAGTTCCCTGGAACCACCAATTGCGGCCGCCAATCGAGCGCTGTAAGGGTCTCCATGACCGATTCGAGGTAGTTGCGGTCCACAGCCGCCGCCAGCACTCCGGTGATTACCGGGTCAGCCGTGCTTTGAAAGTCGACCACCAGGGTGTCCACCGCAACGGGCAGGCTGGGTTCCAACTCGAAAGGCAGTACCTGGCGGATTTTCTTTTCGTCTTTGAAGGGCACGGAAACGGTGCGGCAGATGGTTTGATGCGGCGGCAGACTGACCACCACATTGGGCCGCTCCAAGTGCAGTTGTTCTTGAAGGTTCCTGATGGCCGCCTGAAGTGGGTTCTGTACGTCGTCACTGACGGGGGGGATTGCTGCATGGGCGCATCCATCGATGGTGTTGCTCTTGAGGCCCGTGCTCAACACGACCGCGGCAATTGAGGTTTCCCGAATGTCAATGGATAAGATTTGTCGGCTCATGCCTTATTCATCAATTTGTAGTTCGAAAAAGCAGGCAAGTGGTCTACTACTATTATTGCCCGCCCAAGCCTAACTGCGTATTTTCGATGGGAGTTGCATTGAATCCCGATCGAAGAAGACGCTGCCAATAGAGATCGTGGGTACTGTCGTGCTTCCTGTTTCCTGCTTTTCCTGTCCCTATATACGCTATTCGGTCTTCCAATTCAAGACCTTACATTGCCACGGCCCGGATTCTTGCGCTTTGATGCGTTCGATGACCGCCGTGGTGGTCACCCGGACGTTGTTCAGGCTGGCGCTCGCCGTGATCCTAAATATCTGACTGGATACCGATATCAAGTTTGGGTCGATTTGCGCGCCCGCCAATCCCGGTACTCGGTTGTGCCAGCCCAGTTTGGTGATGTCGTTGGTATAAAGCGTGCCGCTGGTGGCTTTGCGATATTCGATGAGCAAGGGAGCCGAATCGGCATTTTCGATGGGCAGAAGTGCCGACAGCACCGCCAGGTCGGCGGTGTTGATGTTAATCTTGCCCGGAAAGCTGAACTTTTCGTCGGCAGCCTCCTCGGCGCCGTAAACCGTAACGTATTGCCCCAAGCCGGCGGCATCGCCGACCCCCGCGAAAAGTTCCGGGGTGATCCCTTTGACCAGCCGCAGTTCCGACAAATGATCAAACGGTCCGTTCTTGGCGGCATAGGGCGGGTCCAGGCTCTCGTAGTAATCCGTTTCGGCGCCGTTCAAGCCGGTAATGGCGTCGTCGTCTCCGGAGTCCATCCAGTCTTTGAGGCAACTGATGATGGTAATCGGATCGATATCTTCTTCGTTTTCGCTCTTGCTCTTCTCTTTTTCCCCCTCCGAAGATTCCATGAAGGCCAGCAATCCGGCCGCAAAACGGCTCCAAAGCTCTTGCTGGCTGTTGTTAAAGTTGCGGCCTTCCGGAAAATCGAGCAGGGCATTGATCTGGATTTTGCTCAGTTCATCGGTGATTTCGAGCTCTATGGTGCCTTCATCGAAGGGAATTTCCGCCAGCAGGGTGGCGATGGTTTCGTTATCGGCCCAATCCTCCTGCAGCGAATCGCTCTCGGATTCCAGGCGGTCCTTGATGAGGATCGCCATGGCCAGGTTGACTCCGGAAGCGCACATCTGCTCCAGGGTGGCGCGGTCGCGCATAACGGCCGAACTCATCATGTTGGCGCGTTCGCTGATGTGCAGCTCCAAGGCGGTCGTCACCACCAGCATCATGGTGGCCAAGGCCAGGATCACCACCATGCCGCGGTTGTTTCGATGGGTTGCTTTAAGTTTTCTGAACATGGCGTTATCTCTTCGGCTCTATGTAACGGCTCATGGGCAACGAGATCATGGTGCTGAATTCATAGGGGCTCTCAGGGTCGCCGATCTTCAATTCCACCTTGACGGCGGCCGGCGTGCTGTACTCATAGTCGTCGTCCTCCGAATTCCACTCTTCCTGCTCGCGGCCTTCCTTGTCGAAAAAGAGCAGCTTGAAGGAGAGCACTTGTTCGCAAAGGATCGGATCGGTCTCCTTGGGCTCGAAATCTTCTGGGTAGGGGTAGAGGTTATCCGCGCGTCGAAGCACGTAAACATCGTTTTCCTCTTCCTGGGCATAGTAAACGATTTCGGCGATGCCTTCGGCGAAGCGGCCGCCCGTGGGCAGGTGGGCCAGGGAAGTAAAACGCATCTGGGTAAAGGTCTCGCCGCCCAAGGTTTCGTTTTTGGCCTCCACGCGATAAATGTCCGGCTCGGAGTCCATATCCGGTTTTTTGTAACGCGGCGTTTGCATGACGTGAATGGCACGCAGATCCGTGGTGATGCGTCCCAGGCAGGCATCGGCCATTTCGTAAATGGCGCTTGATTTGGTGACATGGTCGGCGCTGGAAAATACGCCTTCGAAGGTGCCGAAGATCAGCGTCGTCACAATGGCGAAGATGGACATGGCCACCAGGATTTCCAAAAGCGTGAACCCGTTGGCGTGCGAGCGGCCGCAGCGCGGCCTAATCCACATAAAAGCGGTAGGTCCGCAAAGCATAGCTTAAATCTTCGTCCTGGCTGATGGTTAGATCGATTTTGATCAGGTGATATTTTCGATCTTTCAGAAGTTCGGATTGCATCTCTTCCATGCGCACGTTCCAGGTAAATCCGGGATACGCTTGTCCGAAGTCGCCGGCGCCGTCGCCCGCATTTTTAAAACCCTGGATTTCCATTTCCGAAAGCTTGCTTTTGGCCAGCATGGGCGCCAAGGTGTAAAAGCGGGCACTCCCGCTCATGCGGAAGGTGTCGCCCTGCAACCGATAGACGCTGGTCATGGCGATCACCAGGATGGAGATAGCCACCAGCACTTCGATTAAAGTGAAGCCATACGAGGACATATCCCGGGCAGGGCGTGTATCTGCCGTAAAACCGGTCAATAGCTGATCCATTTATCCACCACTTTGATTCGCGGCAGCAGCGGCTCGACCTTATAGGCAAAGCGTTCGGCATCGGCGCCTTCTATGTTGATGGCCGCCTGATCCGAATAACCGCCGGGATAAAAGGTGATCAGGGCGTTGCCGGAACCGACGCTCTCTTTGCCTGAAAACTGGACCTCCATGATGCGCATGCCGCCCGGCAGGGCGAATGCTTTTTCCTCCGCCTCCGTTTGGGCCTCATCGTCCATTTCCGCGTCCGTGACCCACAACCGGTTCTCATCCACGTTGACGACCAGGGTCTGGCTCTTCTGTTTTTCCGTGGCCGCCGCGCGCAGGGCGCTGACCGTGTTGATCAGCCATCGGGTGGTTTTTTTGCGGGGATCTTGCAACAGAGAAGTATCCAGGCGCGGGATCGTCACTCCCAGCATGATGGTGATCAACAGCATAACCACCATCAATTCGATCAGCGTGAAGCCTTTGCCGCCGTTATGGAAGTGTCCCGTTTTGGACATGGTGGGTAAGCCGTTTATTCACTCTCCCAGTTGGTGATGTCCTTGTTGTACTCTTCTCCGCCGGCCACACCGTCGGCACCATAGGAGAGCAGATCGAAATCCCCATGGGAGCCGGGAGACATGTAGATATAATCGTTCATCCAGGGATCTTTGGGTACTTTACCCTCGAGATAGCCGCCTTTGCGCCACTTCTTGGGGATATCGCCCGATTGGGGTTGCGTCACCAGGGCTTCCAAGCCTTGTTCGGTGCTGGGATAGTGTCCGTTGTCCAGCTTATACATTTTAAGGGCGGAACTGATGCTTTCGATCTGTATTTTGGCGGCGCTGACTTTGGCGTCATCCCCGTGTCCGATCACGCGCGGACCGACGATACCCACCAGCAAGCCGAGTATGAGCAGCACCACGAGAAGTTCGATCAGTGTGAAACCTTGGTTGTTGCCGCGCTTGGAAATTGATTTCATCGCTTGTCTTCATCCTCCATCGATTGCGTAATACGCCGGTATAAAAGCCGTTACTTGTTCACCGGCAGGAATCTTACGTCGAACGACCCGAACTTTCAACCACCTTGTGGCTGAATTAGGGAATACCTAAAAGTATGCTTCTATTTCCCTGTAAGAAAAGAGACGCTTTTCTACCTCACCAACTGATTCATCTCGAAGATCGGCAAACAGATGGCTAGTACGATAAAAAACACGATGCTGGCCATAATCATCAACATGATCGGCTCCACCAAGGCGGTCAACCGCATGACGGTGGTTTCCACCTCTTTTTCGAAAACATCGGCGATCTTGTTGAGCATTTCTTCCAGATTGCCGCTTTGTTCGCCGACTTGAATCATCTGGATGGCCATGGGCGGGAAGGCCTTTTTCACATCCAAGGCTTTGCCCAATCCTTGCCCCTTGCTCACCTCCGTGGCGCCGTCGGCCACCACCCGGGCGATAAAAACGTTGCCCACGATGTTTTGAACGATTCCCAGGGCCGGCAGCATGGAGACGCCGTTGTCCAGCAAGGAGCCCAGGGTACGGGCGAATTGAACGGCGGTGAACCGGCGGACCAGGGAACCAAAAAGGGGAAGCTTTAAAGATTTGGTATCGATCCAGCGGCGGCCCTTTTCGTTGCGGTAGATGGCCCGCATGGCGAACAGCAAGGCGATGATCAGAATCACCAGGACCCACCAGTAAGATTTGAACAGATCGCTGGTGCCGACCAGGATTTGCGTGGGCAATGGCAGTTCTTGTTTCATGTTGTCGAACATGGACATGATTTTGGGGGTCACATAGACCAGCAGGAGCGACACAATCAGCGCGCTGATGCACATGATGCAAAGCGGATAGATCATGGCGGTGAACATTTTCGCCTTGAGTGCTTCCTGCTTTTCGGTCATATCGGCTAGCCGCTCCAGCACGATCTCCAAGGTTCCTGATGATTCCCCCGAGGAAACCATATTGATATAGATCGGCGAGAAGGCATTGGGATATTTGGCCAGCGCATTGGCGAAAGTACTGCCCTCGACGACCGTGCCTTTGATGCTGGCGATGATTTTTTTTAAACCAGGGCTGCCGATTTGGGCCGATAAAGACTCCAGGGCCGAAACCAGGGGAAAGCCCGCGCCGATAAGGGTGGCCAGTTGACGGGTCATAATGCAGACTTCCGCCGGCCGAATGCGGGTGAAAAGCTGAGACAGGTCGAAGCGTTGTCGCCCCTCGACTTTTTCGCCGCCGCTGCTCTTCATCAAGCGCAGGCTGACGGGATAGTGACCCGCGGCGCGAATCTTCTGTCGGGCGGCGGCTTCGCCATCGGCGTCGATGATGCCGTTGATATTCTTACCTTTGGCGTCCAGGGCCGTGTAATCATAAACTGGCATAGGCGAGTTCCCAGGCTTTGTTCAGGTTCTTGTTCCGCTTTTAATGTGTATCAAAAAATAAAAGATATCGTTCAATTTATCGATCAGCGCATCGTGGATGCGCCTATGCGTCAGTGTCGCTTGGTGAAGGCCGCCGCAAAAAAGCCATCCATCCGGTGTCGATGGGGAAGGGTGCTCAGCCACCCCTCGGGAGTCAGTAGTGCGGGTTGTGAAGCGGCGGCCGCTCTCATGTCGCAATGATGTATAGCAAAATCAGGGTGGTTTTGCAAAAAGGCTTTCGTAACCGCCCCGTTTTCCTCGGGCTCGAAACTGCAAACCGCATAGACCAGAACTCCCCCCGGCCGCAGATGCAGGGCGGCACGGGCCAGCAGGGCAATCTGACGATGTTGATATTTTCCCAGCGCATGGGCGGACCCCCGCCACTTGCCGTCGGGATTTTTTTGTAGGACACCGAGGCCTGAACAGGGGGCGTCCACTAAAATCCGGTCGAAGACAGGCAGGTCAGAAGGTTCTTCCACGATCAAGTCCAACTTCTGGGTGCTCGCAATGGTGACCCCCAGTCGCTGCATTTCATGGCCCAGCCGTTTGAGTTTGGCGGCACTCCGGTCGCTAGCCAACAGGCGCCCCTGGTTGTTCATGAGCTGGGCGATGTGCGCGGTTTTCGTGCCAAGCCCGGCGCAAGCATCCCATATCGTTTCTCCGGGTTGGGGGGCCAGCATATGAACCACCAGTTGGGCCGCTTCGTCCTGGACCTGAAACCATCCGTGTTGAAAAGAGGGCCACTGGGGGATGGGGCTGGCCAGGGCGGAGAGGGTGATGCCTTCGGGGGCATATGCTGTGGGCCGGATATTGGCGGCCTCTTCCTGAATGGCCGCTATGAGCGACGTGCGATCGGTTTTCAGCGTATTGGTGCGTAAGGTAATGGCGGGCACTGCATTGATGGCTTCGCATAGGCATTGGACTTCATCCGGACGCCAGCGTTCCAACCAGCGCGCCGTCAGCCAGCGGGGAAAAGAAAAATTGACGGATAAGGCCAGATCGGGTGTCTTCGTAACATCGGGCCATGGAAGCGGTGGGCGCTTGGCGGCACGGCGCAGCAGGCCGTTGACGAAGCCTGTGGCCCATTGCATCCGATTTTTTTTAGCCAATTCAACAGCGCTATGTACCGCGGCCGATTCGGGGATTCGATCCATGTGGTACAGTTGAAATAGCGCCAGGCGCAGGATAATGCGTGCGCGCGGATCGATTTTGCCCGGCTTGTCGGCCAGGTGGTCGATGATGAAATCCAACCGTCCCTGCCAGCGCAAGGTGCCGTAAACCAGCGCATGCACCAGCGCGCGGTCTGCACGTGACAAAGCTTTGAGAAGCGGTTCGGCCTGATCCAGCCAATGGTCCAAGGGATAACTGCCATCTTGAACCTGGCGCAGGAGGTCGAAGGCGATCTGGCGGGCGGAACTCATGGATGATCCATTATAGATCGTTCAAGTCATACTTTAATTTATTATTTTTAAAATTCTATTTTGTAGCCAATTTGTTAACTTAACACGCTGCCCGGTACAAGGGCGTGACCGCGCAGAAAATCTTTCACCGGCATGCGTTTGCCGGAGTCTACTTGAATCTGTTGGACGAGAAGAATGCCTTGACCGGTGGCCACACGCAGTTCATCCGGAAAGCCGGCCACCACCGTACCCGGCGCCTCATGGTGGACCACATCGCAATAGGCACGGGCCTGGATGATTTTTAAGCGCTTCTCTCCCCAGAAGCAAAAAGCGCCGGGCCAAGGGGTCATGGCACGGATGAGGGCATCCAGACGGTCGGCCGATTGCTTCCATGGGATGCGGCCATCTTCTTTTTTCAGCATGGGCGCATAAGTGGCGTCGTCGTGTTTCTGGGCGTGGGGAAAGAGGGTGCCCTGGCGCAAGCGGTGCAAGGTTTCAACAATCATCTCGGCACCCATATTTGCCAATCGGTGATGCAGTTGGTCGGCATTTTCATCTTCGCTAATGTCGATGACACGTTGTAACAAAATATCACCGGTGTCTATGCCCACATCCATGAGCATCGTGGTGATTCCGGTCCGGCGTTCGCCCCTGAGAATAGCCCATTGAATGGGGGCCGGGCCCCTGTACTTTGGCAGCAATGAGCCGTGTATGTTGATGGGGCCGCCCTTTGGAATCTGCAAGATCGTCTGCGGCAGGATTTGTCCGAAGGCCACCACCACCAGGAAATCGGGAGCAATGGCCTCTAACCGGGCTACAAACTCAGGATTGCGCACCTTGGGCGGTTGGGCGATCGGGCATCCCAGCCGCAAAGCGGCTTCCTTGACGGGAGGGGGCGCCACGCCGCGGCCGCGGCCTTTGGGGCGATCCGGTTGAGTGACCACCAATTGAATCTGAAAACCGGAGGCGTGCAGCAGCTCCAAAGGAGGCACCGCGAAATCCGGCGTGCCCATGAAAACCACGGTGGGCTGCACGTCTATTCCCCCTGGTGTTTGAGCTGTTTTTTAACGCGGCGGGTGTACATCTGCCGTTTCAGGGCGCTGATGCGGTCGATGAAAAGTGTACCGTTGAGGTGATCGATTTCGTGCTGCAGCACGATGGCCAGCATGCCATCGGCTTCGAAACGCAGCGGTTTGCCCTCCCGGTCCACTCCCTCCACCAGAATGCGGGCCGCCCGGGGCACATCAGCCCGGTAATCGGGAACGCTCAAGCACCCCTCGTTTTCGGAGATGATCTGCCCCTCCTGGGCGATGATTTTCGGGTTGATCAAAACATGCAGATCCTTGCCCTCTTCCTGGGGGGCGATATCATACACCAGCAGACTTTTATTAAGTCCCACCTGTATGGCGGCCAACCCCACGCCCGGTGCGTGATACATGGTTTCGGCCATCTGATTGATGATGGTTTGCAGGGAACCGTCGATATTCTCCACGGGACGAACCGGGTTTTTTAGAAATTCGTCCGGAAAAGTTAAAATATCAAGAAGGCTCATGAATGACACTCCTTTGGGCTTCTTTGGCGTCCGGGGCGTTTTTCTTTTCCCCATACGTGAGTTGCCAGATATTGACGCTGGTGATCAGGGCGGAGAGCAGCCCGAGCAAAATCACAGGAAACATCTGCACCGCGTGGTTGACCAGCGTGAACCCGGCGGCATCCTTGGCGGACACGCCGAAGAGTGCCAGCGCAAAAACGCCGCCTGCCTCCCATAGCCCCCAGAACCCGGGAGCCGATGGTAATGCAATGAAAAAACAGACCACTACCATGACCGTGGCCATCTCGATATAAGAAATATGGATGCCGGGGCATCCAAAAGAAAAGGTCCAATACGAGAGCGCCGAGACGGACCAGATCAGAACGGTCAATCCCAAGCAAGCCATGGCGCGGCGGGGGTGTGCCACCAGGCCCAAGCCCACGGCGAAACCTTCCACCATCCCGGCGAGGAGGCGGCCTGCTTTTTCCGCCCGCGATTTCAGGGCGGGAACGATCCTGCCGATCTGGGCAAAGAGTGCTTCGATGGTGCGCACAATCCAGCGCCGGGTTACGGAAAATGCCAGGCCGGCCAGGCCGATCAGCAATACGATGGCGAGCCGAATCATGGCCCAGGCTGCCGTCTGTAGAACCTGGCTGTTCAAGTGCCAACCGCCGAAGTCGATATCCAGATCCGGTTGGCGGGTGACCGTGGTGAAGACCGCGGCCAACAGGGCGATCAGGACCAGCATGTCGAAGATCCGTTCGGCGGCCACAGTGGCAATGCCGGCGCTGAAAGGTACCGCTTGTTCCTTTTTTATAATTGCCGGCCGGGCAATTTCTCCCACCCGTCCCGGCAGAATGCAGTTGATCATGAAACCAATCATCAAAGGATGGTATGCATCCCAGAAGCCGACGCTCTTTGCGCTCTTCAGAATCAATCGCCAGCGATACGCGCGCAGTAGAAATGCCAGCACCACCAGGCCGGTCGATGGTATGAGCCAGAGATAAGAGATGCTCCCCAAGTAAGCGGCCAGCTCCGCCAGCGGGACGTTGCGAAAGGCCAGGTAGAGGGTGGCCACGGACATCAGCGCGCCTACCAGCAAAGAAATTATAATCTTTTTGGACATATCGGCCAAGTATCGGGAATTTAGAGGTTGCTTAAAATCTCGCGAGCATGGGCCACGTCTTTATGGATCTGGGTAGCCAGGGCCTCTATGCCGTTAAATTTTATTTCGTCGCGCAACCGCTGGATGAAATTGACGCGAATGGGGTCGTTGTAGATGTTTTTGTTGAAATCCAGAATGTGCACTTCCACCGTGAACAGATGGTCGTCGAAAGTGGGGCTGTAGCCGATATTGGCCACGCCTTTATAGGTTTGCCCACCATGCTCCACGGTCACGGCATAAATGCCCTGCTTGGGGCACAGCTCATCCTGGAGATGGATGTTGGCCGTTGGAAAGCCCAAGAGGCGTCCGCCTCGATTGCGGCCTCCGGCCACGGTGCCATGAATTTGATAGTGGCGTCCCAGCATGCGTTTGGCATCTTCCATCTGGCCGCCCATAACCAGCTCGCGAATATGCGTGCTGCTGATACGCTGGGCATTTCCGTTGGCCCCTTGAATCCAATCGACCACCAATACTTCAAAATCCAATTCCTTGGACCATTGCTGCAACAGAGGCAAGTTGCCCTCGCGGTTGCGGCCGAAGGAGTAATCGTTGCCCACGACTATGGCGCGCATGCCCAGGTGGCGAAGCAGCAAATCTTCCACGAACCCCCGGGCCGAGATCGTAGCGAACTCGCGTGTAAAAGGAATGCAGATCAAAACGTCGATGCCCGCTTTGGCGATCAGCTCGGCTTTTTGATCGGGCATGGTGATCATGGGGGGATGACCATTGGGCGACAGCACCCTCATGGGGTGCGGGTCGAAGGTCATGGCCACGGCCGTGCCTTGCAACGCGTCGGCTTTTTCGATGACCGTGTGAAAAAGAGCCTGATGGCCGATATGAACGCCATCGAAATTGCCGATGGTGATTACGGCTTTCGGAAGTGGATTTTTGATCTCGGCTAAGTCTCTGACAATGTCCATAATGATCTTTCAAAACAGCACAATTTAGTCTTGACACCCAAAATGAATCCATATATCTAATGCATCTTCCGCGTGAAATCAACTTTTTAAAGCGCATGCGGAAACTCCGTGCCGAAGTGGCGGAACTGGTAGACGCGCTAGGTTCAGGGTCTAGTGGGGGTTCCCTCGTGGGAGTTCGAGTCTCCCCTTCGGCACCACAAAAAAGATGGGGTCGGCTTACAGCCGGCCCCTTTTTTTTGCCTCTTTTTCTTCTGATGGATTAACGTCACTTCCTTCCTAAACCAGTCCGATCGTATCCACGGAAGCAAAGCGCGGTTCGTGCAGGGGAATGAGGATGTCGGCCATGGCCTTGATCCTTACCAGGATGTCGTAAGCCTCGTATGCATTGACATGCGTGCCGGGGGGGATCACTTCCATCTCCATGGCTTTGATCTCCTTGGGCGGGTAAAAATTCTGATCGATGGTGCAAAAGCCGGTGATGATGGCTCTGCCTTTGGGGGTGGCCACCGCCACGGAAAGTCCTCCGGGCGTGTGGGCCGGCGTGTGGAGAACATCGATGCCGGGGAGAATTTCGGTGTCGCCGGTTACCGGATGAACCTGCCCGTTTTCTTCCACCTCGCTGATGTAATCTTCCAGGTAGCGATAATCCAGAGGGTGGGGGGCGTGGATTTGGATCAGCTCCTTTTCGTGTACGTAAATGTCTGCATGACTGCATTTGTAATCGTTCTCGCAATGGTCATTGTGCAGGTGGGTGTGGATGACTATGTCGATCTGCTCGGGTTTTAGATCCCATCGGGCCAAGCCCTGCTCGAAGGTGTAAATTTTGCCGCCGATGGCGCTTTCGCGGTCCGGGGATTGGATGGGATTCAATTCACCGGTATCCACCAGCACCTTGCGTCCCTCTCCCTCGAGATACCAGCAGTAGATGGGGATCGTGAAGGGTTTGCCCTGGCCATACTGGTAGGTCATCATGGATTGGTCGAAGAGTTTGGTACCCATCACGATGGGGTGGATGGTGTAAAGGGTCATGGGCGACCTCCCGCGCTGAAAAGGTTTCTGTTGTCTCTGGCGGCCATAGCTTGGAATGCCATAACACGCGTCCGTTCAAACCGTAAAGCTTCCTTGTTCGAGGTTGAGGCCGGCCTGTTGGTCGAGAAAAAAGCGGTTGATTTGAACCCTCCGCCGCGGCTAAGACTATCTTCGGATCGCGGCCTTGGAAAAGGGCCGGGATGTGAAGCGTCATTGAAAAAGACCCGCAGAAATGTCGGAAAGCAAAATGAATTTTCTCGCCCATCTCTATCTTGCCGATGCAGCCAATGATTCTCTGGCCGGCCATTTGCTGGGGGACTTCGTTAAGGGGGCTGCCATCAACGCCTACGACCGAGGCATTCAGGATGCGATCCGATTTCACCGCAAGATTGACAGTTTTTCCGATGCCCACCGCTATACACGCGCCAGCCGCAACCGTATCGCGCCTCAATGGCGCCGTTTTGCCGGCATCATGGTGGATGTGTGTTACGATCATTTTTTGGCCCTGAGCTGGCACCGATTTTCCGGTGAACCCCTGCCGGTTTTTGTCGGGCGCGTCTATGCCGACCTGCAAGCGCACCGCGCCTTTCTGCCCGATGCCGCGGAGCAGGTCTTAAGTCGGATGGTTTCGTACGACTGGCTGGGCAGCTACCAGGATCTTAATAAGGTAGCTGTCGCCCTGGATCGAATTGCCGGCCGCTTGACCCAGGGTGAACGGTTCTTGGGCGCTATCAGCGATATCCAGGTCAACTATAAGGGCCTCCAAGAAGACTTTTTATCCTTTTTTCCTGAATTGATCGATTTTGCGCTCGCCTTCAAACATAATGAGAAAGGATAGACCATGGGCATGTATGAGTATGTAGTGAATGACAATGTGGCGGTCTTGACCATGAACAATGGCGAGAACCGGTTCAATTTCGACTCCCTAAAGGCCTTTTTAACGGTCTTGGACGAAATCGAAGCCGAGAGCAAAGTCAATGCACTGGTAACCACCAGCGCCCACGACAAAATCTGGTCCAACGGCATCGACCTGGATTGGCTGCTCCCGGCCCTTCAGAAGGAGGGCGTGGGATTGATGGACCGTTTCCGCTGCACCATGTTTACGCTCTTTCGCCGGGTGCTCACCTTCCCTATGCCCACCATCGCGGCCTTGAACGGCCATGCCTTCGCCGGCGGCGCATTCTTATCGTTCGCCCACGACTTTCGTTACATGCGTTCGGATCGCGGGTGGCTTTGCCTGCCCGAAGTGGACCTGGGTATTCCCCTGGGGCAGGTCTTCTTGGCTTTCAGCAAACGGGTTTTGCCCATGCACCTGCTCGAAGAGATGGAGTACACCGGCCGCCGGCTCACGGCCGCCGAGTGTGAATCCTACCATATTATAAGGAAGGCCTGCCCGCTAGATCAGCTCATGGCCGAGGCAATCGGATTCGCCAAGTCTTTGAACAAGCGGCGGGACATCATCTTGAAGATGAAACTGGAAACCAGTCTGCCCATTATTAAGGTCATCGATGAGACCATCGCGACTTGCTCATAGTCCGATTTAATGGGCCATCGCTGAAGATCCTCGAGCGATCCTTTCATCATGATGTTGACATTGTTGATGGGCCGTTGGTAGTCTGGTCATACCACCAGCCTTAAAGGGGTGCCCCATGCTGCCTTGCTACAGCCCATTA